>CAIOZY010000001.1 GCA_903862935.1 uncultured Opitutaceae bacterium
ATCAAAGAGTTGCTCTCCCACCGGAGGATGCGGTATCCGGGAAGAGTCAGGTGTAAGTGCATAGGGGACATGGTGGCGCTTCCAACGCCCCATGTCCCCAATCTTTGATCAAGAGCCCAGTTTAGCCGGATCGAGGAGCGCAGCCGGTTCCTTGCCGACAACGTCGCCCCGAGCCTGGCCGTTCAGGCAAACATTGCCCGCGACATCACACTGATTCGCGGCAATGTGGGAAACCACCTCCGCACGAGCGACCCGACGATCCAGGCGCGGTACCTCAGGGACTTTGCCTTCGCGAAGCACCAGCTCAACGACGGCCTCGGAAAATACGAGCGGGACCTGCTCGCCGAGGACCTCGACCGGCAGCTGTTCAAAGCCTTCTCCGACGCGGCGCAGGAGTGGCTGAAGGAGGCGGACAACGTCCTGGACCTGTCCGCGTCGGGGCACCGGGACCTGGCCACGGTGCGCTTCCGCGACTCCCTGGATCCCCTGACGAGCCGGGTCCTCGAAACCCTGGGGAGGTGGATCGACTATAACCAGGATCTGGCCAACCGGAGCCGGGAGGCGGCGGTCACGGCGATCGACAACTCGCGCAAGGAACTCGTGGCGACGATCACCGGGATGCTCATCGCCGTAACCTGGCTGGGGATCCTTCTTTTCCGCCAGACGATCCCGCCCCTGTGGGGCCTGCGCGCCGCAGTCGAGTCAATCGCAAAGGGGGACTACGTGCGGACGGTGCCGCATACGGAAGCTAACGACGAGACCGGGTACCTCGCCCGTTCGATCGAGGTGCTGAAGCGGACGGCGGGAGCATCGGACGCCCAGACCCGGGAGATCGAGCGGCAGCGCAATGAACTGGCCGGCGCCGAGAGCTGGTTCCGACAGATCCTCAACTCCGAACCCGACGGGCTGATCGTCACCGATGAGGCTGGCGCCATCGTCTATGCGAACCGCCAGGCCGAGCAGATCTTCGGCTACGGGCCGGGAGAGTTGAAGGGCCTGGAACCCGAGGCGCTGCTCCCCGGCTCCATGCGCGACGACCACAAGGCCAAGCGCGAACGCCACCTCGCGGAGACGCGCGGCAAGGACGGCACGCCGACTGTTTACGTGAGCGGCGACGGGGTGAGAAAAGACGGTCGCAGGATCCCGCTCGACTCGGCCATCTCCCGCATGAAGGAGATCCCGGGCAGGCCCGGTAGCATCTGTGTCTCGCTCCGGGACATAAGCCAGCGCCAGGCAATGGAGCGACGGCTCCGCATTGAGGAAGAGCGCATGAGGCTCATTCTCGAGTCGAGCTTCGACGGCATCTACGGGGTCGATGACGAGGGAAGGTTCACCTTCATGAACCCGGCGGGCCTGCGCATCCTCGGCTACGACCGCTTCGAGGAGCTGCAGGGCAAGGAGAGCCACGGGCTCATTCACCACCATCGGCGGGATGGCTCTGTCTTCCCCGCCCGCGAGTGCCCGCTCTACCACGCCCGGAGCGAGAACAAGGCGATCCGCGCCGACGACGAGATCTTCTGGAGGAAGGACGGCTCTCCGGTCGAGGTCTCGTATTCGACAGCCCCCATGGGACGGGAGGGGACGCGGATGGGGTCGGTGGTCTGCTTCTCCGACGCGACCGAGCGCAAGCGCGCGGAAAAGCAGCTGCAGTTCAACCGGCTTGTCGTTGAGAACGCCGGGCCGATGGTCTGGATCCGGCCGGACAACGGGCTAGTCGTGTATGCCAACAAGGCCGCGCTTGGCTACCTCGGCTACACCGACCAGGAATTTCTCGCCCTGCGGGTGTCGGACTGGGACCCGGACTACAAGCTCGAGGACCTTCAGCCGCTGTACGACCAGCTGAAGGCCAGCGGCAGCATGGTCACTTTCGAGCGTCCCCACCGCCACAAGGATGGCCGGATTCTCAATGTGGAGGTCACCGCCTACGCGCTCGAGTCCGGCGGGATGCAGATGCTGATCTCCACGGTGGTCGACATCACCGAGCGCAAACGGGCCGAGGCGGCCCTGGCAACCCAGCGGGAGTTCCTCAAGCGGATCCTGGACACCTCCCCCGTGGGGATCGCGATCTCGGTCAACGGAGTGATCCGCTTCGCCAATCCGCGCCACGGAGAGATTGCGAGAATGCAGCCCGGAACGCGGGCTGAAAGCGCCTACGTAAATCCGGAGGATAGGCGGGCCATCGTTGCTGCCATGGAGCGAGAGGGCGTGGTTCGGGACATCGAGACCAGGATGTACGCGCCGGACGGGCAGATCCGGGACGTCCTCGTGACGTTCATGAACACCGACTTCGAGGGCGAGCCCGGCCTCGCGGGGTGGCTGACGGACATCACCAAACTGAAGCAGGCCGAGGCAGAGATCCTCAAGGCAAAGCAGATCGCCGAGGAGGCGACCAAGGCCAAGAGCGACTTTCTTGCCAACATGAGCCAAGAGCGACTTTCTTGCCAACATGAGCCACGAGATCCGCACCCCGATGAACGCCATCATCGGGATGAGCCACCTCGCGCTCCAGACCGACCTCAACACCCGCCAGCGCAACTACGTCGAGAAGGTCCACCGCTCGGCCGAGCACCTGATGGGGATCATCAACGACATCCTCGATTTCTCCAAGATCGAGGCCGGCAAGATGACCGTCGAGCGGACCGAGTTCCGGCTGGAGGATGTCCTGGACAACCTCGCCAACCTTCTTGGAACCAAGGCCGAGGACAAGGGGCTGGAGCTGCTGTTCAAGGTCGCCCCGGGGCTCCCGCACGCCCTGGTTGGCGACCCCCTGCGCCTGGGCCAGATCCTGATCAACCTGGCGACGAACGCGGTCAAGTTCACGAGCTCGGGCGAGATCGTCCTCGGGGTGGAGCCGGTGGCCCTGAGCGGCGACCAGATCGAGATGCACTTCTGGGTTCGGGACACCGGGATCGGGATGACCCCCGAGCAGCTCGCGCGCCTGTTCCAGTCCTTCAGCCAGGCGGACACCTCGACGACCCGCAAGTACGGAGGCACGGGACTCGGGCTTGCGATCTCGAAAAAGCTGGTCGAGCTGATGGACGGCAGGATCTGGGCGGATAGCGAGGCCGGGAAGGGCTCCACCTTCCACTTCCACGCCCGCTTCGGCGTGCCGGCCGAGGCCCAGCCGCGGCGAATGTTCTCCGCCGACCAGATGAAGGGGATCCGGATGCTGGTCGTCGACGACAACCAGGCCGTCCGGGAGATTCTCTCGGAAATCGCCACCAGTTTTGGCTTGTCCGTGGACACAGCCTCCGATGGCGACATCGCGCTGAACATGGTCAAGGAAGCGAAAGCCCAGT
This sequence comes from uncultured Opitutaceae bacterium, assembly GCA_903862935.1. Lineage (GTDB taxonomy): Bacteria > Verrucomicrobiota > Verrucomicrobiia > Opitutales > Opitutaceae > Palsa-1447. The sequence continues at coordinate 3,300 of CAIOZY010000001.1, forward strand.
TGCACCCGTACCGGCTGACTCTCATGGACTGGAGGATGCCGAGGATGGACGGGGTGACCTGCGCCGAAAGGCTCCAAAAGGCAGAGGGCAAGGACGGCCCCGTAGTCATCATGGTGACGGCGTTTGGCCGGGAGGATGCCCAGGCCGCGGCCGAGCAGCGGGGCGTCAGGCTCGACCATGTCCTGACGAAGCCCGTGACCCCATCGACTCTCTTCGAGACCATCGGCGAGGCGATCGGCAAGGGGCGGGCCGTCGAGCTTGGCGCCAGGGAGCGGACGGGCGACTCGATCGCGAGCACCCGCCAGATCGAGGGAGCCCGGCTTCTCCTCGTCGAGGACAATGACTTGAACCAGGAGCTTGCTCTTGAGCTCCTGCGCGGGGCCGGGATCGAGGTGGCCCTAGCCAACAACGGCCAGGAGGCCTTGGATCTGCTGGCCCAGGGGGAGCGCTTCGACGGGGTTTTGATGGACTGCCAAATGCCGGTCATGGACGGCTACACGGCAACCCGGAGGATCCGCGAGAATCCCGCCTTGGCGTCGCTGCCGGTGATTGCGATGACGGCGAGTGCGATGGAGTCGGACAAGGAGCTCGTCCGAAATTCGGGCATGGACGACTACATCGGCAAGCCCCTCAACGTGAACCAGATGTTTGCGACCATAGCGCGATGGGTTAAGCCCTCGCGGCCCGGTGCGGCGGCCCAGCCGCGCGATCCGGAAAGCCCCAAGGCCCCGCTTCCGGCGGAGCTGCCCGGGATTGACACGGCGGCGGGGCTGGCCACAGCCGCCGGCAATGAGCAGTTGTACCGCAAGCTCCTGGGGCGCTTCAGAGATGGGCAGGGGCGGTTCGCGGAACTTTTCCGCTCCGCCTGTTCCGATCCGGATCCTCGGGCGGCCGAGCGCACGGCGCACACCCTCAAGGGCACTGCGGCGAGCATCGGGGCCAAGCGGCTGGCCGCAGCGGCAGCCGAGCTGGAGCGCGCCTGCGCCCAGCGCGGCGGCCCGCAGGCGATCGAGCCGGCGCTCGCGGCTGTCCTGGCGGAATTGGAGCCGGTCATCGGTGGGCTGGCCCAGCTGTGTTCCGAGAAGCCGCAGCCTTCTGCAGCGCCGGCGGCGATCGACCGGACCCGGGTCGAGGCCCTGCTCACCCAGCTCGATAAGCTCCTCTCCCAGGGGGACACCCGGGCGACCGAAGCCGCCGACAGCCTTTCCGCCGCGACCGCAGGAACTGCGCTGGCCGCGGCGGCGCGCCGGGTTGCCTCGTCGGTATCCAATTATGACTTCGAGGAGGCCTCAGGGCACCTGGCGTCCCTGCGGAAGCTGCTCGCCTCGAATCCCGCCTGAGCCGAACCGGCCAGTTCGCCACCGCCAAGAACGCCCCACGGTCCCGTTACCTCCCGAACCCCATGAGCCTGAACCCGCATCCCACCCGCCCCTGCATCCTTCTGGTCGATGACACCCCGGCCAACATCGACATCCTTGTGGGGCTGTTGAAGGCCGACTACGACCTGAAGGTCGCCAACCGCGGGGCGAAGGCCCTCAAGCTGTGCGAGGCGGCCGATCGGATCGACTTGGTGCTCCTGGACGTGATGATGCCCGAGATGGACGGCTACGAGGTCTGCCAGAGGCTCCGGGCGGCCCCGGCGACCCACGATGTGCCGATCATCTTCCTGACCGCCAAGACCGAGGTCGACGACGTCGTCCGGGGCTTTGCGCTCGGGGGAAACGACTACGTCACCAAGCCCTTCCGGCCCCCGGAGCTTCTGGCCCGCGTGCGCACGCAGCTGACGATCCGCGCCCAGCAGCTCGAGATCGCCAAGAAAAACACCGAGCTGAAGGAGATGCTCCACATCGTCTGCCACGACGTCGCCAACCAGTTCGCCGTGGCGAGCCTCGCGCTGGAGATCGTGGTCAAGCACCCCGACAAGGACATCAACCGCTACATCCCGCGTGTGGCGGCCGCGGTAAAGAACGGCATCGGCCTCACCAACCTTGTCCGCGAGATGCGCCGGGCCGAGGACAAGGCGATCGCCCTCAAGCCGGTCCCACTGCGCCCGGCCCTGGCCGAGGCGGTTATGCTCATGGAGGACCGCAGCCAGGCCAAGCAGCTCACGGTCCGTCTGGAGGCCTCGGAGGTCAGCGTCGCGGCGGAACCCAGTTCCCTGATCAATTCGGTCTTCGGCAACGTCCTGAGCAACGCGATCAAGTTCTCGCAACCGGGCGGGCAGATCGACATCACTACCCGCCTCGAGGGCGGCACGGTCTGCGTGGGGATCCGGGATCACGGGATCGGCATGCCTCCGGAGGTCCTCGAGAACCTCTTCGACGTGATGCGAAGCGCCAGCCGCACGGGCACGGCCGGGGAGCGGGGCACGGGTTTTGGGATGCCTCTCATGCGGAAATTCGTCACCCAGTTCGGCGGCTCGGTGGAGGTCGTGACCCGTGACGTGGCCTCGAGCCCCCAGGATCACGGCACCGAGTTTCGGATCAGCCTGAGGGTGGTCGACGAGAAGGCCGCTGCGGGTTAGCCGCGGGGGTGGGGGAGCACGGGGCTTGACGGCCGGGGTTTTTCCGGGCCTGTTTCCCCGCGGTCCAGCCCCGAACCCCAGATTTGCCCCAGCGATGAAGACCCTGCCCCTCCTTGTCCTTGCGCTTGCGGTTGTGCCCGCGGCCCACGCGGAAAGTCGCGAGAAACTCAAAGCGGAGCTCGCCCAGACCGAGCGCGCATTCTGCGCGCTTGCAGCCCGCTCCGGGATCGCCGAGGCGTTCCTGGCGAACATGGCCCCGGAGTGCTTCCTGCCGGAGCGCCTGGGCCTCACGCGCGCCGAATTCGCCGCGCGGGTCGCGGCCTCCCGGGCCCGCTCCGGACAGAAAGAGGGGCCCAACCCGGCGTTCCAGCTGACGTGGGAACCCCTCCAGGTCGACGTCTCCGCGGACGGAACCCTGGGCTACACCTGGGGCCGTTACGAGGCGACCGAGCGGGCGCCCGACGGCAAGACGACCGCAACCCCCGGGATCTTTGTCACGATCTGGAAGAGGCAGCCGGACGGCTCCTGGAAGTTTGTCTACGACGGGGCCCCGCAGATTCCATCCGATTCCGGGGAGCTTCGCAAGTTCCTGTCGCGAAGCGACCTGCCCCACCAGCCCTAGGGCTGGGCGCACGGCCCCTCCGAAACTTGGGGCCGCGGTTCGACGGATTTGTTTAGTTGGTTTAGGCTCCTGGGGTGTTTAACCTGCGGGTACACCGCAGTCCGGTGACCCCGCCCCTTTACCGTGCCGCCCCAGGATCCAGAACAGGCCCGTTGGTTCGCCGAGGAGGTGCTGCCTCACGAGTCCCTGCTGCGGGCATGGCTCGGCCGGCGCTTCCCGTCGCTGTCCGACGGGGATGACATCGTGCAGGAGGCCTACGCGCGGCTCATCCGGGCGCGCGAGACCGGTCCGGTCGCCTGCGTCAGGGCCTTTCTTTTCGTGACCTCGCGCAACCTCGCACTCAACCGCCTTCGGCACCGGCGGGTGGAGCGCCCCGAGGGTGCGGAGGAACTCGACCCGCAGGCGGTCCCGGACGAGGCGATCGACGTCCCGGAGGCCGTGGCCCACGCCGAGGACTTCCGGGTCCTCTTGGACGCCATCCGGTCCCTTCCGGACCGGTGCCGCCAGGTCATGACCCTGCGCAAGATCTACGGGCTTTCCCAGGAGGAGGTCGCCGCCCGGCTCGGGATCTCGGTCCACACGGTCGAGGCCCAGGGAGGGATCGGGCTGCGCAAGTGCATCGAATACTTCCGCCGCAAAGGCTACCCCATTTCCCCGCGACCATGAAAGACAGCCGCAAGCCAACCCCCGCCGAAGAGACGATTGCGCAGGAGGCCGCCCAGTGGGTCCTGCGCCAGGACCGCGGACTGTCCGCCGAGGAGCAGGACGGCCTCTCCCAGTGGCTCGCCGCGGACCCGCGCCACCGGGCCGCGCTGGCCGGCCACCGCTGGGGCTGGGAGGAATTGGACCGCCTCGCCGGGATCCAGACGAGCGTCCACGCCGTGCCAGACCCGGATCTGCTCGCGCCCCCGCAGCGGTGGCTCGCCCCGGTCCTGGGCCGGTTTGGGCTCTGGGCGGCCCTGCCGCTGGCCGCGGCGCTGGCCGTGGGCCTGGCCTTCTGGCGGGGTGGGGCGCCCGCCGCCGCGCCGGCGCGGGTTGAAACCCTCTCGGCCCCCCTGGCCGGCCCGATCCCACAGCACATCCTCGAGGACGGCTCCGTCGTCGAGTTGAACCGGGGCGCCCAGCTTGCGGTTGAATATTCGCCGCGCGAGCGCCGCGTCCGGCTCGAGCGCGGGGAGGCGCATTTTCAGGTCGCCAAGAACCGAGAGCGGCCCTTCGTAGTCCGGGCCGGCGGCGTCGCTGTGAGGGCGGTGGGCACGGCCTTTGACGTGCGCCTTGCCGACCGGTCGGTCGATGTCCTGGTCTCCGAGGGCCGGGTCCGCGTGGACCACGCGGCCGGTCCCCGCCCGGGCGTGCGCGTGCCGGCGCTCGACGCGGGGCAGCGGGCGGTCCTCGAGTGGGACAAGCCGGGGACCCCGGCCGAGGTGACGACCCTCACCGACTCCCAGGTGGAGGAGCGGCTTGCCTGGAGGCCGAGGCTATTGGACTTCACCGACGCGCCGCTCGGGCAGATCGCCCGCGAGTTCAATCGGCACAACACGGTGCGCCTTGTGATCGGCGACCCGGAGTTGGCCGGCGTGCGCCTGAGCGTGTCCTTCCGCTCGGACAACGCCGAGGGCTTCGTGAGACTCCTGCAGTCGGACTTCGCCGTACGGGCAACCCGCAGGGGGGACTTCGAACTCGTCCTCAGCCACGAAAAATCCCCTTAGCGGAAGACCCCGCGCCGCGGGTTGAATAGACGAACCGGAACGAGACACCCCAATGAGGACCCCATCACAGGCCAGGCTCAGACGCATCCTCGGATGCGTCGCCGGCCTTGCCCTCGCGGCCGCCCCGGTCCGGGGCGTAGAGGCCCCGTGCCGCTTCGACGTGCCCGCCGCGGAGGCGCCCGTGACGCTCAAGCAGTTTGCGGCGCAGTCGGGCCGGCAGATCCTGTTCGCGCCCGGGGCACTCGCCGGGTCGAAGACGAACGCCGTCCGAGGCGAGCACACACCGCGAGAGGCCCTGACGCTCATGCTTGAGGGAACGGGCCTTGTGGCGCGTGTCGACCCGGAGACGGGGGCGGTCGCCGTGCGCCTCGAGCGCGCGGCAGCCCCTGCGGCCGCGAGCCCGGCAGCCCCGGCTCCGCCCGGACGGGCCGGCCGCGCGCCGGAAGTCGTCCAGATGCCCGCTGTCGAGGTCGCCGAGTCCCGGCTCGCCTCCGAGCCGGAGCAAGGGGTCGACCGTTCGGTGATTCACCTGGGCGGCGCCCGGCTCACCGTCCGCAGGTTCCAGACCCTTCCTGAACTCAAGGGAAGATCCTACGTCCTGCTGCCTCTGCGCCGGTCGAACCTGGGAACGGCCCAGTTTCAGGAGTACGCCGACCTGACCGCCAGGGAACTCGGCGCCCGCGGCATGCAGCAGCACGCAACCGCGGATGCGGGGGCGACCGATTACCTGATCACCTTGGACTATGCGGTCGGCGAGCCGTCGGTTGGCCTCGGCGCGACCGGAGGTCCGGGCGGCGGCACCCATCCGGTCGATGACCGCTACCCGCACTACGTGGACCTCAAGATCTACAACGGCCACGTCCAGGAAAAGGGGGATTGGACCCTCAAGTACGAGTGCCGGGTCGAGGGCTACGGCTACGCCAAGGACCTGTCGATCATCGTGCCGCGGGGGCTGCGGGTGATCCTCATGGAGAGGCCGTCCTCGTCGAGCTTCCCCCTAGGTCCCAGGGACGAATGAGCCCGGGCCCCTCTCTTTTCAACCCACGATTGCGAACCCTTATCCCACAACGACCCACCATGAAGACGCTCACCACCCTGATCCTTGCCGCGATTGCCTCGGCGTCCGCTCTTGCCAGCCCCGACACGGTCGTCCACCGCCGCGGCAACTGGCGCACCGCGGTCGAACTGCGCGCCCAGCCCGAGTTCAAGGGAAAGACTTATGTGCTCATGCCGACCCGCAAGGACTACGCGGGGACGCGGGAGTTCCGGGGCTACGCCCAGCTGGTCGCCTCGCGGCTCGAGGCCTACGGGCTGGAGTACCGGCCGGCCTCGGAGCTCGGGACGACCGACTACGTTTTCGCCTTGGACTATCTCGTGGCCGACCCGTATCTCGTTGACTACGGCATCACTCCGAAGGACGGGGGCTTCTATGAGAACCGCTACCCGCAGTTCGTGAATCTCTTCGTCTACGCCGGGCACGTCTCGGCAAAAGGGGAGTGGGCCCTGCTGTGCAAGCTGAGCGCGGAGCGCACGGGATATTTCTCGGACACCGAAAAGTGCGTCCCGGCCGGGCTTGAGGCGATCTTCGCCGACTTCCCCGGAGGCCAGGTCGCACCCGACACGAACACCGAGGCGGCCCGCGTTCGGACCTGGTAGGCTGCGGGGCGGCGCGGGCAATGGATTGAGGCGCCCGCCCGCCGCAGGCCAATGGGACTTGGCAGGAGGCCCAAAAGATGCCGGTATGGCCGCTTATGGCGGTCCCGGACGACAATGCTGCAGCGGCGGTTGCAAAACCGGCCGGCGGGCAGGGGACGGTGCTGAAGGTCCTGCTGGCCATCAGCGTCTCCCACATGCTCAACGACACGATCCAGTCGTTGCTGCCGGCGCTTTATCCGCTCCTGAAGGCTGCCTTCAAGCTCAACTTTGCCCAGGTCGGGTTGATCACCCTCACGTTCCAGGCGACCGCCTCGCTCCTCCAGCCCGTCGTGGGGATCTACACGGACCGCAAACCCAAGCCTTACTCCCTGGCAATCGGCATGGGCTGCACCCTTGTGGGCCTGGTCGCCCTGTCCTTCGCGCGCCACTACGGGATGGTCCTCGCCTCCGCGGCCCTGGTGGGCCTGGGTTCCTCGGTCTTCCATCCCGAGGCCTCCCGGATGGCCAAGATGGCCTCCGGAGGCCGCCACGGCTTCGCTCAGTCCGTCTTCCAGGTTGGGGGCAACTTCGGCACCTCCCTTGGCCCCCTGCTTGCAGCCGCGGTCGTCGTGCCCCGGGGTCAGGCCCACATCCTGTGGTTCTCTCTTCTGGCACTGGCCGGAATCATCGTCCTATCGCGTGTGGGCAGCTGGTACGCCGGTCGGCTTGCGGAGATGCGCCGCTGGACCCGTGAGCACGAACAGATGTGGCACCCGCACCTGTCACGCAGGAAGGTGGTCCTGTCGGTCGTCGTCTTGATGGCGCTCATCTTCTCCAAGTACTTCTACCTCGCCAGCTTGACGAGCTACTACACCTTCTACCTGATCCACAAGTTCAACGTCGGGGTCCAGGGAGCCCAGATCTGCCTGTTCGTCTTCCTGTTCTCGGTGGCCGCCGGGACCCTGATCGGCGGGCCCCTGGGGGACCGGTTTGGACGAAAGTACGTGATTTGGGGGTCGATCCTGGGGGTGGCCCCCTTTAGCCTGATCCTGCCCCACGTGAACCTGGTGTGGACGATCATCCTGACGGTGCCGATCGGCGTCATCCTCGCCTCGGCCTTCTCGGCTATCTTGGTCTATGCGCAGGAGCTCATTCCCGGCCGGACGGGGACCGTGGCCGGGCTTTTCTTCGGATTCGCCTTCGGTATGGGGGGGCTCGGGTCGGCGGCCCTCGGATATTTGGCGGATCGAACGAGCATTTTCTTTGTCTACCAGGTCTGCGGGTTCCTTCCGCTGATCGGGCTTCTGACCGGTTTCCTGCCCAATCTTGAAAAGTTCTCGAAACCGGTCCGGTCCTGAAACGACTAGCCATATACCCACAAACATGAAACTCCCCCTGCTTTCCCTGATCGCCGTCGCCTTTGCGGCCTATATGCCGGCGCAGACGCCGAACCCGCCTCCGGCCTACACCCCCGAGCAGCTCGACCAGCTGCTCGCCCCGATCGCCCTCTATCCGGATCCCCTGATCGCGATCATTTTGCCGGCGACCACCGTGCCGGCCGACATCGTGATGGCCGCCCGCTTCCTCTCCGAGGGGGGCAGCCCTGCGATGATTGACGACCAGCCCTGGGACGAGAGCGTGAGGGCGCTCGCCCGCTATCCGGATGTCATCCGCTGGCTCGACTCGAACCTGCGTTTCACGCGGGCGGCGGGCGAGGCCTTCCAGCAGCAGCCGGCCGAGGTCATGAGGTCGGTCCAGCGGCTGCGGGCCCGGGCCCTGGCTGCGGGCACCCTGGGAACGGCCCCGCACCAGGTGGTCGTGAGGGAGGGCACCGAGATCTGCATCCTGCCCGCCGAGGACAACCTGATCTACGTCCCGCAGTACGACCCCGAACTCGTCTATGCCGTGCCGCCGGGATACGCCGGCCCGTTCTTCGGCTTCGGCGTCGGTTTTGCCGTCGGCCCCTGGCTGTGCTACTCGTGCAATTGGGATGACTTCGGGATCTGGGTCGGACTGTGGCACCCCCACTGGGGTTACTACCGCGATTGGCGCAACCCGGGACCGGATCACCGCGGCACCATCTGGCGGCCGGATCCCCGCTGGGAGCGCGCCGGCCGCGAGAATTTCCGCCGCCCGGCAATCGAGCGCGTGATGCCCGCCCCGATGCGTGGAGCTCCGCTTTCCCCGAGACGCCCCCCGGCGCCCGCTCCCCGAGAGAACATCAGGGAGTCCGGGGGCCATGCCCCGGCGCCCGCCCGTGCGGGCGCGCCCGAGAACCGGCCGGCTCCGGCCGCCCGCACGGCCCCGGAGCGCGCCCGCAGCACCCCGGCGCCCACTCCCTCTCAGCCTTCGGTCAGCCATCCCGCGGCCCCGTCGCCGGGCGGCCAGCCGGTCCCCGCGCGGGGCACAGCGACACCGTCCCGCGAACCGCAGGGCGCTCGCAGCAACGCTCCGGATTCGCGGCCCTCGGGCGGCGCGGCCGCCCACCCGGCCGCGGCCCGGGCTACTCCGTCGGCGCCGTCGGCCCCGCCTGCCCGTTCGGACTCCCGCCCGTCGGGCTCCGACGACCGCAAGCCGCAGCCCTAGCTCTTTCGCGGGCTTAGCCCGTCCGCTTCCGGAAGATCGCGCACACCGTCTCGAAGACCTGCTCGACCGCAATTGCCCTCAGGCACGCGTTGTCCCGGCAGGCGGTCTGGCGGTTGTTGAAGGCGTTGATGCATGGACTGCACGCAAGACCAGCCCAGAGGGGGTGGCTGCGGGGGCCGGGCGCAGCAAAAAGGAGCGGTGTTTCCGGGCCGAACAGCGCGACAACATCGATCGGGGTGAGGGCTGCAAAGTGGGCGGGCCCGCTGTCGTTGGTGACCAGAACCTCGGCCAGGCCGTAGGCGACCAACAGCTGCCTTAAGCTCGTCTTCCCTGCGAGGCAGACGCAGCGCGGGGAAGCGACCTGGGCGACAAGGCCGGCGACGATTGCTTTCTCCTCGGGGGCGCCCGTGAAGCCGATGCAAAGGCCTGGGAATTCCGCGAGGAGCCGCCGGGCGAGCTCCACGTAGTTGCTCGCCTCCCAGCGGCGCAGCGGCAGGAGATCGCCCGCGTTCGCGTTCAGGAGAATGAGGCGGCCGCCCTCCGGAACGCCGAGCCCGGCGATCATTCGGTGAACCTCGGCCACCTCCCCGGGCGCCGGCCTGAACAGCGGCAGGGGAGAGGGTGGGGGCGGATTCAGGGGGAATGTCGGCAGGAGCCGCGGATCGGCGTCGAGCGCCTGGACCAGGCTCGTGAAGGTGCGGTTGGTGTGCAGGTGGGGGTTGTAGAGCACCCGGTGGGTCATCAGGTCGCCGCGATACGGGCCCTCCCGGAAATAGGTGTGGAACCCGACCCGGCGCCTCGCCCCGGTCAGGTAGCAGATCGCGGCCGAGGTCCGCGCGAAGAACTCCATGTCGATGCAGGCCCCAAGTCTCATCCGGCGAAGCTCCCTCAGGCGCGCCAGGGCGCTTGCGATCATGGAGCCAAGCGAGCGGGTGCGGATCGTCAGAACATTCCGTTCGGGGATCAGGCCGAGGACATCCACGATGAACCGGTTCTCCTCAAACGCCAGGAGGTACACCCGGTCCCGTCCGACCCGGTCGACCGCGGCGCGGATCGCGTCGTACGCGAGGACGGTCGAGCCCTGCTCGGCGAGTTTGAGAAACACAATCGATCCGGTTTCGCCGCCCGCCGCGGAACCGCCAAACAGGTCGCCCAGCCTCCGTACCGCCGTCAGCACCGCGCACGCCGGAACCCCCGCCAGGCGGTCGATCCGCTGCAGCGTGCGGGCCCGTGCGCTGAATCGGGGGCCTGGGGTTGGGTTCATCCTTAGGTGCTCTTACAGGCTCAGATGGGAAAATCCGAGCCATTTGTGTCGGGCGGGGGCGCGTTTGCCTTCACAGAAATACATGGCACCTTTGTGTCCGGCAGGCGTCAAACCTTACGGTCCTGCATAGGCCAGCAAACCCTGATTTCTCGATCAACCATGAAGACAGAAAACCTGATCTTGTCCGCGGTGTTCGCCGCAGCGATCCTCACGACGGGCGCCCTCGCCCAGACCTCCCCCGATGCGTCCGCCCCGGGGACCCCCGCGCCCGACCGGATTGTCTACGTTCCCCAGCTGCCCACGGCGGGCGACCTGCTCAACGCAGGCAAGGCCCAGGGGCTCACGGTCTCACGAATCGAGCAGACAAGCGATTCGGTCAGTGTCGCCTACGCTTCCTCGACGGGCCAGATGACGACGGTTTTGTACCGGCCGATCAGCGCTGCTGACGAGGGATCCGCGCCGGGTGCGCCCCAGGCTCCGGCAGCTCCCTACGCGCCGGCCGCCCCGTCGGCGGGCCCGGCCTCCGCTCCGGCGGCTGCGACCACGGTGGTCTACACGACTCCGGCCTATCCGTATCCCTACGGCTACCCGTACGGCTACTACAACCCCTGGTGGGACTGGGCTCCCGTCGCGGTTGCGGTCGGCTTCGGGCTGGGCTGGGAGGGCGGCCACGGCTGGGGCCACGGGGGCGGTTACCACGGCGGCGGCTATCGCCGCTAGAGTCCCGGGGGGCCGTAATCCTCGCGCTTGACAGTCGGGTCAGTGGCCCGACTGGAGCGATTTCTTCAGCTTGTCGATCTTAGGCCGGATCACCACCGAGCAGTAGCCCTGCCCGGGGTGCTTCTCGAAGTAGTCCTGATGGTAGGCTTCCGCCGGCCAGAACTTCACCAGGGGGACAATCTCGGTGGTGATCGGGTCGGAGAAGGCCGATTGGGCCTCCGCCTTTGCCTTCTCCGCGGCCGCGCGCTGCGCCTCGCCCTGGAAAAGGATGATCGAGCGGTACTGCGGGCCCTGGTCGTCCCCCTGGCCCCCGACCTGCGTCGGGTTGTGGACCTTCCAGAAGTACTCGAGCAGCCGCTCGAGCGAGACCTGGGCCGGGTCGAAATCGATCTTGATCACCTCGGCGTGGCCGGTGGCGTGGGAGCAGACCTGCTCGTAGGTCGGGTTGGCAACCGTGCCGCCGGCGTAGCCGCACGTCACATGGGTCACCCCGGGCAGCAGGTCATAGGCCGCTTGGGTGCACCAGAAGCAGCCGCCTCCCAGGACGATCGACTCGGTCTTTGCCTGGATCGGGGAACTCATGGAAAAAACGGAGCCGAAAAAAAGGGCGAGGGCAACGGGTTTCATTGGGAATGTTGGGACAGCCAGGCCTCGTACTGGGCCCGCGGCATGAAGCGAAGCGAGGCTGAGTTGATGCAGTAGCGTTTGCCCGTCGGGGCAGGGCCGTCGTCGAAGACGTGGCCGAGGTGGGCGCCGTCGACCGAGCAGTGCACCTCGGTTCTGTCCATGCCGTAGCTCGAATCGGTCTGCGCGGAGACGAAGCGGGGCTCGATGGGCCGGGTGAAGCTCGGCCAGCCCGTCCCGCTTTCGAACTTGTCCCGGCTGTCGAACAGCGGCGTGTCGCTGCAGACCGAGAAGTAGACCCCGTCCTCATGGCTGTTCCAGTAGGCGTTGTGGAAGGGGGGCTCGGTCCCCTGCTCGCGGGCGACCCGGTACTGGTCGGCACTCAGGAGTTTCCGCCACTGAGCGTCGGTCTTGCGGACCGTGGCCTTCGACATGTCGATCACGACGTTGGAGGGCAGGCCGCAGGCCGACTTGGGTCCGTCGACCGAGCAGGAGGCGGCTTCGGCAGGGGAGGGCTGGGGGGATGGGGACGTCATGGAGGGTTCGGCGGAGAACACCGCCGCGGGGACCATAAGCAGCGCGAATATGCGGTATTTCATTAGGAGGTCAGGTTACTCAGAAACCCAATTATTCCAAGGGTTCCCTGCAATCGCTGTCCGGCGGTCCGGGCGGCCCGAGGGCAAAAAGTGCGCATGCTTAGCCAAGGCGCGGCGAGACGCCCCCGCGCCCCCGCCGTTAGCATGGATGATGCAAGTAATGCGCACAGTGCTTCCCGTGATCGCCCTAGCCCTCGCGGTTGGCCGTCTGACGGGCGCAAGTCCAAACGAGGCCTGCCTGGAGTGCCACTCGGACCGGACCCAGACGATGCAGAAGGGCAAGGCCGAGGTGTCGATCTTTGTCGACTCGGCCGAGCTGGCAAAGTCCGCCCACGATTCTCTCAAGTGCACCGACTGCCACGAGGGGATCGACGCCTCCGACGTGCCGCACAAGGTGACCCCGGTCAACTGCGGCTCCTGCCACGATGACATCGGCACCAAGCACGCCTTCCACCACCGGCTGGGCCTTGCGCCGGTTCCGAAGGGCGCCGACACCGCCTGCGCCTCCTGCCACGGAAGCCACGCGGTCCAAAAGGTGGGCCTTGCGAGCTCCGCGTTCACCCGGGAGCGCCAGACCGAGTCCTGCGGGAAGTGCCACGAGTCCGCCAAGGCCCAGTTCCTCGCCTCCGCCCACGGGAAGGCCCTCGCGGGCTCGGCGGACGCCCCCAGCTGCCTGACCTGCCACAAGCACGCCGTCGCCGTGCCCGCCGCCAAAGGCGAGCTCCTGGAGCTGAAGCGCGTGCAGACCGCCCTGTGCGAGTCCTGCCACATCCACAAGGCCGCCGTCGCAAGCCAGGCCCTGCGCGGCAACCTCTTTGTCGGCTCCTACGACCAGAGCGTCCACGGGGCGGCCCTGAAGCAGGGCAAGGTCGACGCCGCCAACTGCGTCGACTGCCACGGCGCCCACGAGATGAACCGGGGCCTGCAGACAGGCGGCCGCATGGCCAAGGTTCGCTCGGCCGAGACCTGCGCGAAGTGCCACGCGGGGATAGCCAAGGAGTTCGCCTCGAGTGTGCACGCCTCGGCCCTGCGCAAGGGGAGCCCGGACGCCCCGACCTGCACGGACTGCCACGGCGAGCACGACATCCGGGCCCACACCGACCCCACGTCCCCAGTCTACAAGGCGAACATCGCCCAGCAGGTCTGCGCGACCTGCCACGCCTCGCTTAAGCTCACCAGCAAGTACGGCATGGCCCCGGGCACCTTCCAGACCTTCACCGACAGCTACCACGGGATGGCGGTGCGGGAGGGCTCGGTTGTCGTCGCCAACTGCGCCTCCTGCCACAGCTCGCACGCGATCAAGAGCCAGGACGACCCGACCTCGACGATCTCCAAGGAAAACCTGGTCAAGACCTGCGGCCAGTGCCACCCGGGCGCCAACACCCGCTTCACGGTGGGCAAGGTCCACGTGAGCCCCGATTCGGCCCGGCAGAAGGAGGGCAGCAACCCCGTCCTCCACCTGATCGCCAGCGCCTACGTCCTGCTGATCGTCGTCGTCGTGGGCGGGATGTTCCTGCACAACGCGCTCGACCTTCTGAAGAAGGTCCGCCGAAAGCTCGCGATCCACAAGGGCCTGATCGAGGAGGAGCCCGTGGCGCACCGCCTCTACCTGCGCATGACCGCCCAGGAGCGGATGCAGCACGGGACCCTGGTCTTGAGCTTCCTCGTCCTGGTCGTGACCGGCTTTGCGCTGCACTACCCGGACAGCTGGTGGGTGGTCGCTGTGCGCGACCTCTCCCACCGGCTCTTCGACCTGCGTGGCTTGGTCCACCGGGTTGCCGGGATCGTGATGGTCGCGGCCGGCGTCTGGCACATGGCCTACCTCGCCTTCACCCCGTCGGGCCGGAGCCTGTTCATGGCCCTGCTGCCCAACAAGCGGGACCTGACCGACCCCTTCGGGGTCCTCCGGTACAACTTGGGGCTGTCCGAGGAGAAACCCAAGTTCGGGCGCTTCTGCTACATCGAGAAGGCCGAGTACTGGGCGCTCGTCTGGGGCACGATCCTGATGGGGCTCACTGGCCTGGTCCTGTGGTTTGACAACACCTCGATGGGACTGTTGACCAAGCTCGGGTTCGACATCTCCCGGACGATCCACTTCTACGAGGCGATCCTCGCCACCCTGGCGATCATCGTCTGGCACCTGTACTTCGTCATCTTCAACCCCGACGTGTACCCGATGAGCCTGGCCTGGCTCACGGGCCGCGTGTCGGAGCGCGAGATGCTCGAGGAGCACCCGCTCGAGCTGGAGCGGCTCAAGACGTTGGAGCTGGAGCGTTCGAAGAACGTTCCGCCTTCGCCTCCCCCGGCTCCTCCGAAGTCGCCGTAGCGGCGGCCCGGTAGGCCGCGCCCAACAGCCGCGTCCCGGCCCTGGCGATCCGCTCCAGGGCCGCGACCCGGGTGGCCGCGTCGCAGTCGGTCCGCACCGGCCTCACCCGCAGGTCCAGCCGCTCCCCGGCCCGCTCGAGCCATCCCCAGCCCACGGGGATCTCGTGCTCCTCGGCGATCCCCGGTTCGGTCACGAGGTAGCGCAGGCTGCAGGTGCGGTAGCGCGCCAGCCGGTCGAACTTGACCGAGCCGGCGAGCTTGCGCTGCAGGGTCGCCATTTCGGTCTCCAGGCCGTGCAGCGTGTCGTGCCTCAAGCCCGTGTAGTCGTAGGCGTCGAACTCGGCGAACAGGCTCTCCCCGCGCCGCAGGTCGGGCCTGTGGACGGCGACCAGGTCCCGCAGGGCCCGGAGCCGCTCGGCGACCTCGCGCGCCCGGCGCCGGGTCTCGCCCTCCCGGGCGCTGTCGCGCAGCCAGTCGGAGCGGGACTGCTTGCACTCGAACACAGCCAGGATCCCCGCAGGCGAGGACACCCGCGCACTCGCCGCGGCGAGGTCGGCCCGGTAAGGGCAGCGGGGCAGAGACACCTCCTCGGCGCACAGCGGCAGGCCGTTGGCCTGGGCCCAGGCCAACGCCAGGCGCTTGAGGTTCCGGTGGG
Source organism: uncultured Opitutaceae bacterium (assembly GCA_903862935.1). GTDB lineage: Bacteria > Verrucomicrobiota > Verrucomicrobiia > Opitutales > Opitutaceae > Palsa-1447. The sequence continues at coordinate 18,560 of CAIOZY010000001.1, forward strand.
CGGGAGTTTCCGGGGAGGTCATGGTCTGCGGAGGGGTCAGTGGAAGTCGTGCGAGGCGGCGGCGGGCAGCTGGGCCGAGCGCAGGGGAAGGATGAGGTCGGCCTTCACGTGGATCACGCCCTCATGCACCTGCAGGCGCCCTTGGATGGCAAGCGCGGGCTCCCGGGTGATGACCGCCCGGCACGCCTCAAAAAGGTTTGGCCGGACGACCGCGTTGGCGACTCCGGTTTCGTCCTCCAGGCTCACGAAGACGAACCCCTTCGCTGTCCCCGGCCTCTGGCGGCAGATCACGGTTCCGGCGACAGTGACGCGCGAGCCATCGGGCAGCCCCGCCAGGTCGCCCGAGCGCAGGATCCCGGGGTCGAGCGAGGCCCTCAGGGCCCCCATGGGGTGCTCCCCCACGGTGAGCGACTGGGTGCGGTAGTCGGCGGCGATCCGCTCGAGGTGGGTCATCGCCTCCAGAGGGGAAAGCTCCCCGGAGGCCGAGCCGGCGAAGAGGCCGTCCGGGTCCGCTTCGGCCTCGACCGCCCACAGGGCCGCCCTGCGGTGGCCGGCCAGGGCGTTCAGCGCGCCGGAGGCGGCGAGCAGGCGCCGCTCCGCGGGGTCGAAGGACGTGCGGGCCGAGAAGTCCTCGAGCGAGGCGAAGGGCCGCTCGGCCCGGGTTCGCAGCATCGCTTTGGCCGCCTCCTCGCGCAGGCCCCGGATCCGGTGCAGGCCGATCCGGATCGCGTCGTCGGCCTCGACCGAGGTCTCCCATCCGGAGGCGGCGGCGCAGGCGGGCTTGACCCGGATCCCGTGCCGGCGCGCGTCCTGGACCAGGGTCGCCACGCTGTAGAAGCCCATCGGCTGGTTGTTGATGAGCCCGGCGTAGAACTCCGCCGGCCGGTGGACCTTCAGGTAGGAGCTGGCGTAGACGATCAGGGCGAAACTGAGCGCGTGGCTCTCGGGGAACCCGTACAGGGCGAAGGAGGCCAGAGAGCGGACCACCTCCTCGACGGCCTGCGGGCCGACGTCGTTTCGGACCATGGCCTCCCGCAATTTCTCCTGCATGCGCTGCATGCGCCCGTCGGACCTTTTGAAGCCGATCGCCCGCCTGAGCTCGTCGGCCTCGGCGGCCGTGAAGCGCCCGAGCACCATCGCGATCCTTAAGATCTGCTCCTGGAAGAGGGTGACCCCCAGGGTGCGGCCGAGGATCGGCTCGAGCCGCGGGTCGGCGTAGGTCACCGGCTGCCGGCCGGCCCGGCGCTCGAGGTAGGGGTGGACGGCGTCCCCGTGGATGGGCCCCGGGCGGATGATCGCGATCTCGACGGCGATGTCGTAGAAGTCCCTGGGCTTCATCCGGGGTAAAGTCGCCATCTGGGCGCGGGACTCGACCTGGAAGACGCCGACTGTGTCGGCCCGCTGCAGCAGCTCGAAGGTGGCCGGGTCGTCCTTGGGGATGCGGGCAAGATCCACCGGACGCCCCCGCGCCTGGCAGATCTCCAGGGAGTCCTGCAGGGCCGCCATCATGCCCAGCCCCAGGAAGTCGACCTTAACGATTCCCAGGTCCTCGCAGTCGTCCTTGTCCCACTGGGCGACGATCCGGCCGGCCATGGCGGCGTTCTCAAGGGGCATCACCGAGTCGAGCTCGCCCCGGCAGATGATCATGCCGCCGCTGTGCTGGCCCAGGTGCCGGGGCAGGCCCCGCAGGCGCGGGTACAGGGACAGAAGCGCAGGCAGCCGCGGGTGCGACTCCGGCAGCCCCGCCATCCTCAGCTGGTCGCGCAGCTCCAGGGTGGGGGAGTAGTCCCCGCCGCCGTGCAGGTCGCAGAAGCACCCGATCATCGCCTCCGGCAGGTTCAGGGCCTTGCCGATCTCGCGCATGGCGCTGCGGCTGCGGTAGGTGATGACGTTGGCCGTCATGGCGGCCCCCCGCGGGGCGTACCGGCGGTAGACCTCCTGGATCACGCGCTCGCGGCGCTCGCCGCTGGGAAGGTCCAAGTCGATGTCGGGCCAGGTGCGGCAGCCCTCGCTCAAAAACCGCTCGAACAGGAGCCTGCCCCCGACCGGGTCGACCGCGGTGATCCCCAGCGCGTAGCACACGGCGCTGTTGGCGGCCGAGCCGCGGCCCTGGACGAGGATCCCGTGCTGCCGGCAGTAGCTGCAGATGTCCCAGACGACCAGAAAATAGCCCTCAAATCTGAGGCGGGCGATCAGGGCTAGCTCGCGCTCGAGCTGCGAGCGCACCTGCGGGGAGATCCCCCCGTAGCGCTGCTGGGCCCCGAACCAGGTCAGCTTCTGTAGGAACGAGTCCATCGTCTCCCCGCAAGGGACCGGGTACGTGGGAAACTCGTAGCCGAGGCTCTCCAGTCCGAACTCCAGCCGCTCGGCGAAGCGCGCGGTCTGGGCGACGGCCCCGGGCAGGTCGCCAAAGAGGCGCGCCATCTCCTCGGGACCCTTCAGGTGCCGCTCGGCGTTGTGCGTGAGCAGATCCCCCGCGGCGTCAAGGTGCGTGTGGTTGCGGATGCAGGTCAGAACATCGAGCACCTCGCGGCCCTCGGGCGTGGCGTGGCAGGCCCCGTTTGTGGCGACCAGCGGCACCCCGTGCGCCCGGGCGAGTTCAGCCAGCATCCGGTTGGCCCGGTCCTCGCCCCGGACCCGGTGCCGCTGGATCTCCACCCCGAGCCGGTCGGTGCCGAAGATCGAGATCAGGCGCCGGAGCGCGGCCAGGGCGCCCGCGTCGCCGGACTGCCTCCAGGCCCCGAGGAGCGGCCCCTCGCAGTCGCCGGTCAGCGCGATCAGACCCGGGGAAGAGTCGGCCAGCTCCTCCCAGGACACCCGCATCTGCCCCTTGGGGGAGCGCAGCTGCGCGGTCGAGATCAGCCGCGAGAGGGCCCGGTAGCCGCCGCGCGTGGCGACCAGAAGCGGCAGGGCCGAACCGTCCTCCATCGCCAGCTCGCAGCCGACGATCGCCCGCAGGCCCGACTCCCTCGCCGAAGCGTGCATCCTGACCGACCCGTAGAGGCCGTTGCGGTCGCACTGGGCGAGCGCCGGAAGCCCCAGCCGGGCGGCCTGCGCGGCCATCTCCTCGGGGGCGGAGCCGCCCCTGAGGAAACTGAAGGCGCTGCGGCCGTGCAGCTCGACATAGCGCTCAGTCATAGACCCCGTCGACCCGCCAGACTGCGCCGGAGCGCAGAAGCCGGAAAACCCCGCCGGGCTCGAGCTCGGCGTCCCACTCCTCCCGGGCCCAGGCCCCGGCGCTCCACCACTGCCCGGAGGAAATCCAGGGGCCGCGGGCCGAGCGCACCCGGCCCTGCGCGGCCGCGCACCGCAGGAAGGCGGGTGTGGCGCCGTCGCAGGCGACCTCGGCCGGGAGGGGCGGCCGGAAGCGCCTCAGGGGCGGACCCAGGGGCCCCAGGGCCGGGCGGGGGGGCATTCCCACGACGGAGAGGGCGGGCCTGTCCAGGGCGAAGGAGTCGGGCCGGTGGCCCGGCTCGAGGCGCGGGGTGCCGACGGAGCCGGCCCCGAGCAGGGCCTCGATCCGGGCGAGGGTCTCGGAGAAGCCGTGCGGGTCTTTAAGCCCGCTCTCGAAGAGGTCCTGCTGGCGCACGGGCGGGCGCACGGGCTCGGCCGACAGTCGCGCCCCGCAGACCGCCGAGGCGGTGCGCAGGCTCTCCAGGTGGGTGTGCAGCGCCCGGAAGAGGATCTCGGGGTCGGCCGTGGGGTCCGGAAGCCCCAGGGAGCGCCGGTGGGTCGTCTCGTCCTCGAGGGCGAGCTCCAGGCGGAGCTCCCCGGCCGACAGGCCCGCGCCGGAAAGCCCGAGCGCCAGGCGCTCGACAAACCGCCGCAGGATGAAGAGCAGTGGCTCCAAAATCTCGATCGGCTCCTCCCACTCGAGGGCCGCCGAAAAGTCCCGCTCGGCGGGCATGGGGTCGATCGGCCGGTCGGCCCGGCCCGCGGCCCGCTCCCACAGCCGCGCCCCCGCGGCCCCCAGCCGGAGGCCCACCTGCGCCTGGGGCAGGGCGGCCAGGGCCCCCAGGGTGCGGATTCCCCAGCTTTCGAGGATTTCCGCGAGTCCGGGCTCTGGCTCGGCGGCCGACAGGGGCAGCGGGGAAAGAAACGCGGGCTCGTCGTGGACCTCGAGGACGGGGCGGGCCAGGCGCGCGGCGTAGAGCGCGATCAGGGGCGTGCGCGCGATCCCGGCAGTGGCCTCGATCCCCAGGAAGCGCAGCCGGTCCACGGCAGCGCGGACCAGGGCCAAGCGTGCCGGCGGGGGGTGGCCGGCGAGATCCACCGTGATCAGGCCGGGGGCGGTCCGCTCGGCGCGCGGAGAGAGGGCGGCAGCGGCCGCCGCAAGCGCGGCCTGGGCCTCGGCCTCCGCAGAGGGTGAGCGCACCCGCAGGGCCAGCTGCGCGCACCGCGCCAGGGCCTGGGGCGCCGTCAGGCCGGGCTCGATCCCGGCCTCGCGCGCGGGGGCGTTCGCCTCGAGGAGCGTTGCCCCGCGCGCCCGATCCGAGAGCAGGGCGGCCGGCCCCGCGACGGGAAGGGCCTCGGACCTCAGGACCGCCTGGAGCGCAAACTCGGCTGCGTGGAGTGCGGCGTACCTCATGCGATTTTTCTTTCGTCTAGGGCCGGGCCGCGCCGCAGCTCAAAGACCAGCCTATCGGCGAGGGTGTCGCGCTCCCGGTCCAAGTCGTCCAGGCGCAGGCCCTCCCCCAGGGCCAGTCTCAGCCGGGCGCTGCCGACCACGGCGCAGGGGGCGAGGATCAGGGCCGCCGACCCGGCCTGCTCGGCGGCCCGCTGCAGGCGAAACCAGAAGCTCGCCGGCAGAGCCCGGCACGGGGCCGGGCGGAAGCCGCTCAGGTCTACGATCACCAGCGCCAGATTCGCGTCGCGCACCAGGATGTCGGCCGCCTGCGCAGCCCGGGAGGCGTCCCGGCAGCGCACCCACACCAAGTGCCGCAGGAACTCCGGCTCGTGCGACTGGGGGTCGAATCCGTCCGAGCCGTCGACCAGGGCCGCCCGCAGGCGGGCCGAGCGCGTTGCGCCCAGAAGCCCCGCGATGACAAGCTGCCCGCCGCAGCCCGGGGCGGGCGACACCACCTCGGTCAGGGCCCCGGAGGGGATACCCCCTCCCGTCTCGCGGTCAAAGGAGCCGATCCCCGTCGGCACAAGTCCCGGGTTTCGGGGCCTTGGGGGAGGGAAGCGCCCGGCGAGAAGCTGCCGCAGGGCAGCCGGGGACTGGCGGGGTCCGGACATTGGGCCTTTGCATGCGTTCGGGCTCAGCGCCGGCCCCGGCCCACGACCCCCACCATGACGCCCTGGATCTGGAAGGACTCCCCGGGAACGATGTCCCGGTAGCGGGGGTTCTCGGCCCGCAGGACCGGACGGCCCCGCACGGTGACGAGGCGCTTGAGGGTCGTCTCGCCCTCGACCAGGGCCGCGACGATGTCGCCGGACCGGGCGGGGCGGGGCGACAAGAGCACGATGTCCCCCTCGACAATGTGGGCGCCGATCATCGAGTCGCCGCGCACGCTCAGCCCGAAGATCCGGTCGGCCCCGCGCAGGCCGAAGGCCGCCGGGTCGACGGCGATCGTCTCGTCGGCCTGCTGCTCGTTGGGCGAGGGCAGCCCCGCCGGGATCGTGCCGAAAACGCCGATCTCGAAGAGGTGGGCCTGGACCTCGCGGGCCTTCAGCCCCCACACCCGGCCGGCCAGCTGCTCGATCATGCCCTTGTTGGCCAGGGCCCGCAGATGGCCCATGACGGCGGTCTGGCTGGCGAACCCGAAGTGGCGCTGGATCTCGCGCGTGGAGGGCGGGATGCCCTTGGACATCTGGAAGGTGCGGACAAAGTCGAGGACGGCCTGCTGGCGTTCGGTGAGCATGGGTTCAGGAGAACAGTGTTCGAACGAACACATTCCAGCCCCGCAAGGCAAGCCCAAATCGGCCGGGTGAGGCTCTCCAGCGGCTTGCCGGCGCGGGCAAACCCGCCTAGACCCCTCCTGCCATGCTGATCGTCCACGTCCAAATCCGTGTGAAACCCGAATGCGTCGAGGCCTTCAAGGCGGCGACCCTGGCCAACGCAAGCGCCAGCCTCAAGGAGCCGGGGATCGCCCGCTTCGACTTTTGCCAGCGCTCCGACGACCCGACGAGGTTCGTCCTGGTCGAGGCCTACCGGACCGAGGAGGCCCCGGCCGCGCACAAGCAGACGGCCCACTACGCCGCCTGGCGCAAGGTGGCCGACCCCATGATGGCCGAGACCCGCTCGGGCGTCTGGATGAAAAGCCTGTACCCCGAAGACGCCGGCTGGTGACCCCCGCCCCCGGTCGGGCCATGCGCTTCGAATTTGCGACCGACTCCCGGATCGTCTTCGGCCCCGGATCCCTGGCCCAGGCCGGGGCGATCGCCAGGGCTTGGGGCCGCCGGGCCTTCGTCGTCACGGGCCGCGATCCGGGCCGCGCCAGGCACCTTGCAACTCTCCTCGGCGAGGCCGGGGTCGCGGCGGAGGTTTTCCCGGTTGCGGGGGAACCGACCGTGGGGGCCGTTGCCTCGGCGCTCGCGGCGGCCCGCGAAGGCCGCGCTGAGCTGGTGATCGGATTTGGGGGAGGGGGCGCAATCGACGCCGCCAAGGCCGTAGCCGGGCTCCTCGCCAACCCGGGAGACCCGCTCGACTACCTCGAGGTCGTGGGCCGGGGCGCCCCGCTCGCCAACCCGGCGCTGCCCTGGATGGCGGTTCCGACGACCGCCGGAACGGGGGCCGAGGTGACGAAGAACGCGGTCCTGGGGGTGCCGGAGCGCGGGGTCAAAGTGAGCCTCAGGAGCCCGCAGCTTCTCGCCCGCGTCGCCCTGGTCGACCCGGAGCTGACGATCGGGCTCCCGCCCGGGCCCACGGCGGCCTCCGGGATGGACGCCCTGGCGCAGCTGATCGAGGCCTACGTCTGCTGCCGGTCAAACCCGATGACCGACGCCCTCTGCGCCGAGGGCCTGCCCCGGTTCGCCCGGGCTTTTCCCGCCGTGTGGCGCGATCCCGGCGACATCGGGGCGAGGACCGACGTTGCGCTTGCAAGCCTCCTAAGCGGACTGGCGCTTGCGAACGCGGGGCTCGGGGCCGTGCACGGCTTCGCGGCCCCCCTAGGGGGGCTGTTTTCCGCGCCGCACGGGGAGGTCTGTGCGGCGCTCCTCGGGCCCGTCATGGCGGCGAACCTCTCGGCTCTCGGGGAGGGCGGGGATCCGGGCGGGGCCCTCGGGCGCTACGCCGAGCTCGCCCGGTGGCTTACGGGCAGAGCGGATGCGCAGGCCTCAGACGGGGTCGCCTGGGTGCGCGGCTGGGTGGAGACTCTGGGGATCCGGAGGCTTTCGGCCCACGGGCTGACCCGGGAGAGGATCGGCGAGGTGGTGGCCCGGGCCAAGGCGGCGAGCAGCATGAAGGCAAACCCGGTCGTCCTCTCCGACGGCGCTCTTTCCGCGATCCTGGCCGAGTCGCTCTGAGGAAGGCTCAGGCCCGCGCGGGGGCCCGCGCGAAAAAGAATCCCGCGACCAGCCCGGATGCGAACCCGCAGACGTGCGCGGACAGATCGACTCCGGGCCCGCCGGCTCCGTAGAGGGCCAAGAGCCCCGTCCCGGCCCCCACCGGGGCGAGCATCGCCCGCCAGGGGTGGGGGTGGCCGCCGCGGCTGACCAGTTCGGCGGCCCGGCCGGTGAGAAGGCCCAGGCCCGCGAAGATCGCGGTCGAGGCGCCGAGCGAGGTGTAGGCCGAGCCGCGATGCAGCGCCGCCGCCGCGAGGTTCGCCGCGACCGAGGACAGCGCCAGCAGGATCCAGCCCCGCGCCCGGCCCAGGGTCGTTGCGACCGCCGAGAAGACGAAGACCCCGCTCAGCAGGTTCGAGAGCAGGTGCCCCAGGTCCGCATGCAGGAAGAGGGCGCTCGCCGGCCGCCACCACTCGCCCCGGGCGAAGATCCCCTGGGAGTCCAGGCTGCCCCAGTCCTCCCAGCGGCCGGGGAAGCGGACCTGGTCCCAGTAGGCGGCCGAGACGGTCGCCGCCCAGACGAGCGGGGTTGTGAGATCGGCCCTGCGGGCCGGGTGCGGCCTCTCCGCGGGGCCGGCGGGCGGCCAGCCGGCGCTCTCCCGGTTGAAGAGCGCCAGCTGCTCGAGCGCGGCGTCCAGGATCTCGGGCTCGACGAGCAGCCGGTGGGCTGATCCTGAGGCCACAAGCCAGAAGGGCCTGCCCATCGCGAGGACCACCAGCCCGTGCTCGAACCCCTCCTCAGCGGTCGCGTAGACGCCCGCCTCGGCGAGGGGCTCGGGCTCTGGGGCGCCCGGCGGATCGGAAAGCGACATCGGCCGCAGCCTAGGGCCCCCGGGCGGCGGTGCCAACCCGCAAAGCCGGCCCGGTTTACGGCCGGGAGGCCTCTGCCGCCAGGGCGATCCAGGTCGCGAACTGGGCCGAGAGGTTCACCTTCATGTCGAGCGGGATCGCCGCGTAGTCCGTCCACAGCTCCGGGTAGTGGAACCCCCCGTCGGGCTGCTGCAGCCGGGCGAGGTGGTCGGCCATCCTGCAGGCGTCCTCGGCGTAGGAGCGCTGGCCCGTCGCGCACGCCAGGGTCCAGGCTGCCCATCCCATCTTGTGGGCGAGGGTGTTCGTCCAGACGTCCGGGGAGTCCGAGGCCGCCTTGCGGTAGTAGGCCTGCGCAAGCTGGAGGTATTCCGACTCCCCCGTGACCCCGTGGACAAGCGCCAGGGCGCGGGCGAGGAGCCCGATCTTATACAGATGCTGCCCGGGATAGGTGTAGGTGACGAGGTGAGCGGGGGAGGAGGCCGGGGCGAAGTCCCGGACGAGGCCCCGGCCGGTGTCCCACTGAAGAAAAAAGAATCGGGACGGGCTGGGCTGGGCCCGGATGAGCCTCAGCAGATACTGGCCGCACCGGGCCGCCGCATCGTCCTCCCCGGCGACGCACAGGGCGGGGCAGGCCAAGGTCGTCGAATCGAAGTCGATCACGCCGGCTTTGAGGCGGCGCGACCGGGCGCTTCCAAAGAGGCCCCCGGTGCGCGGATCCTGGTAGGAGAGGACCTGGCGCGCCATCAGGACCCTCATCCGAGGATCCTCGCACAGGGCCGAACCCAGGAGGACCCAAGCCGGCACGTAGGGCATCATATCCCGGCGGGAGGGGTCCTGGACGAGGAGGCCTTCAGCGATGTGCCGCTCCTTTATCAGGCGCAGGGCGACCGCCCCGAGGCCGGGCCGGCCGGCGGCCTGAGCGTAGACCGGCAGCGGCATGTACGCGGCCGAGGTGACGCCCGCGCCGCGGAACGAGCTGTCCGCGCCGCAGCGGGCGCAAAGCCAGGCCTCGAAGCGGGCGAGGGAGGCCTCGTAGCGAAGGGTGCGGGCGCTCGGAGCTTGGGAAAGGGTCTGCCTCATGGTGGTGGGGGGGCGGGGTTAGCGCCGAAGGTGGCTACAGCCGGTGTGGATCGCGGGGGCGCCGATTGCAAGGCCGGGGGCGGGGCCCGGCATCCCACTTGCGGGAGCGGGGTCGGCGTGCCATAATGCCAGCCCTATGGTTATTCCCAATATCAAGCGGCTTGCCGCGATGCGCAAGAAACTTGCCCGACTCGAACGCTCTGTCGAGATCGAGCTCGGCCGGGAGCTGGCCGGCCTCAACACCCAGTTTGGATTCCCCGACGTGGAGTCGTTTCTGAAGGCCGTGCAGCTGGCCGCCGCGGGACCGGGCAGGGCACCGGGAGCCGCCCGGCGCGGGAAGGCGAAGCCCGCCCGAAAGTCCCGCAAGCGGGCGGTGATCACTGCCGCGATCCGCGCCCGGGTGAAGGCCCTCGTCAAGGCCGGAAAACCCGGCTCGCTGATCGCCAAGGCCCTGGGAATCTCGCTTCCGAGCGTCCAGAACATCAAGAAGGCGGCCGGACTGGTGAAGGCCCGGGGAGCCAAGGCCCCGAAGAAGACCCCGGCGGCGAAGGCCAAACCCGCAAAGAAGGCTCCGGCCCGCAAGGCCAAGAAGCCCGCGAGGAAGCCCGCCGCGAAGGCCCCGGCGCAGAAGGCCGCCCCTGCCGCCGCCCCGCAGCCCGCTCCAGCCGCGGCCCCGGCCCGCTGACTCGGGCAGCCGCACCCGCTCCCCGGGCCGATCGCCACGATGGCGCTCCCGCTGCTTGGGACCGACCGCCTGATCCTCCGGGATTGGGCGGCGGCCGACCTGGAGCCCTTTGCCGCCCTGAACGCCGATCCCGAGGCGATGCGCTTCTTTCCCGCGATCCTGTCGCGGGCCGAAAGCGATGCGTCGGTGGCGGGGATCCGAGCCCACGCCGAGGCGCGGGGATTTGGGCTTTGGGCGCTCGAAGTGCGCGCCACCGGGGAGTTCATCGGCTTCACCGGGCTCGCCGTTCCCTCCTACGAGACGCCCTTCACCCCCTGCGTTGAGATCGGCTGGCGGCTGGCCCGCCACGCCTGGGGCCGCGGGTATGCGACCGAGGCGGCCCGGGCGGCCTTCCGGCACGGTTTTGGAGAGCTCGGGCTTGAGGAGATCGTTTCGTTTACGGCCGCCGTCAACACCCGATCGATCCGGGTCATGCAGCGGCTCGGGATGAGGACGGATCCCGCCTGGGACTTCGATCACCCCAAGGTGCCCGAGGCACACCCGCTTCGCCGGCACGTCCTGTACCGGCTCGGCCGGGCTGCGTTCCAGGCCCGGGCTGCGGGGTAGGGTCGACCCGCAGGGGGAGCTCGCGCGAGTGCTCCCCGGCGCGGAAGGTCCACCTTTGCCTTGCGGCCGGAGCCCAGGCGCGGCCCGCCGCGGGTTTGCCCGTTAGGACCGGCCGGAGGCAAGTCACAGCCCCATCCCGCGTTGGCCCGCAATCCCTGGGTCCCGGGTCGGACAAGACACCCGTTGAATCCCCACAGGACGGGCGCCAGGGAGTCCGGCGCCCCCGACCCGTGCGCGGCGCTGGCTTGAGCTTCAGGGCTCCTTAGGCTCCAATGCCGGCCATGCTCCCGCAGGACCCCGCCGCGGCTCTCACCGAGCTCCGCGAGCTTTTCGATCTCCAGCGCAACGCGTTTGCTCGGGAGCCGAGCCCCTCAGCCGGCGAGCGCAGGGGCCATCTCGACGCCCTGTGCCGGCTCCTCAGGGACAACGCCGGGGAGATTGCGGCGGCGATCGACGCCGACTTTGGCCACCGCTCGCTTTATGAGACGAGGCTGTTGGAGATCTTCCCCTCGCTTGAGGCCGCCCGGCATGCCAAGGCCAGGGTGGGGCGGTGGATGAGGCCCGAGCGCAGGAGGGCCTCGGTTTGGTTCTGGCCCGCCCGGGTGGAGGTGGTGAAGCAGCCGTTGGGAGTTATGGGGATTATCGCCCCATGGAACTACCCGCTTTATCTCGCGGCAGGGCCCCTCGCCTCGGCCCTGGCCGCGGGAAACCGGGTGATCCTCAAGCCGTCGGAGTTCACACCGCGGTTCGGGGCGCTGCTTCGGGATCTCGTTGGGAGGTATTTTGCCCGGGAGCGGGTGGCCGTGGCGCTCGGAGGAGTGGAGCTGGCGCGGGCCTTCGCCCAGGTCCCGTTCGACCACATCCTCTTCAGCGGCTCAACCGCCGTCGGCAGGGAGGTCATGCGGGCGGCTGCGGAGAACCTGACCCCCGTGACGCTCGAACTCGGCGGAAAGTCCCCGGCGATCGTCGCCCGAGGCTTCCCCCTGAAGGTCGCAGCCGAGAAGATCATCCTGGGCAAGTGCCTGAACGCGGGTCAGACCTGCATTGCCCCCGACTACGCGCTCCTTCCGCAGGGGACGGAGGAGGCGTTTGTCGAGGAGGCGAGGAGGGCCGTCGGCAGGTTCTACCCCGAAGGGGCGGCGAGTGCGGACTATTCGGCGATTATCAACTCGCGGCACCACGAGCGCCTGACGTCGCTTGTGGAGGATGCCCGACAGAAGGGGGCCCGGGTGATCGAGCTTTCCGCAGGGGGCTCCGGGCCCGGGCGCCGGATGCCGCCGACGATCATCACAGGAGTCGACGACGGGATGCGGATCATGCAGGAGGAGATCTTCGGCCCCGTCCTGCCGGTAAGGACCTATAGGGAGCTGGGTGAGGCTCTCGGCTACGTCGGCGCCAGGCCGAGGCCGCTTGCCCTGTATTACTTCGACTACGACCGGGAAGGCATCGACCGGGTGCTGGCCGAAAGCATTTCGGGCGGCGTGACGGTCAACGACACATTGTTCCACATCGCCCAAAATGAGCTGCCCTTCGGGGGCGTGGGCCCGAGCGGCATGGGGCACTACCACGGTCAGGACGGCTTCAACACCTTTACGAAGCGCAAGGGGGTCTTGCTGCAGTCGAGGCTTGCCGGAACGCGGCTCCTGCAGCCCCCGTACGGGAAGCTGGCCGAGAGGCTCCTGCGGTTGATGCTGAGGTGAAAGAGGCCGCGTGATCCGCCGCAGTGGCGCGGGAAATAACCCGTGCGTATCGAACTCGCGTGAATCCACTCAGGGCAGATGGGGAAGACTTTGGAATCCCAGGAGATTCGTTGTAAGAAACTGATCCGTAAATTATTGAGAAACTTTAGAATAGGGTGAAATACTCAGTGAATGTCAGATAAATACCCCAGAGACGTTACAATTTTACTCACGCGGTGTGCTTGTAGACGGGGTGCGATTGGTAGCGAATACGAGGAAGGAGGAGACCGCTCGGCTCCTTCAGACCATGCCCCCGACCCGAAACACGCTTTCCAGCAACCTCCGCTCTCTCGGAATCCCCGAGGACGATGTCGGGCGTCGGATCAGTATCCTCGTGTTTCCCCTTCGCTTTAGGGTCTACTCCCGCCTGCGCCACATGGCCGGCGGAAAGCTGTTCACCCTGGAGCGCAAGCTAGTCGAGGACCTCGCCGGATGCGCCGAGTGGACCGACATCGAGGACGAGCTCTTCGCCTACCATACCCACTCTTACAGAGAGGGGCCGGGTTTTCTGAACGCCCCGAGCAGGATGCGTTCCGTCTCTCAGATCTATAAGCGCTACATGAAGCTGAAGGCGTCGTGGGAAGGGAAGGGCGATCCGGGCAAGGTTGGAGTGGCGCGCCTCAATTAAGGTGCCGGCCCTGTCGGGCCGCTGTTGTCCGCCCCGCTCCGGACCTATCTTCGGGTTCAGTCCTCGACCAGTCCTCGCACCACGAGAATGCCCGGCGCGGCAAGGGACAACCCTCCCTTGGGGTTATTGTGAAAGCGCACTCCGGAAATCAGGTTTGGGGTACAGGTCGCATCATTGACTCGGAATGCCGGCCCACCGCTGTCGCTGATCTCCAGGTCGATGAAGCTGTTCCTGAGGCACTCGGTGTGGGGCACAAGCTGCCAGCCTCCGGGCTTTTGTTGGACAGATTGGGCCATGAAGATGCCGTGTTCCAGGCTCTGGCGGATCACCAATTTGCGGAAAATGTTGTCGTGGGAATCCCTCATGAACAGGCCGACCCGGTTGTGCGTAAGGCGGGCGTCGCTGAACTCGTTATGGTTGAGACTGAAGTCGAGGGAGATTCCGGCTGCTAGGTTGTCATGCAGGTTCAAGTGGCTGAAGCTGCACTCGGCCGAATTGGTGCAGGCCAGGCCGTCGAATTGGTTGTCGAAGGCGGTCACCATGCTCAATCGTACCCTCCGGCAATCCAGGGTGACGACCAGGCCCCCCGATCTGCAGTGGGCTGCAACCACGCGTTCCACCGCGGAATCGGCCACCGTTCGGACGATCACGCCGTCGTTGCAGATCTGGTAGCCGACTGGGGTGGTCTCCCAGAGCTCCTGCTGTTGGCCGAGGCGGTTTCCATCGATCGCGAGGTCTGACAGGCTCAGCCTCTTCACTGCCCTAACGGGCCGGATGGCAGACTGGCCGAGGATCACCACGGGGCAGTTTGCGCCGTCGGCCAGGCGCAGCAGCGTTTCAGGGCCCGAGCCGCGGAGAGACTGCCCGTCCTGCTGAAGGACTACGGGCTGGCTGATGGTGTATACGTGCGGACCAAGCCGGACCTCCCCCCCTCCCGTGGGGAGCCTGTCCAGGGCCTGCTGGATTTCTCGGTCCGTATACTGCGCGCGGCAGGAGCTAGCCATCATCCCAGATGCGAAGACGGCGCCGAGCAACAGCCCAGACGACACCCTGGTGCTGAAAAGCGTCCGGATCGACGACAGGCGGCGGTCCGTCTTCATCGGGTCCGTCGTGGATCTGTCGTGAGAGCCCCGGCTATCGGCAGGCCGGCGCCTGGGGCGAGACCGCGCCCCTCCGCGGATGTGGCCGGCAGCTGCGGAACCTGTCGGGCCCTGAGTTCGGGCACGCTCAGACGGGAGAAAGGGGAAATCGTCCGGGTCGCCGGATCGGCGAGAAACCACCTGCCCCAGACCGTCCAGTCATCCTGGGATTGGGACTGCTCGAGCCTGCGCCGGAGCTGGCCCAGGGTCGCCCCTTGGTCTAGGGCGGTGACCTTCATGATGTTTTCTTGGGTTAGCACCTGGCCGGACACAACCTCGGCCAGCGTGAGCAGCCAGTCGGGGGGGGGCAAACCAGCAGGGGCCACGTCCCAGATCTGGGCTGAGCGGTCCTGCGATGCGGTAAGAACCCGCTTTCCGTCAGCGCTGAACTGGACCACCCGAACCGCCTCGGGGAGTGGAAACGGGTCCGAAAGCGGCTGACCGCTCCGAGAGTCCCAGATCTGGGCCGTCTTGTCGTCGGAGGCGGTGACGACGAGCGTCCCGTCCGGGCTGAAGCGGGCGGACTGGACCCAGCCGCCGTGCTTCAGCGGTTCGGTGACGGGAACACCCGTCTGGGGATCCCAAACCCGGGCGAAATCATCCCAGGTGGCGGTGACAACCCTTGTGCCGTCAGAGTTGAAGTGGGCCGCTTGTACGAGCCCGTTCACCTTGAGCGGCCCGATTCGCGCCTTGCCCGTGCGAGCATTCCAGATCCGGGCGGTGCCGTCGTCGCCCGCGGTGACAAGCCATACCCCGTCCGGACTGAATTCCGCGCAGCGCAAGATTTTCCCGTCGTGCTGCAGCACGAACGGCAGGGGCTTGCCGGTGTCGGCGGACCAGATCCGCGCTGTTGCGTCCCAGGACGCGGTGGCCACCCATGCCCCGTCGGGACTGAATGCGACGGAGGCTACGGTGGCCGCGTGCGGGAGTGAGAGCGGGGCGAGCACGCTCTTCCCGGACGCCAGATTCCAGATTCGCGCCTCGGCCGGTCCCGACTCGAGCCGCCCCCCTCCGGACGCGGTCGCAAGGCGGCTTCCGTCCGGGCTGAACACGGCCAGGCGCACAGGCTTGGCGTGCTCCATCGGCGAACCCCTCAGTTGGCCCGTCCGGCTATCCCAGACCCGGGCTTTCCCGTCATCGGAGGCGGTGGCAACGAGGTTTCCGTCGGCGCTGAAGCAGACCGACTGGACCCCACCCCCGTGGCGCATCGGCCCGGCCAGCAGGGCGCCGGTCATTGCATCCCAGATCCGGACTGTGCCGTCATCGGACGCGGTGGCGACCCGCCTCCCGTCTGGACTCAGTTGGGCGAAAAATCTCGGGACCGTGTTGTCCGTTGCCGAGGACGCATCGGGCCAGGGGGGCGACGGCGGGTGCTGCTCGACAGCCGGCTTCAGACTCAGACATAGTGCCTTTGCCCCCAAGGGTTCCCAGATCCGGGCCGCATTGTCCGCTGCAGCCGTCAAGACTTGGGTGCCATCCGGGCTGAAGAACGCCGTCTCCACCCCGCCGCCGTGCTTCATGGGCTCGGACAAGGGAAGCCCCGTGTGGGCATCCCAGATCCGGGCCGTGGCGTCCCCGGAAGCGGTGACGAATCGGCTCCCGTCCGGGCTGAAGAGGGCGGTGCGGACCAGCCCCTTGTGCCTCGACGGGGCTGTGACAGGCTCGCCTGTGAGGCCGTCCCACACGCACGCCGTTCCGTCATCGGAGGCGGTCACCACCAGCCGCCCGTCCGGGCTGAAGTGGGCGGACTGAACCAATCCCTCATGGGGCATGACCTTGCCCACGGGCCTTCCCGTGGTCGTGTCCCAGATCCGCGCGGAATGGTTGTCGGAGGCGGTCAGGACGCGAGTCCCGTCGGGGCTGAATTCCGCCGACCTGATCGGGCCGCTCGGTTCGTTGTCCCCGGCCCTGAGCTCCACCAGCGGGTCAGGACCGCCGCGGCTCGCATCCCAGATCCGGGCAGTGTGGTCCCAGGACGCGGTTACGATCCGGGTCCCGTCCCGGCTGAAGCAGGCAGAGGCGACCACGCCGAAGCCCTTGTCGCGGGGTCGCATCGTCTCGCCGCGTTGAATTCCCGTCCTCGCATCCCAGATTTGCGCGACGTTGTTCCAGGAGCCGGTGACGACGAGGGTCCCGCTGGGATTGAAGCACGCCGTGGCCACCTTGTAGCCGACGTCGATGCGAGTGAGAACCGCTCCCGTTGACGCGTCCAGGATCAGCGCTATGCCGTCATCGGATGCGGTGACAACGCGGGTCCCGTCGGAGCTGAAGTGGGCGGATTGAACCTGCTTTTTGTGCTCGGGGGATTCCCACAGCTTGCTCCCGTTTGCCGCGTTCCAAACCCGCACCCGGTTGTCCCACGAGGCGGTGACGATCCGGCCGCCGTCGGGGCTGAATTCCGCCCAGCGGACGGTGTCGTCGTGCCGAAGGACAGCCCGGGGCACCATCCAGTTGCGGTACGTCAGGAGGGTCGTTATCAGGGTCGATATGGCGGTGTCAGATGGGCGCGGGGCCAGGGAGCGGGTCAGGTAGGCCAGGGCGTCGGTCCCGTCGGCCTCGGAGGCCAGCCGGACTCCCTGGAGGAAATCCGACTGGGACAGGGTCCGGACGGTGTTGGACTTCTCCCGCAGGGCCACGGCTCCGGCTCCGGCCGCAACGGCGGCCAGGAGCGCAAAGACGCAGACGAGGACCTGCAGCCGCCGGATGCGCTGGCGGCTCCTGTGTTCCGCCCGGGCGCGCGACCGCCGCACGTACTCGACGAGGATCCCGGGCAGGTTTCCTGCGAACGAGGCCACGAGGTCCTCGGCCTCGAACAGGAGCCTGCCCTCCGGGAGCAGCAGATCGGCGTCCTGCTGGTCCCGCTCCCACCGGTCCGCGGCCGCGTTCACCCGGCCCAGGCACTGAAGCAGGTCGCGGTTCCGCTCGATCCAGCCCGACAGGCGCGGCCATGCCCGCAGGAGGGCCTCGTGCGCGATCGTCAGGATCGGCTCCCCCGTATCGCTCCGGTCGGAGATAAGCAGGCGGGCGGCGACGAAAGCGTCTACGAAGGCCTTCCGCTCGGGCGTGTTGCTCACCAGCTTGATCGCGATCCGGCTCCGTACCGCGCCCGTTGCATCGTCGCTTCGCAGCCGCACGAGCATCCCGAAGACCTGGTCAAAAGCGGCCTGGGATGCGGGCGAAAGCTTCGAATAGGCCTCCTCTGCGCGCCGGGCAACCGCGCCTTCGACGCCCCCCAGCGCGCGGTAGGCGCCGAGGGTCAGCAGGCCGTCCGGGGAGCGTGCTTCGTACAGGGCGTCCAGGGTAAACTCCAGGAGCGGCAGCGCGTCGGGGTCGCGGACAGCGGCGTCGCGCAGGATGTCGTCCAGCCTCTCGTGTGTGGCCGGGTCCTGTTCGAAGCGAAGCCCGGCCGCAAGGGCCGGGTGCCGCACGATCTGGCCGAGTTCCGCGGCGGTGGGCGGCTGCAGGACGTAGGTGCCGGCGCCGTTCATCAGCTTTACCAACTCGGGCTCGGCGGAGCACCGCGGGAAGAAGTCGCTGCGCAGCGTCGACAGCACGATCACGCGCCCGGACCGGGCGAGCGCGGCCAAGGCGCCGATGAACGCGTGTCTTGATTCGGGGGAGGAGTCGATTTCGAAGAACTCCTCGAGCTGGTCTACGAGGATCAGAAGGCGGGTCTGCAGGGGGCGGAGCTGTCCGATCTGGGCCCGCAGGACCGCGGCATCATCGACCCGGCCCTCCGCCTCGAAGCGTCGGGCGGTCTCCTCCATGGCGTGTCTCTGGCGGAGCTGCTCCACGGCCGCCGCCTGCCGAAGACCGCCGATGATCGACTCGACCAGCGCGGTCGGGCTGGCGGCGATGCGGGCGGCGAAGGCCTTGGGATCGAGGCCGTCCTCGCGCAACTCGGGGAGGGCCGCATCAGCCAGCAGCGCATTCGCCAAGGAGCCGAAGAGGTCCCCGAGCCCGTCCGAGGGGGTCAGGACCGCCCGCCGCCAATAGCCGACGCCGTCGATCACCCCCGGCTCGAGCAGGGCCGGCAGGATTCCGGCCCGCGCCAGGGAGGACTTTCCTGACCCGGAGGCTCCAAGGACTAGCAGGAAACCCCGCGGATCGCCGGGATCGATCAGATTTCGACGCAGCGATCCTATCGCCTCGCCGATGGCCTTCGTGCGCCCGAAGAAGACCTTCGCGTGGGCGAGCTCAAAGGCTTGCAGGCTGCGGAAGGGTGAACCCAGCAGCCAAGTCGGCTTTGCCTGGGCCTGAGGCGAGGCCGCGGCCCCCAGGGCCTCGAGCTGCTTTTGGATCGTCCTGCGGAGCTTGGCCTCGAGCAGCTCCTCGAACTCGGCGAGGGTCCGGTAGCCGTTGTAGGAGCCGACAAAAGTGCCTTCGGAGGAGTCGCGCGTCCGTTCCTCGATAAAGTGCTTCACCGCGCGCCACTGCGCGATCATCTCGTCGTGGACCTCCGGGGGCTCTGGGGAGATCGCCGGGACCGTCTGGTTGATCCACAGTTGGATTTCCGGCAGCCCGTTGCGCTTGCGCTGCGCATCCAGCGCGTAGGATATCTCGTACTCGGTTCCCGTCGGCGCTTGGGTCCCGTCCGGAAGCGTCATCGAGGAATGAAGGCGCGAGCCGAGTCGGGACCATAGGAAACACAGGAGCAGGTCGAAGTCGGCCGCGTTGGGGATCTGCGCCTGGAACGACTTGGACAGGTCGAACGGCTCATACTCCCAGAAGTACGGTTCCAGAACCAGCCGGCTGGCGAATTCGGCTGCGAGCCGCTCAATGGTCTCACGCGCAATGCGGCGCTCGTGGGCAACATCGCCCGGAGACGAGACAAATATCCGCAAAGTCGGCGAGGAGTACGCCATTTTCCTGGGCAGGGAGATTGCCTAAGATCTCCATCCCCGGCCGGGGAAGTCGAGCCTTCTTTGGCCTGCTCGCCTCCTGGCCTGGGCAGGGTAAGGGAGGGCCGCCTGCTCCGCCTGAGGCTTCAGCCCCTTGAGCCCAGGAGCGAGGCGAGCGCCGGTTCCATTGCCTCGGCCCAGATCTCGTAGCCCTTGGCGCTGGGATGCAGGAAGTCGGGCATGACCGATTCCTCAAGGAGCCCCTCCTTGGTGAGGAAATGCTCACCGATGTCGAGAAAGCGGACATGATCCCCGTCGTCCAGGCGAGCGATCGAGCGATTCACCTCCGCCACTTGGGCCCGCGCCGGGGTGCCCGGGGAATGGCCTCTGGGAAAGATGCCGAGGAGCAGGATCTTTGCAGTGGGAAGGCGCCGCCGGAGGTCCCCGACGAGCGCCTTCACTCCGGCCGAAGCCTCTGCAGGCGTGTTTCGGGGCGTCATCTCATCGAGCTCAAGACCGGTGTTGTTGGTGCCGATCATGAGGACGATCACCCTGGGGTTCAGGCCGTCGACCTCGCCGTGGCCCAGGCGCCAGAGCACGTGCTGGGTCCGGTCCCCGCTGATCCCGATGTTTGCGGCATGGCGGTGGCCGTAACACTTGTCCCAGGTAGCCCGGCCCCTGTCGCGCCAGAAGTCGGTGATTGAGTCCCCGATGAAGAGCAGTTCGACGCCGCCGCCCTTCGCCGCGGCGGCAAACTCCTCATGGCGCTTCATCCAGTCCCCTCCGTCGCGCCAGAGGGGGGCGATGGCCGACTGGGCCGTGTCGGCCAGTTTGATCTCGGCACTCGCCGCCGCACGCCAGCGGCCATCTAGGCGCACCAGCGTGTCGGTCGATTCGAGGATCTCTCCAAACTCGTGCCCCGGCAGCCCGCCCGAGACAACCAGGCGACCGGTCACGACGGCGGTGTCCCCGGTGATCCGGACCGATGCCTCATGGAGGCTCATTTCATGGAAGTTCATCAACCCGGCCTTCGCGTCGGCGAGCTCATCGGCCTTCGTGTGGACCGAGCCGTCCGGCTCGGTGTAGACGTAGGCATCCGACTCAATCTCGGCGAGCTTGCCGGCGTCGGCCTCAACGTAGGCCCGGTTCCACGAATGCTCGGTGTGGAAGACGGAGCGCTCGTCAGCGGACAACGGGGGCCGCGCTGCAAGACAGAGAAGCGGCATGCATAGCGTGAGCAGGAGCGCGGCTTTCATCCTGCCCCGATAATCTCCCACCGCCCTCCAATATCAATCCCGTCCTTCGCCGATTCCTCCGAGGATTCGAATAGGCGCCGGCAGCAAGGATGCCGCTTTGATCGTGACTCTCTCCCCGGGAGCCTATACCGCCCGGGTTTCAGGGGCAGGCGGCTCTTCGCATCGCTCTGGTCGAAGTTTACGAAATCGCCCCATGACGGCCTGATCGGGCCCGTCTTCCCAGATCTCGCTTCGCAGGCTCTCCACCGGCCGGACGGCTGCGAGGATCCGGACCTCTTGACCCGGTCTTGGAACCGGCCCATCAAGTGGCGCTGACAGGACCGAACCTCTCTATGCGCTCACTCGATCTCTTTAACCTTTCTGGCAAGGTCGCTCTGGTGGTGGGCGGAGCCCGCACCCTGGGCTACGATATGGCGGAGGCGCTGGCGGAAGCTGGGGCAGCTGTAATCCTGACCTCCCGCCGTCTGGATAACGCCACGGCGGCCGCGGCCAAGCTAGCCGCTTCAACGGGGAGCCCGACCCTGGGCCTCGGCTTGGACCAGCGAAACCACGCAGAGGTTCGCTCCGTGGCCCGGAAGGCGGCCGATTGGAAGGGGTGCTTGGACATCCTGGTCAATAATGCGGGGGGCGCCTCAGGAACCCCTGCTCCTCTCTTCGAGCGGGATCCCGAGGACGCAGAGGAGCTGATTGCGGTGAACCTCACGGGAGTCCTGCACTGCTGCCAGGAGGTGGGTCGGATCATGGCCGAGCAGAGGTTCGGGAAGATCATCAACATCGCTTCCATGGCGGGCCTCATGGGAAGGGATCGCCGGATGTACGAGCGCAATGGAATGAATGGCCAGCCGATCGACTACGCCGCGGCGAAGGCCGGGATTATTGGCATGACGAAGGATTTGGCGGGGCTCCTGTCGCCCATGGGAATTTGCGTGAACGCGATCTCGCCCGGAGGATTCGAACGAGGACAGCCGGCCGGTTTCATCCGGGATTATTCCGATAGGACACCCCTGGGCCGGATGGGCCGAGATGGGTTAGACCTGAAAGGCGCTGCAGTCTTCCTCGCGTCCGCGGCATCGGATTATGTGACCGGACACAACCTGGTTGTGGACGGCGGGTTCTCGATTTGGCATTAGCAATTGGAGCCACGGCGGCCCGACCTGATGTACCAGAACTGAGCCATCTCCGATGAGAGTCTGGGCTTCTATTAACCAATGCCATGACTTCATGAAGTATGTGGGCCTTCTCCCGGTTCGACGGGGACCGGTGTGGCATACATCCTACATCGATTTGCGCACCGGAAGGCGGATCCATCGTGCGGCGCACTACCGCACGGCCTGAGCAGACTCAGTCTTTTGTACCCCCCATTGGGTCAGCCTGGGCGGTTGTCGGGGGTTGGTGAACTGTTGTGGGTTGGCCATCTCGACCACCTCGCTGAGCGCCTGCCTGTGAAACCCCGAGACCACCCGCGGCATTTTGGATCCCAGACAAACCGGACTGGAGAAAAACGGCGGTGTGAAACTGCCCTGATTGGTCCAAAGCCTCCTACGGTCCCACTCAAAGTGTGGGGCTGGCCGGCGGGATCAGGCAGCAGAACACGGCTGCCCAGTGGCAGGCGCTTCCGGCGAGCACCATCAGGTGCCACACAGCATGGTGGTAAGGCAGCCGCTTCCATAGATAAAAGACAGCTCCACCCGTATAGCAGATCCCACCACTGAAGAGGAGGTGCAAGCCGGCTGTTGGGAGGGCGGCCCTGAGGGGTCGAATCGCCACCAACACCATCCAACCCATCCCCACGTAAATCAACGTTGAAGCCAGCCGAAAGCGTCCAGTAAACCAGAACTTCAGCGTCACACCGACCACCGCCAACCCCCACATCACACCAAACAGGCTCCAGCCCCACGCTCCGCGCAGGCTCACGAGCAAGAATGGAGTGTAGGTTCCGGCGATGAGCACAAAAATCGCGGCATGGTCAAACTTGCGCAGCGTACGCTTGAGCTGTTCTTCGCGGAAATAGTGATAGAGGGTGGATGTGGTGTAGAGCAGCACCAACGACGTGCCAAAGATTGCCGTGCTTGTAACAAGCCACGCATCGCCGTGCAGGCTGGCCATGGTCACCATCAGTGCCAGGCCAGCGATGCTCAGTACGAAGCCAGCCCCGTGGGTCACGACATTCGCAAGTTCCTCACGGGGTGAATAGGCGGCGACCATGGACCCTAGGTTCACCCGTGAGGGGTGCAGGCGCAAGTTCAGTCCTCTCGTCCGTCAGTTCGCGCCCGGACTGAAGATCGCCCCTCCGCGGAGCCTCCGCTCCATCGCTAGACCTAGGACTCGCCCCTTTGGCGACGGCCCAGCCGATGCGGAAAGGAGAGGGCCCGTTTATTGGCGGAAACGCGGATATTGCATTCCGAGGCGGCGGCCAAAACGATGCCTCCAAGCTGGAGGCTAGCGGGGCTGCGCCCTGTTCCCGGAATCTGCAAAACCGCTTCAACCTCAACTCACCCCCCCCCTCTGTACACCCCTGTCCCCAAACTTTCCTGTAGACCCGCGTAAACCCGCATCAAAGAGTTGCTCTCCACCCGGACTATGCGGTATCCGGAAAGAGTCAGTTGTAAGTTCAGAGGGGACATGGTGGCGCTTCCAACGCCCCATGTGCCCATTCTTTGATCAAGAGCCGGAAAGTGGTGGCAAGGCCCGGAATCGAACCGGGGACAGTAGAAATAGGTCAGCGAGTGTTTGCAATTGTTGGGATTTGAGAGGGGATGTGGGTTTTGATATTGTGACCGTTGCTGCACTCTGCTGCACTCGGTTTGTGAAGTACGCATCGGTTTACGCGCGCCCAAGGAGTCACTCTTGGTACATCTCCTACGTCGATGCAACCACGGGTCGACGCATACACCGAGCCTCTGCGCATCGAACGGACGATCCCTCGGGGAAGCGGAGGGCGTACGACGAGGCGCAGCAACTTTCAAAAGCGGCTCGGGCGGCCATGCCGAGCGCCGCTGCTGAGTCCTGGGAATCGTGGGTCCCGGGTTGGATGGCACTCCACTACGGCCCGCGGCCAAAGACGCTTCAACGATACGAGACCGCGTGGTCCCACGTGTTCGAGTTTCTCCAGCAGAAAAGCGTTCTGGTGCCCAGGGCGATTCGGTATTCCCACGCTGGGGATTTCCTCGCATGGCGGACCGCTCAGAGACGGCGCCGCGGCACCACCATCAACTACAATACGGCGCTGACCGAGCTGAAAGTTCTGTCGACTGTTATGCGCGAGTCAGTACGGCGCGGCTACGCGGACGGAAACCCGCTCGCTCAGCTTGGGCTGAGGCGGCAAAATGTAAGGGAGAAGCCGGAGATGACGGACCCGGAAATCGCGCAAATCCGCGAGGCCCTGACCAAGGAGCCCGAGTGGATGCGAGACTGTTTTGAGGTTGCGATTCACACAGGGTGCCGCCTGAGCGAGACGAGTACGCCGCTGCGGCAGATCGACCTTCGTGCGGGAACTATCACCTTCCGGGGCAAGGGCAGCCGCATTTTTACGACGCTCTTGCCAGATGGCCTTCGGCCCATTGTTCAACGTAGAATTGCGGTCAAGGCCAGAAACCTAGTCGACCTACCTCCGCTCCCCGCGAAAGCGTGGCATTCGTTCTTTCAAAAGATCGGCCTCGGCCACCTGTCATTCCATAGTACCCGGGTCACGGTCATCACGCGGCTCGCGAGGGGAGGGGTTGCGCAGGGCATCGCCCAGTCGTTCGTCGGCCACGCGACCGAAACTGTCCATCGAGTCTACCAGCGGTTGACGGTCCAGGATTTGAAACCGGCGTTGAACGCTTTAGCCGCCATACATGCGATGCCCGCCACTCCGGATGCGTCAGCACCCAGGTCTCGAAGCGGTCCAGCGTCGTATAGAGCCCGCCACCAAACGGAGAATTAGGAGCCCGCTTGATTGCCTCGACGAACCAACGGCTGAAGCCGGAGGCGCGGGCGCAATCTGTAGCGTTCAAGAGCATGAAATAAAGAGATCCTGTGCCGGGGGCGACGACAACTACGACTTTGTAACAACTCCCGCCCCGCCCCCCCGGTCTTCCGTCGTCCTGTTGCCATTCGTCCCAGCCGTCCCGGGTTCCGGGGTGACGGGAGCGGAGGCGGCCCGCTTTGCCAGATACCGGGCGACCGCGGCTTGGGAGCGGAAGGGTTCCGGGGTTTCGGGTTTCCGGATGAGACGGATCATCACGTTAGCGCGCTCTGTCCACGTGAGCCGCAGGCGGCGGCCGAGGTCCCGACTGACATTGATAGTTGTCCGCGGGTCGCCGGGGAGCCGCCCCCACCTCCCGGTTCCGATCTTGCGGTTGTTCCGTGACCGGTACCAATGACGGTCGCGACCGTAACGCCACAGCTGGCGGGCGCGGCGGACAAGCTTTGAGTAGTCGCGGTTTTTCATTTGTGATCCTTCGGTTGTTCGGGCGGCGGCGGGAGGGTTTTGGCCTTCGGTCCGGCGGCGTATTTGCCGTGGGCGGGCTGAACGAGATACCCCTTGTCGAGGGCGCGTTTGATCGCCCTATTGACCGTTGCCTCGGCCGCACCAGAGGCATTGCGCAGATCGTCAACCAAGTCCGAAGTCTGTTTCGTCCCGGCGCCGACTGCATCGACGATTTGGCGGATACTGATCATCTGCTTCCCCCGTCTGCCCTCAACGTCGTCCTTATAGGCCTGAGAGTTGAAAGTCTCGTCTTCCACGTAGCTGCCATCCCTCTCATTGAACAGGACGGCCCGAGTGGCAAACGCCGGGGCGTCGTTGGACTTTCCGCAATGGATTACGAGGCCCTGTCCCTTTATCGCGGCTTCGTCCGGCGGGAATAGCGACGTCAGGTTGAAGATCAGGCGGCACATCGTGGTCAGTGTCTTCGAGCCTTTTGTGAACCCGGTTGCGCCGAAACCGGAGGCTGACTTGACCGCTTCGGTGCCCTCTCGGGAGTGGTGGACAATTAGCGGTGTTGCATTCGGGAAGATCCCCATGAGGTCGTTCAGCGATCTGCGCGTCGCGGGAGCGTCAATGACGTCTCCTCCGGCGATGAACGCTTCCCAGGGATCCACCACGACGATGTCCGGGCTGTATGCGGAAGCTAGAGCCCGGAACCCGGCACAAACAGCCGCCTCGCCCAGGTCGGTCTGAACCAAGGTTCCTGGAACGTTGGCGACGATCTTGAAGTTGTCGTTGACCGCCTTGATCTGTTCCGGCGACGCCCCAGCCAGCATTCGAAACAGGTCCTCACGGACTCGGCGCACCGAGTTCTCGGGCGAGATGAAGAGCCATTTGTGCGGGCCAGAGGTTTGGAAACCGCAAAATGGGCGTTGGAGAATGTCGGCGATCGCGAGGCTGAAGCCCCACCGACTTTTCCCGATGCTGCTGCCCCCGATGACAGCCGCTGGCGCCCTCGGCAGCCAGATGTCGTACTTTCCGAAGGACAGAATTGGAACTTGGTCGGCCAGTTCCATGGTCATGATTTCCTCAGCGCCGAGGACCGGGAATTGGACGATCTTTGTCGCCTTCTCTTCGGGCTCCGACTTCGGGGCTGCGGGTTTCGTGTAGGCGTCTTTTCGGCTCGCCGGGACGGCTTGAGCCCCGGGAGGGTGGTCAGCGACGGATGCTTCAGCAAGGGAGGAACTCATGGCGAAAAGATTTCTGCGAGCTGCGAACGGTATTCCTTGAAACCGCGGGCGGTCATGACGTCGTTCAAATCCTTTGCCGGTTTTCCGTCATCGGTCAGCAACCCGGCGAGATTGAAGACCGACACCCTAGCTCCGGCGTCAACGAGTTGAGGCCCCCAAGTATCGATCGAGCGGGCACCGATCGGGTCAATGTGCGGGACGACACAGATGGACTTGCCCTTGAATAGCGGCAGCGCCGATTCCGCGACGTGCTTGCCGGCTCCCGCAAGACAGCAGAAGCCCCAAGTGCCCGGATCCCTCGGTAGCCCGGATTCCGGGTCGGGAGAGAGCATGCAGTAGAGGGTCAGGGCGGCTAGGAGATCAGGCTCTCCTTCGGTCATGACGATGCTCACGCGGTTGCCGACCTCTGCGATCCCAATCGGCCAGCCACCCACTGAACCTGGGAGCGACTTCGACTTGCCCACTCTCCAGAGCTTCCCATCCATCCGGCGAACTTGGGCCGCCAGACGCTTGCCGTCAGTAACACCCCAGGCGGGCACCAGCCGTGGGCCGTCGTACCAGTCGAGGAAGACGAGCAACCCGCGCCGGAAAGCCGCCTCGACGCCGTGGAATTGGGCGAGCCCACGTCGGATGGCAAGCCTGTGGATCTGCTCATCCACATAGTCGGGGATCATGGGCTTGCCCGGAAATGCCGGAAGCTCCTGAAGGACCCCGGTCGAGGTGATGACCGGCCAGCGGCTCCGCTTCTCCTCCGAGGTCTCCGCCGGGTCCCGTGGGGCGATGGGCGCGCGCGGCTCGACCACGCCCTGGGCAAGGCGAATAAGCCGAAAACAAGCTTCGGACACCGTCAGCTTCTCAGCCTTCGCCAGCATGGCGACCATGTCGCCGTGGTCACCCGTAGCGAAGTCCTTCCAGCCCCGCCCGTCTGGCGTGATGGACAGGGCTGGCGTGTTGCTGTTGCCCCGCCAGAAGGCAAAGTCCTGGAGTTCGCCACACAGGGGCCAACCCAGCAACTCTCCGAGATGCCAGACGTCCCCAATCCGGGCCTTGGCCTCTTGGACGTTCATGAATGAGTGTCCGGGCTTGCGGCCGGCGCCTTGGGCGCCGTGACGGCATCAAAGGCGCGACCGAGTTCGAGCTGCCGGACAAACCAGCGGTTGCCGACCCGGACCGGGCGAATCCCGTGCCGTTGGGCAATGGCCTGCCGGAAGTGCTGGGAGTCGGCGTACCCGAAGCGAGCGGAGGCTTGCGAGAGCGGGACGAGGCTGTCAGATTGAGTGGAGGTTTTTGAGTTGATCATCGGCATGTGGACACCGTTATAGCAGCGAGGAAAAGAGGCCGCAAGGGCTTGGCGGAACATAGCAAGACATCGCAGGAATTCCGCGTTTCAGGTACGGCTGAGCCTCGTGCGACAAGACTGAGGCAGCTCCGTTTCAGGGCTGGTTGAAGAAGGCAAAGGCAGCCGAAAGGATCAACAGATCACCCCCTATAGGGGGTGTGATCTTTTGATCTTTTCTCTTGGGTCATTGGGATCAATGCGTGATCTGATCCTTGTGATCCCCGTGATCCGACGTCTCTGAAGATGCTGTGTTCCGCAGACTTCGGGCGACCGGGAATCCTGGAACCCAGTGATACTTTGGCCCCGGCCGCCGCGGAAAACAGGGCCCCTGGAACAACGCAAAAGATCACCTCAAATTGAGCTTTTCTACGACGCCAGGAAGACCGTGCTGGGCCGCCTTCCTTTCCCTCTTACGGCCCTTCTGTCCGCGGCCGATGCGTCGCCATAGACGGAGCCCAGATAGGGCCATCTTGAGGCCTTCCTGGGCCGCTGTGAGGCGTATCCAGTCTCCGCCCACAGCAACAGACGACGGTCAA
Source organism: uncultured Opitutaceae bacterium (assembly GCA_903862935.1). Classification (GTDB taxonomy): domain Bacteria; phylum Verrucomicrobiota; class Verrucomicrobiia; order Opitutales; family Opitutaceae; genus Palsa-1447. The sequence continues at coordinate 46,385 of CAIOZY010000001.1, forward strand.
TCATGACGAATCTCCCGGCCTCCCGTTGTGGTGGCTTCCGATTTCCTGTATCCTCGGCTCCATGTCAAAAAACCTACTCCGCCCGGAACACCGGGCTTTCGCCGAACAGCTTTACGTCGTTCAAGGATTTCCGCCTCGCGATGTCGCAACTGAGCTCCGTGAGCGCTTCAATGTACAGGTTCGGCCGGCGCAACTCCGCCAGTTCTTCAGCAGGTCCGGGCTAAGCCAGAAGAAGGCTGAGGTGGACCGACAGGTTTACGGAGCAGTTGCGGCTACTCCGGCAGCGGCGATCGCGGCGACCCGGGCAGCGGGACCTCAGGAGCAACTCCAGATCTGGACTAAGGCGCTTGCCGGAATTGCCGACAAGGCCCTCGAGATGGCAAAGACGTCGAATCGCCCGAGAGACCTGTCCGCCGCTGCCGCTGCTATGACCAATGCAATTCGGATGTTCAGGTCGTGCGCGGGTTTGGAAGAGGGTCCTCGGCCTCCAGTCACCTTCGATTTTAACTTCGGCACCCGAGACATTCCCAGAGCAGCCCCGGCCGTTAGCAACTCCGGCACCCCGTAAGTCCGTCGTCCTAGAGCGAGCCGAGCGCATACGTAGAGGACCGGCTGTGTACGGCATCGACCCGGATGTACTGCACCTGTGAAGTGCGTTTCTCATTGACCTGTGCCCCGGTGTCGGACGATGCTGGGAATCATGCAGGCGGTCATCTACTGTCGGGTAAGCACCCTGGGCCAAGGTGAAGACGGGATCTCACTGGAAATGCAGGAGGCTCGGGCCAGGGCGTGGTGCGTGGCTAACGGCTACTCGGTTGAGGCGGTGCTCACAGAGACCGTGAGCGGCGGCAGGATGGCAAACCGGCCGCAGCTCCAACGGGCTCTGCAGCTCGTGTGCAAGACGCGCGGTGTCCTGGTCGTGTTCTCCCTGTCCCGCCTGTCCCGCTCGCTCTCGGACACGATCTGCATCGCCGCTCGGCTGGAACGAGCCCGGGCGAATCTGGCCAGTCTGACGGAGCGAATCGACACTGCATCGGCCATCGGCAACCTCTTCTTCCGGCTTATTGCGGCAATGAACGAATTTGAGAAGGACCAGGTTGGGGAGCGCACCCGGAGCGCCCTGGCCCACCTGCGGCGGCAAGGCAGGCACATCTCGGCCCGCGTCCCATTTGGCTACGACGTCGCCGGGAACATGCTCGTTGCCAACGCAACAGAGCAGGTCGGGCTCGCGCACATCGTCGGGTGGCACGCTGAAGGTGGCTCTTACTCGGGCATCGCCCGTCGCTTGAACGAAAGCAGAGTCAGGCCGAAGTATGGACGGTCTTGGTTTGCCTCGTCCGTTCGCTCGATCATCCTCCGCCACAAGAAGCTCCATGCCGAGGAAGCCCGCAAAGACGCAGCGTGAAATCCCCGACGTGACCGTCGAGGAGGTGGCGGAACACATGCGGAAGACGGCGACCGTAACTATCCGCCTAACGCCGGCGGAGCGGGCCTCCATGGAGCGGGCTCGTGAGGAGTTGGGCCTATCGCTTACCGACTATATCGTGAAGGCCCACGCGGTCGTGTCCCGAAAGCTCCGGACCCGGTGACCCTACCCACCCGGTGGCCGGGGAGGGGTGCCACCCCCGACTCCGACTCCCGGCGGTCCGCGGGTTGAGCGGGCGCAGCCCGCATCGCCGCCCCGAGTTTCGTGGCCGCCGTTGAATCGGAATCTTGGGGAAGGCCCCTCGATCGAACCCTTCGTCGTCGACAGGTGCGCGGGCGTGACATCGGATCGGTCCTCGATGATCTACTCTGCAATCATTCCCATCGACGGTCGCATCCGTCGAATCACGTTTGAAGCCGCCGACGAAGAAGACGCCCGGCTTCTCGCTGCCAAGTGCGGCGCGGGCATTGAGGGACCTGCGGCCCAGCCCGGCGTTCTTCCAGCCACGCCCGGCACCCCGGAGCCCTTGGCCTACGATGCCCAGACGGCCTGTAAGCTGCTCGGCGGGGTGTCGTATACTACGCTCTGGCGATGGGTCGCACGGGGCGAGCTGGACCGGGTTTCAGGCACCCGCCATGTCCTGATCACCCGGAAGTCGCTCGAGCGGAAATGCAGGGTAACGGAGAAGCCTTGGTCCCCGAGATCCTGAGTCCTGACTGATCCCGGTTTCCAGAATCCCCGGCAACCACAATCCTTTGTCCCGGGCGGCCCTGCGCGGATTCAATGGTTACCATGCAACTCTGACGCTTGCGCCGCCTGTAACGGCAGATCCCGCGGTCCAGCGGAACCTTGCTCCCGGGAATCCACTGTACGAGTCGAATGGCGGGCCCTAATTGAGGCGATAATATACTTGCGTTCGCGGAACGGGCGGCATCGGTGGAATTGGCCCTAAACCAGCCACGCCCGCTGTCACCGACGTTCCGCGGACCAGCTCTTGATGGCGGGCGTATATTCTCGAACCCCGAAAAGGAGCAACATAAGATGAAAGATTGTCTAGAGATCTGGGCAAATGCGGCGTCCATTCTAACAGCGTTGGTGGCCACCATCGCGTTCGTCGGGTATCACTGGCGTCGATGCCAGAAGCGCAGGAAACTTGAAGATTACCTCCGGAATGACAAGGCGACCGCCAAACCGCCGCTGACAGGAAAGCGCACCGTGGTACACTTAATGGGAAAGCTAAAACTTACGGAGGACGAGGTATTTCAGGCCTGCTTCCAGAGTGATCACGTCGAATGTAGAATGGCAGTCGACCCAAACACCGGACGCGCCACAGAGCTATTGTTCGAGTACGGCAACGAATAGAATTAGCCGCCGGAAGTGGCGCGGGCTGCAATGGCCGTAGGAGCGGGCCGTCGAATTGGCACGGCATGAATACCCTCAACCTCACAATCCGGCCAGAGTTCTTCCGGCTACCCGCCCGGGGCGTCGATCCTTACTTCGGCCTGTCCCGTTCGTTCTATTACCACCTCGACGCCACGGGCCAGGTGTTACTGGTCCGCATCCTGAACCGCGGCGCCCAGAGGGGCATCGTCCTCGCCAACTACGAGGCGACGAGCAAATTCCTCGCCAGGGCGGCGAGCCGTCCCGCGGTCGGGGAAACCGACGAGCCCAGTCAGCCACCAAACCCGCCAACCCCGGCCGCCGGAAACGTTCACCGCCTGGTACAGGCCCATCCCGACGAAACAGAACTGATGCGTAAGCTCGCCCCGGTACTCCTGCACGATCTGCTCAAGACGGTCGTTGATCTGGAGCAGATGGTGCAGGCTGTCCCTCACATCGTCGCGATTCCCCGGTAGTCTCGGTCATTGTTCTGCCATCGACAAAACCGTTCAACGCATCGATCGAGCCAAGCTCGAGGCGAACCCCTGGACGGATCCACGGTTTGAGACTGATGGGAGTAGTTCGCGATACCAAGCTTGTTGAGGCAAACGCTTTATGCGGAGGGTGGCGGAATTGAACCACATGGGCTTTCGCCCATCGTGAGCTTGTAGGACTCTGGCTGCCACCAGGCAACTGCACCCTCCTCGAAAAGAACACCACGAACAATATCATTTCGGCTGACGCGAAGCTCCGCAATAATTGGTGTTCACTAACCGTTTTTTCGCCGGAAAATTAGATTTGGTCTTGCAGCCTAGGAATCCGCGATTCATCGTAAAGTTCTTGTAGGACTCTGGCTGCTTCTTCGGAGCTGCTAGTTGTCACTGGGGCCCCCTCAAAGGACCCCAGTTTTTTTTGCCCCGGCGCGCGATCATCTTCCCCGGACAAGGTCGTGTAAACGAACGCTCCAGTTCCTCCAGTCGCCTCTGGCACCACTCTTCCCCGCTTCTCCGTCCCACTCGCCCACGGAGACCGTCCGCTCCATCTTACCTGGGTTGCCGGACACCTGGGTCCAGGTCGCCGGGAGATACTACCGTCACTGCGCCGGGATGTCGGTGAACCGAGCGGTAAGCGGTCTGTGATCACTCAGCCCAGCGAATTCGTCGAATGTCCCGACGCTCACGCTGCTGAGAGCCGGGCGCCAGCTTTGCGGGATGAGGATGTAATCAATGTGGAAGGGCGCATGCCTATGGTAACGGAAGTAAAACGTCGGCCTGGTTTCCTGTCCTATCGGCTCCCCGGTGAAAGCGTGGTAGGCGCTACACAGGCCAAGCTCCTCAAACTTGCTGCTGACGCTGCGGAACGGGTATCGGGGATGCGCCCGGTCGAACATGGGGTTCGCGTTGAAATCCCCGGCGATCACCGTCGGAGCGCGTTCGATAAACGGCGCATAGCGGTCGAGTGCCAGCGGCGGAATGAAAGCCGTGCAGAATCGCCGGTGTGAAATCCGTTGTTCTTTGGTGGGATTTTCTTCCCGATTCTGAAAAGAAGGGTCTTCTTCGGGGTTGGGCTGGATGTTCTTCCCCGCCTGAATTGATTAGGGCCGGGTTTGTCGGATCGAGGGCGGCGGGGGAAGCTGTTGGGCGATGCATCCCGACGGCCGACGCAAGTGCCTGTGTTGCGAGGGGTTTTTCCTGCCGGACGCGCGCAATCGGCGTGGGCAGCGGTACTGCCGGAAGCCGGCGTGCCGGAAGGCAAGCAAGGCGGAGAGCCAGCAGCGCTGGCTGAGGCGCGTGGAGAACCGTGATTACTTCGCGGGGCCGGAGAACGCGGCGCGGGTGCGGGCCTGGCAAGCGGCGCATCCTGACTACTGGAAGGGGCGGAGGAAAAGAGGCCGGCGAGTCTTACAAGATCTCTTGATTGGGCAAGATGCTGGCCAACAGGGGGAAACGCGCCAAGACGGCGCAAGTGTCTTACAAGATCACTGGCAGAGGCAAGCTCCTGTGGTGATTGGACTTATCGCGCATCTTACCGGGACAGTCTTACAAGAGGACATCGCGTCGATGACGGGTCGATTGATAGCGAAGGGGCAGGCCCTGATGAGCCAAAGCGATGCTCCAAAAACCGATCTTACGAGCGGACCGACTCCGGCGGGTGCCAGTCGGCTTTAGCTGGGTCGACCACCGACTGGTCCGTCAGGGCTACTTCTTGCGGGCCGAGGCGAGAGCCTGGGCCCTGTACCTGGTCTTGGTGACGGTGGGCGATGAATATGGTCGCAGTTATTACGGCGATCAGCGGCTGGGCCGTCTGCTTTCGCTGAGCGTGGAGGAGATCGACGTCGCCCGCCGGCAACTCGAGTTGGCCGGGATGATTGCCTATGAAGAACCATTTTATCAGGTCCTGAGCCTGGAGGAGGCCCCGTGATTGATTACCAGACCTACTGTGCGATCCGGGAAGCGCATGAGCGCGAGGGACTGTCCACGCGCCAAATTGCGGCGAAGCTGGGGGTGCATCCCGAGACGGTGGCGAAATGGGCCCATCGATCCCGTTACGAGCAGCGGAAGGCGCCGCCGCGGGGCAGCAAGCTCGACGCTTACAAAGGGGCGATTCTGCGGCTGTTGGAAAACCATCCGTACAGCGCGGTGCAGATCATGACCCGGCTGCGAGAAGACGGCTACGCCGGGAGCTATACCATCCTGAAGGAATTTATCCGGACGGTGCGGCCGCAGCCGGCGCCGGCGTTCCTGACCTTGCAGTTTGCCCCCGGCCAATGCGCCCAGGTGGACTGGGGATCCTGGGGCTCGGTGCAGGTCGGCAACACGCGCCGCCAGCTCAGCTTCTTCGCCCTGGTCCTGGCCTGGAGCCGGATGCTCTATGTCGAGTTTACGCTCGGCCAATCCCAGGAGCAGTTCCTGTCCTGTCACGAGCACGCGTTCGCCGGTCTGGGCGTTCCGTTTGAAATATGGGTGGATAACTGCAAGACGGCCGTGCTGTCCCATCCGAACGGTGGGCCACCGGTCTTCAATCCGCGCTACCTCGACTTCGCCCGGCACTACGGCTTCACGATCAAGGCCTGCGGCCGACACCATCCCCAGGGAAAAGGCCGGATTGAGCACGCGGTCGGCTATGTGAAGGGCAACTTCCTGGCGGGCCTGGAGCCGAAGGAGTTTGCGCCGATCAACCCGGCGGCGTGCCTGTGGCTGGACGGCGTGGCCAACGTGCGCTTCCACGGCGAAACCAAGCGCCGTCCGCTGGATCTGTTCGCCGAGGAGCGAACGTTTTTGCAGCCGCTGCCCGCGCCCTATGATTGCGGAACCGTGCGGCCGGTGCACGTCACCAACCGCTGCCGGGTGGTGGTCGATGCCAACCGCTACTCGGTGCCCCCGCGTTATGCCTCGCGCACGCTGACGCTCAAGCTGTACGCGGACCGACTGCGGCTCTTCGAGCGAGAGACGCTCGTGGCCGAGCATCCCCGCAGCTACGAGCGCGGCCGTGACTTCGAGAACCCCGACCACGTCCGGGAACTCCTCCGCCAGCGTGCTCATGCACGCCATGAGCGGCTGCTCCTCAACTTCCTGCGGCTCTCGTCCCAGGCGCAGGCCTATCACGATCAGTTGGCCGAGCGCCGCTTCAACGTCCGCCACCACGTGCAGAAGATCGTCGCCTTAAGTGAGATCTACGGGCCGGAGGCGACGGGCCAGGCCCTGGACAACGCCCACGCCCTCGGCGCTTACAGCTGCGATTAGGTTTTGCAGGAAAAATGTTGAGTGCGGCCGCGGCTTTCGGATGACAGCGGCCAGATTCGCGCAACATAACGGAGCGCTCGGACGTCTCAGTTTGATCGTAGAAACTCAACCAGGTGCGAGCCCGGGCGGCGGCGGGGAGATCTTGGTGAGGAAAGACCTGAAGCGGCCCAGAATGCCTTCAAGGCAGCCTGTTTGAGTTTGAGATTGCTGGTAGCATACCGACCGGTGGTCGCGACACTGACGTGCCCGAGCTGATCGCGGATGACGGTCAGGTCGACACCGGCCTGCAGGAGTGCAACGCCACAGGAGTGACGGAATAGGTGTGGCCAAACTTTTTCCGGGGCGGCTGGGTCAATGCGATGGGCGGCGACTGCGTCTCGTCTCAATATGAAATAGGCACCGTGGCGGGAGAGGGCTTGGCCGCGAGCGTTTTGGAAGACAGGTTCATCACTGGCTGGCGCCGTGGCCGGCCGTTGGGCTTTGAGCGCCGCAACGGTCGCCGGCCACAAAGGACAGATGCGACTCTTCCCACCCTTGCCGTGCAGTTGTACGACAGGGTTCGGACCCGAAAACAAATCTCCCGAGTGAACTGCGATCGCCTCGCTTATGCGGGCGCCGGTGTTGAATAGGAATAATAGCAGGGCGTAGTCGCGGCGTCCGGCCACAGTTTGCCGGTCAAGTGCTCGCAAGAGCGCTCGGATAGCTGGCGGATCAAGGTAGCGCGGTGGCGACAAAACATGCCGTTTGGCGGGTAGTGCCAAGATACGCGCCAGGTGCCCGGCATGCTCGGGGCAGCGGCGAAGAGCATGGGCAAAGAAGCTACGCAGAGCCGCAAGCCGATTGTTGCGGGTTGCGATGCAGTTGTGACGGCCGTGCTCGAGGTGCTCGAGGAAGTCGATGACCAGTTCGGCATCGAGTTCGGCAAGCCGCAACTGGTCGACTTGGATAGCCCGCTTTTTTTCGACATATGCGAAAAATAGACGCAAGGACTCGCGATAGCTCGCTAGAGTGCGTGGACTTGCTCCGCATGAACGGCGGAGATGGTCGACAAAGAACGACTCGACGGCGGGAAAGAGAGGATCGGTCTGGTAAAGTCTCATGGATGGGCGGGGTCGAATTTGAGGCTGCGCAGGAACCGCTTCGATGCTGCGGCCAGCAGTGCGGGTGTGGCATGCAGGTACTTTTCAGTGCCGAGGAGATCGACATGCCCGAGATAAGCCGAAAGCCACGGGAGAAGTGGTCCGGGATCAAGACCTGCGCGATACCAGCGCTGCAATCGGTGGACGCAGAACGCGTGACGAAGGTCGTGGGTCCGCGGGCCTTGGCGTCCCCGTTTCGGCTTCAGTCCGCAGCGTCGAAAAAGTAGAGTCAGGCGTCTCGCGGCGTTTTGGGTGCAATCGGGGCTTCCATCCTCGCGTTCGAAGAGAGCTGTTTGAGGCGTGAGCATAAAACCGTAGCGCCGGCGAAGGCACAGCCAGCGACTGAGTTCGGCCGACAAGTCGCGTCTGAACGGAACGAGCCTGATTCGTCCTTTGCTTGGTCCTACGCGAAAGTACGCTCGCTTCAAATCCACATCGGCCAGACGCAAATGGACCGCCTCGCCGATGCGCAGTCCAGTGCAGTATAGAACAAGCAGGAGCGTGCGAATGCGGGCCCGAAAGATCGGTGAGCGGCGGAGCGTGTGGCTTGTCTCGCGCAACAGCATTTTGACCTGCGCCGTTGAAAGCGGATATGGCCGGAAGCGAGGCAGTGCCGAGGGAGCCAATCTAATCCGATCGGGAACAAAGGAACGGGGATCTACACGTCGCCGAAAAAGACAAAATTGCCGCACGATCAGGAGATCGCGCCTCACGGTTGCAGGCTGACGACCGGGAATACGCGCCAGCCACTGCCGAACGAGTTCCGGCAGAGGCATGCGGGGATGCTGGCTGGCGAAGTGATCGAACGAACGCAGAGCCGCTTCCTGCGTTTGGTAGGCATAGCCAATGCGCTTGAAGTTGAGAAACTCCTGCAAGGAGGCACGCCAGTGACTGTGGAATGCCGTTTTCATCGCGGGACAGGCAGGGCGATCCGGCGCAGCCGGTTGATGGCTGCGCGGGCGTAACGGGACGTTGTGCTGGAATCCTGATGCCCGAGAATGTCTCCGATGATCTTCAAGGGGACCCCGCGCTCGAGTTGCCGAGTAGCGTGGCTGCAACGAATCAAACGGCCGCTGAACGGTGGCCCTTTGATCTTGGCCCGACGCGCCCAGCGAACGACCCGCGAGGTCACAGCGACACCAGAACGCAAAGGGCTGTATGGTATATGCTGGCTGACAAATACGTGAGGATATTGCGTCGGTGGCCGGCCGTGACGGAGGTAGGAGGCAAGCGCTTTGGCAACAGCGGGTAAAAGCGGAAGATCGATCGCAACGCCGGTCTTGCGTCGATGAACGTGTAGGATTTTTCCCCGCCAATCGATGTCCTCGAGTTTGAGATCGACCGCTTCGCTGACGCCCAACCCATAGGTGCAGAGCAGAAGATACAAAGCGTAGTCGGCGCGTCCGTGTGGGGTGGACCGATCGATGCCGCGGGCCAATTGCCGCACGGTCGACCACGGAACCGTGCGCGGAGGCTGCTCAAAACGACGCTGGATCGGAACCATCACGGCCGAGGCAAGATTATGTTCACTCGTTCCGACGATATGCAAAAAACGCAGCCATGCCCGGATTGAGCTCGCCGCCTGGATTATGGTCGCCCGTGCCCGCCCCCTGAGGCGATCCCGCAGAAACCGATCTACTTCTCGCAGACGTGGAACGGGCCAGCGCCCACGGCGCTGACGCTGAAAAGATCGGAATAGCCGTAGCCAACGAAGACGTATCATCAACGTCTGCTCCGCCCACCCCTGCCGACGACCATGACGCAGGAAAGCGACTATCGCTACCTCCTCCTCGGTCTTCGGTGCCTTTGCCCCAACGAGCGCTGGAGCGCTCAGCCCCAACGTCTTCAATGCCCAGACAAAGGCGAAGTACGCGGACATCCACTTTTTCTGCACGAACGTCTGGTTTTGCCCCAGCTCTCGGGCATGAGCCCTAATCAGTCGCCCAACTATCTCGAGTGAAAGTTGGTTGTATCCCGTAATCCGCGACTCCCGAAACAAGTATCTGAGCTTGCCGCGGTAATTTGCAATCGTACGCGGCTTCAATCCCCCCTTTCGCCATAGCGCAGCGCACTTCGCCAGATCTCGAAGTTGCTCGGTCGAGAGGCGCGGACGCGCTGTGCTCACGTCCTATTTTAACAGGGATCGTCTCGTTGGGCCCCCAAAAAACTGCTTCCGTTATGTTGCGCGAATCTGGCCGCTGTCATCCGAAAGCCGCGGCCGCACTCAACATTTTTCCTGCAAAACCTAATCGCAGTTTTGTTTCGCGAAACAAAACTGCGAATACGTCGCCAATCTGCTCGAACAACGCGGCCGGCACCTGCCGGAGCCCGGCGCGCTCCATCTCACCCACGCCGGAGAGGCGCTCGAACTCGATCTGCCTCCTCCGGACCTCTCGCTCTACGACCAACCATGAATCCGACCGCCGCTCTGCCCGCCCATCTCGATTACCTTCGCCTGGCCCATGTGGCCGAGAATTACGAGAGCTTGGCCAAAGAGGCCGCAGCCAAGAACTGGTCTCATGTCGACTACCTGCAGCGCCTGCTCGAAGGCGAATGCCTGTGCCGCCAACAGCGCGCCCTGGAGCGGCGGGTCCGCGCCGCTCGCTTCCCAATGATCAAGACCCTCGACCAGTTCGATTGGAGCTGGCCGAAAAAGATCAATCGTCCTCAGGTTCAAAACCTCTTCCGCCTGGGGTTCCTGGCCGAAAAGGCGAACGTGGTGTTCGTTGGCACCGTCGGGCTGGGCAAGAGCCACTTTGCCGCCGCCCTCGGCTACGAGGCCTGCCAGCGCGGCCACTCCGTCCTCTTCACCACCGCGATCGACGCGATCAACAACCTCATCGCCGCCCAGGCCGTCCATCGGCTCAAGTCCGAGCTGAAGCGCTACCTGGCCCCTGATTTGCTCTGCCTGGACGAACTCGGGTATCTCCCGCTCGACAAAACCGGGGCCGATCTTCTCTTCCAAATCATCAGCCAGCGCTACGAGCGTGGCTCGATCGTGCTCACAACCAATAAGACCTACAAACAATGGTCCTCCATCTTTAATAACGACAGCGGCATCACTTCCGCCATCCTCGATCGCCTTCTCCACCACGCTGAAACCGTCCCAATCGAAGGAAAGAGCTACCGGGCCAAGGACCAGGCCGAGACCCAGGCCTGAGGTCGCCACCGACAATTAAAACCCGGCACTGCCGGCGGCCGAAAGCCGCCGGTCTCTTTATGCCTTGATACCGCCGTCGACCGCCACACGGTTTTCAAACCGCCGCTTTTGCACGGTCTTCGCGCCGCCGCTCGCAGTCGAGGATCGCCACGAGGTTTGGAACGTAATGTACGGGCTCCCGCAGCATCCAGATCGCCAGCAGCTGGAATGGGAACGCTCCCAGGACTTCAACTGGTAACGCAAAGCGCAGCGTGCCGTCGTAGTCCGGGGAAATGCGGATCTGCTTCCCGTCGCCCGCGATCACCGACACACCCTGCCTTGGATCGGTGCCGATCCACAGTTCGCTGGGTGATGTTTCTTTCGGGCGTGCCACCTCCTGCAGCAAGGCAAAGTCAGCTCTTAAGGCCTTAACGGCGGGAAGGATCTTGTCGCGGCTCTTACGCGCACAGTTCCAGGTAGTGATTTGCACTGTGGACCGAGCCTGAGGATGCCGCCCAAACATTGCGAAGGGATACCGGGTCCGCAGCCCAAAGCCGGGCACAGTGCCCGGTGGCTGGGCTCCGGGATGCCGCCGAATCAGTAGACAAGGATCAGGACGACCGACTGCTGTGCCCGCGCCACCACGTCCTCAAAGCTTTGTTTGGCATTTGCGGGATTAGGCGACGGGGCGCTGCTGTCGAGGTACGGTTCAAGCAACGCCGTGGCATAGGCACTCTTCAGGGCGTAGTTTACGTTCTGGGGAATATCGCCCGTGACCTGGGCGGCCTTGATCCCGAGCTTCGCTTCAATGACCCCTATCAGATTGCCGCTTTCGTCGAGGAGCGGACCGCCAGAGTTACCCGGTTGGACGGGCGTACTGATTTGCCATTCCCGAGGATCATCAGCAATGCCGTTGAGGCTGCTTATCTCGCCTCGCGTAACCTTGGGGCTGAAGCCCTGAATCTCAAGATTCGGAAAGCCGATAGTGGCGACGGGTTGTCCGAGCCGAACGTACCGCGACGAGCGGACGGGCAGTGGTGCGTAGGGGCCGCCGTCGATCTTGAGGACGGCGACGTCATTGGGTTCGTCGATCCGCAGAATTCTTGCGTCCTTCGTACCCTGAGAAGTGAGGACTGTGATTTTCGCCGCATCGGCCACAACATGAGCTGCCGTCAGAACATAGCCCCCGGCAGATACGATTGCGCCTGTCCCGCTCGACTTTGGGATATCCTTTGCCACTACCGAACTGCTGGGAGGCTTGGTACCGCTCCTAGGGCCCCTCTTCGTTTCATACTCTTTGAGTATTTTTTTGCATCGTTGCTGCGCAACGAGCGACGCTTCTCGACCTAGCCTGCTTTCGCACTCCCGGACAAGCATCCTCTCGCCCACATCATATTGAGCGTCGACTGACGCTGCTATATATAAACGCGCCAGCCCTTCAATCTCGTCTTTGGGTACGCCATCACCGTTGACATACATTTGGCCGAGCCTGCTTTCCGCCGCCAGGCTTCCTCGTTCCGCTGCGAGAAGGTACCACTTTGCGGCTTCGGCCTTGTTCATAAATACACCATTGCCGCCGTTTTCATATATCATGCCGAGACAGTCCGCTGATATTTCGTCACCCATTTGAGCGCCCTTAGTGCTCCAATAAACAGCTTGAGCTCCGTCCTTTGCGACGCCATTGCCGGTCCAATAGATTGACCATAGCATATCAATCGATATTATATCACCCTGCTCCGCAGCCTTACGATACCACTGCACAGCTTGATCGTTGTCCTTTTCAACTCCGTTACCGCTTTGGTACATCGATCCGAGATTTCTTTGGGCTTCTGCATCTCCCGCTTGCGCTCTTCTGAGAAGATCCGCAGGTGGCGACGGAAGACTTTGGAGGGCAGTCTTTGCGGATGAGTATCCGCGATCTGAGGCCATGTGATACCATTTCTCGGCTTCGACTCTGTTCTTGCGCACGCCGTCACCGTCCCGGTAAATCTGGCCAAGACAGTATGGTGCGAACTCATCGCCCTGCGCTGCAGCCTTATGATACCACTGCAAAGCTACCGCCGGATCTTTGGTCACGCCCTCACCATCCAGGTACATCTGCCCAAGGGAGTCTTCGGCAAACACACTTCCTTGTTCTGCAGCCTTGAGATACCATTTTAATGCTTCGACGGGATTTTGGGAGACGCCGAACCCGTACTTGTATATGTCGCCGACTTTGTTTTGGGCGGTGGCGTCCCCTGATTCCGCTTTGGCGCGGAGCTTGGCCAGAGCATCAGTGGCTCGTGGTTCAGCCCCAACTTCCACGCTAGAACCACCTTCAGTTGCAAGCAGGACCGGAGCATTGGGAATGGCGACGAAGGCCAGCAGCAGCGAAAAACGAATCGAACGAGAGTTCATGTGAATCTTGAGCGAAGCGGAATGACCCCAGGGAACCTGACTACTGTCTGTGTTAATGAGCGGCAATGGCAACTAAAATGGCCGCTTGGAAATCACGAAAGCCTTCTCCGTTGTCCTGCTCCGTATCCGAAAGGGAAAGGGGTTGACGCATGAGAGATTGGCCGAGTTGGCAGGTCTCCACCCCACAACGATTTCGCTCTTGGAGCGCAACCGCCGGCAACCCAGCATCACGACGATATTCTTGCTGGCGGCGGGACTAGGCGTGGAGCCGGAGGAGCTTATTCGTGAGATGAAAAAGCTCCGGCCTAAGCTGCGAAAATAGGACACTTTGTCGATGTCGGTTCGAGAAGTTTTCTGGCACGCCTGCATTCAATTTATGCGTGACTTGGCCTCGTTCAGCTTCCCGCGGCCCAGTCATCGAACACCCGTTCATAATGCTCCTCGAGTTGGGGGTAGAAGTCTGACGAGATGCTGGTGAAGTGTCGCAGTCGGTCGCGGTCGCTGTCACCCGCGTTACCGTTATTCCAGCAGAGCGAGAGCCCACCCTCCGACGAAACCTCGTTTTCCATGGCGCCCTCGTCAAGTTGCAGAATCAGTTCGGCGAGTGTGAGCGGCGGCTCGCTCTCAGGGATAGGCAGCACAAAACTATTGTCATATTCGTCAACAACACGGTAGCCGATAGTGCCTCTAGCGGTCGGCCGCGCACGCAGGCTGATTACGTCGCCCGTGGTTGACTGCAGGCAGATCCGGGCAACCTCGACCTCGCCAGGAAAGTAGCCAGGCAGGTACTCCCCACCCATGAAGGACGGATGAATCTGGCCTAGCCGTGTCCGTACTTCCTCGTCAAGCTCGTCCTTGAGCAGCTCTCCATCCAGTTCGTCGAGACGGCCCTGTCGGGAGTAGTCCAGGATCATTTGTCGGCGACACTCGCCCTTCACGTTCCGCAACATGAGCTGCAGCGGATCATCGGCGGCCCAATATAAGGTCGGGCGGAATTCGTAGTTGATACCGGGGTAGGCTTTCATCGGGCCACCTCCTTTCCAGAGGCTCCACCGAGCCGGCTAAGGTCCATCGGCACTGCTCCGAGCAGGCCGGCCCAGACTGCATAGTCGTACGCCTTGAGGACCTGAAGCCGAAAATAGATGCGCTCGCGGTAATACCGACCCAGCAGACCCTCGTGGGCGGAGTCGAAGTATCGGAGGGTCGCCCCAAGGATGTCGAAGGTCCCGCCGTTGCCCTCGGACTCGACAGCGGTTTTCCGGTAGATCCGGAGCGTGCCGCTGAGTTCGTCAGTCGGAACCTCCTCAATGACGGCACGCGCCTCCTTTTGGTCCCGAAGTCCAAGGCGCTGGCCGCGAGCGAAGCCGTGATAGACCCAGGCTGACAGGTCCCAGGCATCCGGCCGGCATCTTGCAATGAGCCAGGCGTCGTAGAGTCCGCCGCAGACGAGGTCCCTCTCGTGCGGCCGATTCCGGTAGAAGACGGACGCGAACTCGACGATCGGTACGGCGAATGGAAGGTCGTCATAGGCTGACCATGCAGAGAGCCGGGAAACCAGGAACGCCGGTTCATAGGGCGTCCGCTTGAGTCGGGTGACGATGCACTCGGCAAGCGCTGGCTGCAGTGCAGCCAATCTCAGACCCAGCAGAATTGCCCGTCCTAGCGGCCCAGGCAGTTCATCGTCGCATTTCGGTGTTTCGATACCGATGTAAACCAGCCGCGCCAACACGCGCTGCAGGTCGCCAGAGTCCACTGGTCCCCCGGGAAAAGCCTCAGCTAAGCTTGCCGCCGCCTGCGGCAGTTCCAGACTTGGCAAAGAGGGTGAAGATTCGAGTTTGCCGGTCAGCCTGGCGACCTCATCCGGGTGCCAACTCTGGAAAAGTACGCCGTTGGTGAAGCCCATGGCGCAGACGAAGTCCGGGAAGTGGGGGTTGAACTCTATTCCAAAATCCCTCGCTGTGCGGGCGAAGCCGGCGGACAGGAGGCGGGCGTAATCGGGTTGCGCAACGTTCGTCCCGATCGACAGGTTTTTGATAGACAGGATGCTCATTTGAGGATGCCGGGCAGAGAGCACCTAGGGAGATTTTGGTTAGCGGGATCTTTCGTCTCGCTCACATCCCCGGCCACATTGGGCGACCAGGATCCACCGTTGCTTTCTCCAAAGCTGGTTGGCAGGCCCACGCCGTCGCAGGCCACTCGAGATGCACTTGCTGTCAGGGAACGATCCAACACCACCACGGAATGGCGGCGGATGCAATGCGACAGTCTGTCATAGGCGCGAATCTCCTCTTCGAAGCAGTGCCCCCGGATCTCAAATATCCTGCACTGCATCTCTGGCGGTTACATAGTAAGAGATACTACGCTACCTTCTGCGTGAACTCGAACGCACCCCCGACGATCTCGATATCATTCGCGGCGTTGAGGGTCGCGCCGCCGCGCTCCATTTTGATGTATTTGCGCGACACCTTCGTCCGCCACTCCGGCCGCAGTTTCCCTTTGACGGTCGCAACCGTCGACCGCCCCGCGATGCGCTCAACGGTCTGCTTTCTTTTCTCTACGCCTTGCTCCGGCACGATTGCATGTCGGCGCTCACCGCTGTCGGCCTCGATCCGTTTGTCGGGTTTCTCCACACCGACCGTTCTGGCCGTGAATCGCTTGCACTCGATCTTATGGAAGAGTTTCGCCCGTGGGCGGAGCGGATCGCCCTCACGCTCGTAAACCGCGGCGAGTTAAAGCCCGCGCACTTCGTCGTTCGCGACGGCGGCGCGGTGGAGTTGACCGAACCGGCCCGCAAGCTTCTCGTCGCCGCCTACCAGCAGCGCAAGGCCGAGGAAATCGCGCACCCTCTCTTCAGCGAAAAAGTGCGCTACGCTCAGCTCGCCTTCATCCAAGCTCGCCTGCTCGCCCGCGCCCTGCGCGACGCCGCACCCTACGAGCCGCACCTCTTCACCTAATTCCGCCCGTGTTCCTCCTTGTCACCTACGATGTCTCAACCGTGGACGAGAAAGCCGGCGCCCGCCGCTTGCGTCGCGTGGCAAAAGCGTGCGTTTCCTACGGCACCCGCGTGCAGAAATCCGTTTTCGAAATGCAGCTCGGGCGGAAAGAATGGGCGGAGCTGCGCGCGCGCCTGCTCGCGGAAATAGACTTGGAACGGGACTCGCTTCGCATCTACTTCATCGACCAGACGAGCAAGGGTCGAATCGAGCACTTCGGCGTGACCCGCCCGGTCAACGTCATTGAGAATACGCTGACACTATGAAATGACCCGCGCGCGAACTGCTCGCCTCGTCCGCCCCCGCACCCTTTCGCACTAGAATGGATGTCCCTGCGGCAGAGCAAACAATGACGCGGGCGGCACTTCGTTTAACGCGGTCGCTTTTGTTCTTTGACAATCTTCGCGGAATGCCCGCCTTAATGCCTTGGTGTCGAGTTCTTGAAACTCGGCGCTATCGCCCCGCTTTTCGGAGCGGGGCGCGGATTGAAACTCTGGGACGACGTGCGGATTGACCGCGTGCTTCCATCGCCCCGCTTTTCGGAGCGGGGCGCGGATTGAAACACGGAGGGGACGATAGCCAGCACGCGCGTCCCGAATCGCCCCGCTTTTCGGAGCGGGGCGCGGATTGAAACCAGGGGACGTACACCACGCTGCAGGTCTTCACAATCGCCCCGCTTTTCGGAGCGGGGCGCGGATTGAAACCTTCGCTCCTCCTCGGTTGCCCACGGGTGGCCTATCGCCCCGCTTTTCGGAGCGGGGCGCGGATTGAAACAACGTCACCACCGCAAGCCAGACCTGCTTTCCGATCGCCCCGCTTTTCGGAGCGGGGCGCGGATTGAAACTCGACGCTCCTGGGATCTCAGCTCACGGGTTCTCATCGCCCCTCTCCGAAGAGCGGGGCGATCGGCAATAGGTTAATGGAGCGCGCGCGGCAGACCCAATACGCTAGCGGTCAAATAGATAATCAAATTGGGTCGACGCGGGCCCTTTCTGTGGGAGGTTGCTTTTTCGTCCAGGCGATCATTTGTAATAGGCCGAGATCCAAAACCAAGCCGTCCCCTCTCACTCTCGAACCCGGCGGCGACCGATGCCGGTCGCTGTGTGAAAGTTGCCCGGTACCACACCCCAGAAAGAAGATTGCCCGGGCTCCCCGATTGTCCTGCCCCGCCTGCCCAGGCGCCAGGGCCTCCATCCGCCCCGATCTCTGTTCCCGGCTACCCGGGCCTTGGCCGCCAGGATTTCGAGAACGCCGTTGCAATGACCAAATCGACCTGCATTCTCTCGATTTCGCCCGTCGCTCTGCAATGCCTGCTGTCTGGGCCAACATCTCCTTCGAGCTCCGATGAGGAAGAACCACACACCGGATCGCGATCGGGAAGATTGTCTGACCGCCGAAAGATTACGGCGGCAGCTAGAGGTGGACCTTACGAAGGGTGTGCGCAGTCCGGATTTCCTCCCGTGCCTCAATGAACTTCGTCAGCTTATAGCGTCCGTTGCGCGGCAAAAGAGGATGCCAAGATGGTTTCCGAAGGTCGAGTGGACGATGCACAAGATCCAACGCCGCGGGTGGCTCGGGCACCTGGGCGGGTCTCATTCCAAACACTTTCCCACACTTGCTGACGGTGCATCGGTGTGGACGGTGCCGAGAAATAGGAAGCGGTGAGAGCTTAGCAGGTTGCTGAAAAAGGCTTGTTTTAGTCAGGAGTATCCATATAATAGTGACATATGAGAGGAAAACCGACGACCCAAGCGAGTTTTGTCAGTCTGATTGACGTCGAGGCGCTGATCGCGCCCGACCATCCTATCCGCCGGATCAAGGCGCTGGTCGATGAGGTTCTTCGAGGGATGGACGCCCACTTCGAGGAGATGTACGTCGCGGGTGGCCGGCCGTCGATTCCGCCGGAGCGGCTGCTCAAGGCCAAGGTCTTGCAGGCGCTCTTCACGGTGAGGAGCGACCGACAGCTCTGCGCTCGGCTCCAGACCGACCTGATGTTCCGCTGGTTCATCGACTTGCCGTTGGACGAGGCGGTCTTCGACCCCTCGACCTTCAGCCAGAACCAGGAACGGCTGCTCCGCCACGAGGTAGCGGACCTGTTCTTCGCCGAGGTGGTGGCACTGGCTAAGCAGCACGGTTGGATCTCCAACGACCACTTCTCGGTGGACGGCACGCTGATCCAGGCGTGGGCCTCGATCAAGAGTTTCAAGCCAAAGGGTTCCGGCAAAGGCCCTGGCTCGGGCAACCCCTGGACCGATTTCAAGGGACAGAAGCGAAGCAACGACACCCACGAATCGACCACCGATCCGGAGGCCAAGCTGATCCGCAAGGGCAAAGGGCAAGAGGCGCGACTGTGTTTCGCGGGCCACGCGACCATGGAAAACCGCAATGGGCTGTGCGTGCTGTTCGAGGTCCGAGGTGCCGTCGGAGAGCCGGAATCCGAGGTGGCCGTCGACCAGGCGGTGGAACTGAAGAACCGGGGCTTCCGGCTCAAGTCGATCGGAGCTGACAAGGGCTACCATACGGAAGGCTTCGTCGAAGGCGTCCGGGAGTACGGAATCAAGCCGCATCCCGCGCTGTGCGAGAACCGGGACCGCATGGGAATCCGGCGCAGCGGGGCCTACACGGTCAGCCAGCGGATCCGCAAGCGCATTGAGGAGATTTTCGGCTGGGTCAAGACGACCGGAGGATTCCGCAAGAGTCGCTACCGCGGGGTCGAGCGCAGCCACGCCGCCGGCCAATACGTGGTCGCCGCTCTGAACCTGCTGCGCATGGCAAAACTCTTGATGACTGAGCCGCCCAGATGGGCGCGGGCGTGATGCCCGCCGGGCTCGCGGTGCGCTCGCACACCGCAAAGAGCCCCGAAACCGAGGCGAGCGGCGCCGAAAACGGCGCCCGGAAGGGCTCGAATCCATGTCAAAATCAGAAAAATCCATCGAACTATCGCGTTACTCGCCCCGTTGTATCAAATCGACCGGTAGTTCAGCAGCCTGTTAGTCAGCCGCCGCTCCAATTCCGCGGCTACCTCTGGACCTCGTCCGCCGGGATTCCGGGTTTCCTGGGCACCTGGCGTCGCCGTATTCGGCCTCCTGGTTACCAGGTCGCCCGCTTCGAGCAGCCGACCATCCCGCTCGTCGAGATCCCACAGCTTTCCCCATTCCCGGATACACTGATCGGCAGCTTCCAGGTTCACTGGGTTTGGGCGAAACTGGGTTGCGGGAGCGCGCGCAACAGAGTTGCAGGATTACGAGGATCCGGGGTGGTGACACCCGGGGTGACAGGGTAATGACGGCACTTCAAAGTCGATCTGACACGGGCTAAGGTGTTGCCCGGCAACAAAACGACCCTCCTAGTGACAGACGTGACGGTATATTATTTAATAGATAGATATAAAATATAGGTATTAGTATTAAGTGGCACATATCCTTATAGGGGGGAGTTTGGTCCGATTTTACGGTCACTTCTGTCACTCTAGGGCTAACGCCCGCCCCGCCCGCTAGTTAAGCGTGTCAAATGCCATTTTCGGTCACCGGCACTGTCTGACACGTTGTCACGGCTCACTGTCGCGCAACCTATCGGCTTCGCACAGCCTCGCGAGGTTGTGCCGGCCGAAACAATGCCTGGGGGCGGTGGCGCAATTCGCCTGCGGCGTCCACTTGTCGGCGCCCTCTTGCCGCGACTCGCCGGATCCGGTACCTTGTGCCGATGGCACGCCCCAACATCTTCATCGGGCAGCCAGCAGGGCAACGGTCGCTGGGCTGATCTGCACGAGCTTCGCTTTCCCAGGCTCGTTGGTTGACAGTCCGCCCAATGGGGGCATGGACTCGGCCCTTCTCCCCGTTCGTATGAACACCACCTCTCCCTCCGACTTCACCGACCCCTATCCCAAACGCGGCCCCTTCCGTCCCGCCGCTGACCCACCGCCGCCGTACGCCTTCCCGATTGAGGTGCAGTTCCAGGACGGGACCATATCCTCGGCGGTCTGGACAGGCTCTCTTTGGTGGGCTCGGGGCGAGGCGGAGGTCGTTGGCTGGCGCTTGGTCAAGGACTGGGGAATGGCGTACTGAGGGCTTCCCGTTGTCCCGTGTTCCTGGTCGCCGCGGCGTCCGGGAACACGGGCGGACGGTTGGGCCAAGAAAAACGGACAGGATCGGCCGGACTATTTTTCCGCCGATCGTACTTGAGTCCTCCATCATTCCCGCTGTGTGCAGGTGCCGACGTTAGTCTTTCGGATTCGGATCAAATCCTGGCTGGAGCCGTTCGGTCATGTGGCCGAATTCGACCATGATCGAAAATATGTCTTGTGCAGTCTGGACCCTGCGCTCGGCTGTCCAATCTTTCTCGAGACTCTTAGCCGCATCGTCTCTTAGCCGTTGCAGCCGAGATTGGAGCGGTGAGCCTACCAAACCGATAACCTTCATGTGGTGGTTTGCCTGCCGCAATATGTGGGCAATCGCGTCGCGATTTCCATTTCGAAGCAGGACGTCCACGGCGTTTACGAGGTCAGACCCGAGCCAATAGATGTTTCCAATCTTTTCCATCGCGATTGCGGGCGGTGGGCCGGGGTGGGGCGGTGCGGCCTGAAGAGCGTCTTGCTTTTCGACTGGATTTACAGCGACAGCTTCGCCTGTTGCATTTTCCTTCGTCCTTGCGAAATTCGCGGCGCCCCATTGCTTGAAATTGATCTTCTTGTCACCCCAGAGCACGTACTCGAGGCGTTCGAGGAGCCCCAAGAGTGCGTGGCGAAGCAACACGACTAACCCAAGGACCACTGCAGGCCACGCAATGGCTGAAAGAATCTGTGGGATATTGGCCGGAGTGATGCGATGACCGATGGCGAAGACCAAGCGGCTCGCCTTGCTGTACTGCTCGAGTGACACGTACAGAACAAGGACCACTATGGTGCACGCGACAGCGATTTGCTTCTTGGTAGACATAAGCGCCTTTTCGGGGGGGCTGGAGCCACAAACTGCGTAAGTGAGTGGCCCGGGGGGATGTTGGGGCGGGGCGAGAAAAATCTAAAACGGATAGCAGCTGTGGCAAAATCTGCTGCACTTCTGCTGCACCCACAATGCTAGATATGTAACAAGATAATAATAAACTACTTAAAGTGGTGGCAAGGCCCGGAATCGAACCGGGGACACAAGGATTTTCAGTCCTCTGCTCTACCAACTGAGCTACCTTGCCATTTAATTCTAGAATAACGATTTATGAAACTATAACGTTCCAAAGAATTCAGACTTGTCACCGTGATTTGTCACCATTAGCCTCTGAGCATGGAAACCGAACCTCTGGGAGAGGCCAAGGCAGCTCGCAAGTTGGTGTTTCATCGGGTGGCGGAGAACCTTTATCGTTTGGAAACAAGTGGTGGGTATTACGCCTTGCTGAAACGGGGAGACAAGCAATTTCGGCGATCACTCAAGACTAAAGACCGCAAGCTGGCCGACCGCCGTTTGGTCCAACTTCGCGCCCAGGTGGGGAACCTCACGATTGGCGAGGATGCCCGGCTTTCCTTTGACGAGGTTGCCGAGCGTTGGAAAGCTGCCACCCAGCACGGATTGAAACCCAGCACAGTCCTTCGCCGCGAATCGTGCATCCGTAACCTGTCGCCCTTTTTCAAGGGGATTACAGTTCGCCACATCCAGCCTCATCATTGCGAACGGTGGTTGACCGAGCGGGGAGTGAAGATGGCGCCACAAACACTGGTCCACGAATTGGACACCATGCGGCTCATCTTCGACTACGCCGTCCGAATTGGGTTGATGCTGGCTAACCCTGCCAAGGACATCAAACGGCGCAAGATCATCGCAAAACCGATCGAGGTCCCGACGCGCGAACAATTCAGGAAACTCATCGAAGCGATCCGCGCTTCCGATGGACGCGCTGATAGCCAACGGAAGGCGAAGCCAGGCGCTGACCTGGTTGAACTTCTCGCGTATTCCGGCTGCCGGATTCAGGAGGCCACGTCGCTGCGCTGGTCTGACGTCGATTTCGACCGGAATACCCTCACTATCACCGGTGGCGAGATCGGCACAAAGAACCGCGAGCATAGGTCTATTCCAATCACCGACGCTTTGCAGTCGCTGCTGCTGCGATTGTGCGACGAGGCGAACCCGAAGCCTTCGGATACAATCGCCCGCATCCGTGACGCAAAGAAATGTCTTGGCACCGCAAGCCGACGACTAGGCTATCATCGGTTCACTCACCATGATTTCCGGCATTTTTTTGCGACTACTTGTATCGAAGCTGGGGTAGACATACCAACCGTCAGCCGATGGCTTGGGCACAAAGACGGCGGTGCGCTCGCGATGCGTGTTTACGGACACCTACGCCAAGAACACAGTTTTTCCATGGCTAAGCGCGTGGTATTCTAGAGAATTTATTATGTGGAGACTCGTTGGAAGAGTCGGCCTAGGTTTGCGAGGTTATAGTGGTTCGGTGAGCCGGGTGCATTGGATAGGTGCCTTATGGAACCTCGAAGATATCGACAAGTACGTTGCCCGCAGTGCCGCTGGCGCTGGTGGCGACAGCCGTATAGCCGCCTGGTGCAAGTGTGATAACAATGGTCGAGTCGCCGGTTGCCGGGGGGGTAGGAAGGGCCCCCACCGCGGTCATGATGGACGTCAGCTGGGAATTCCCGCCCCAGCCTACATTGGAGGCGATCGCAGTTTGGCCGCTGTAGACGGTCAATTGTGGATCAGGCATGACACCGCTCACACCCAAAGCCGTGAGACCCGGACCGATGGCACGTATCAACACCGTTTTCGCTGTCGTCCCACCGATGTAGAAGCCTTCGGTAAGGCTGCTGCTGACCCCCACCGAGATTCGACAGGAAACATTCACCAGCCGAGGCGTTGTCGGTGTGTATGTGTTCACCGTGGTGTCGTCGTAGACCTCGGCCAGCGTCCGACCGGAATCGCTAGACTTCCCGGAAACAAGAACCGTGTAGCCGGGGTTAGCAGCAAGGCTCAGGACAGTCGCCGCGTCCAAGCTGGCGGGATTGGTATACACCATCCCGGCCCCTGTATTGGCCTGAGCCAGGTTGACAGCTGTTAGGTTAATGGCTGGGCTGCCCCAGCCGGCGTTCGTTGCGATCGGCGTCTGGCCGTTAAACACTGTCAGTTGTGGATCAGGCAGGACTCCGGTGACACCGTACAGAGTTAACACTGGACCCCCAGCACGGATCATCAGGCTCTGGGAGCCTGTCGTTCCGGCACCTCCCGTCACAAAGCCCATGATGAGTCCCGAGGCATTGACTACCGCGTTAACCGAGAGATTGATTAGTCGACCAGGGTTGTTGGTGGCCGTGATGGACAAGATGGCTGTGCTACTGAGGACCGAGCCTAATGTGTTTTTCAAGAGACAGCTGTACGCACCTGCCGAGTCAACGGTAGCTTCGACGACAAGGGTTGAACTGGTCGCTCCGGTGATGATGTTTCCATTGAAGTACCACTGGTAAGTCGTCGCTGCCCCACTTGCAGATCTGGTCTGCAGCGATTCTGTTCGAAGAATGTCGGGCGAGTCGGATGAGGATTGAGCGACACCGGACGGGCTGACGTTGAAGACCACCGTGCTACCAAGCACGATAGTTTGCGAAACTGGCTGGGCGGCGATTGCCGGCTGCCCCGACGCCGCGGTCACAGTTAACATGGCGGGTAAACTGGCCGTGGAAGCAACCCCGCTTGTGGCAACTACTATGTAGCTGCCAGAGTTGGAGGGCTGGACGCTGGCTATTGCATAGGAACTATTCGTTGCACCAAAAATGGGATTGCCGTTGAAATACCATTGGTAGGTTGGATTTGGGGTGCCGCTCGCTGCGGCGGAGAAAGTTACAGATGCGCCTACGGTAGCCGCCTGGCTTTGTGGCGGCGTCATTATCACCGGTGAAACAGGCACGCCCTTTCGAATTGTGTGGTTGTATGTGTCGGCAACGTAAAGAATTCCAGCTCCATCCACAGCTACGCTAAAAGGAGCTCCGAACTGTGCTGCGCCTCCGATTCCGTCCGCGTTGCCTTGCACCCCCGCTGTTCCAGCCAAGGTTGTCACCACACCGCGAGCTGTGACCCTCCGGACTATATCATTGCCCGAGTCTGCCACGTACACCGTTCCAGCCCGATCTACAGCCACCCCATAAGGTTCATAAAACCGCGCCGCGCTTCCAGTTCCGTCCGCGCTCCCTTGCACTCCCGCTGTCCCTGCTAGGGTTGTCACTACACCGCCAGCTGTGATCTTCCGGATTGAGTGATTATTCGTGTCTGCCACGTACACGTTGCCAGTATCATCCACGGCAATTCCGCTAGGATTGTTGAACGTTGCCGCGCTCCCGATTCCGTCCGCGCTCCCTTGCACTCCCGCCGTTCCTGCCAACGTTGTCACTACACCGCCGGGCCCAATCTTCCGAATGGTGCAGTTATTGGAGTCCGCAACGTACACGTTGCCGGCATTATCCACGCCAATTCCGCAGGGGCCATTAAACTGCGCTGCACTTCCCGTTCCGTTTGCGTTACCGGATATGGCAGCAGTCCCGGCGATCGTTGTCACTACACCGCTAGCTGAGATTTTCCGGATGACGTTGTTACCCCAATCCGCAACGTAGATGTTACCAGCTGCGTCTACAACAACGCCGTAAGGGAAATTAAACTGTGCTGCGCCTCCAATCCCGTCCGCACTCCCTTGCACTCCGGCTGTCCCCGCCAACGTTGTCACTATACCATCTGCTGTGACTTGTCGAATCGTGGCCGGGAGATTCGTCACGTACAACATACCAGCAGCATTTGCCGCGACACCAAGAGGAAATTCAAGCCGCGCAGTGTTTCCAGGACCGTCGCCGAATCCAATCTGACCAGCGGCCCCAGCGAAAGTCGTGAATGTGTATATAGTACCACTCTGTGCTTCATTGACCGCTAGGCTAACGATGGCATCGTTAGGGACCAACGTCAATGAACCGTTTAGATACGGATGCAGTCTAATTGTGTAAATGCCGTCCGAGATCGGCGCGGTCACAATGAATGAGGGCGTTGTGGATTGACCTGGGGCCGCATTGCCGAGTGGGTTACCGTTCGATACAAAGTAGCCGTAGTTTGAATTGTACGCTCGGCCGTTGTCCCAACTTACCCATACCTCGTACGCGTCGGTGGGTGTAATCCAATCAGCAGTGCCATCATTGAACGCAGCCATTGTTACCGCAAGCGCTTGACCCGGTGACGCGGTCACGGATTTTGCGCCCCACGATACATGGGGTCTGATTGAGTTAACCACTGTGATGGTGAGCACGGCTGTTCCCGGGCCCGCACTATTTGTGGCGCCAATCGTGACCTGGCTCGTCCCGGCGTTCGTCGGCGTACCGGAGATCAGCCCAGTGGTCGCATTCACCACAAGCCCCGACGGCAGGCCAGTTGCGCTATA
>CAIOZY010000002.1 GCA_903862935.1 uncultured Opitutaceae bacterium
GCCGCCCCTGCCGCAGCCCCCGGCGCAAAGCCGGGTGCCGCCGCCCCGGGCGCCAAGCCCGGAGCCGCGCCCGCCGGAGCGAAGCCCGCCAAGAAGTAAGCTTTTTTTTCGCGCCGGTTTGCGCCGACTATCGTCTGCGCGGGCCCGGCGCGGGTTCTTTGAGTCATGTCCATTACGCTTGTCGCCGGCCTGGGCAACCCGGGCCGGGACTACGCGCGCACCCGCCACAACCTCGGCTGGATGGTGGTCGACGCCCTGGCCTGCAAGCACGGGCTTTCCTGGCGCTCGAACGCCGCCTTCGAGGCGGAGGTCGCCCGCTGGGACGTCCCCGGCCGGCCCTCCGTCTGGCTCACCAAGCCGTTGACCTTCATGAACGAAAGCGGCCGCTCCGTGGGGGGCATGGCCCGCTACCACAAGCTGCCCGTCGACTCGGTCGCGGTCGTCCACGACGACCTGACGATCGACCTGGGGCGGCTCAAGGTCTCGGTCCTGGGAAGTGCCGGGGGTCACAACGGGGTCTCGAGCCTGCTCGAGCACCTGGGCGACGGGTTCGCGCGCTACCGCATCGGCATCGGGCCGAAGGAGCCTCCGCAGATGGACCTCAAGGACTTCGTCCTCAGTGAATTCACCTCCGAACAACTTGCCACAATCGAACACAAACTCGACTCCTACGTCCAGGGACTGGAGCTGCTGATCGCCAGCGGCCCGGACCAGGCCATGACCCTCCTTAATCGCAAAGACCCAACATGAACGAAACAGCCAAACGCCACTACCGCGCCACCTTCATCCTCGACAACCGGGGCAAGGAGGAGACGGCCGACGTGATCATTGAGAGCGTGAAGAAGGAGATCGCCGCCGTGCATGGCGAGGTGACCGCCGTGGAGAACCTGGGCAAGAAGGACTTTGCCCGCGTCACCGACGCCAAGTTCGCCGGCGCGACCTACGTGCAGGTTGCCTTTTCCGCCCCGCCCGAGGGCCCCGCCGCACTCAAGGAGAGGCTCCGGCTCAACCACAGCGTCTACCGCACCTTCGTCGAGTCCGTCTGACGAAGGCCCCGGCGGGCCTGAACCCCCCACCACCATGGCTTACCTCAACAAAGTCTTCCTGATCGGCAACCTCACGCGCGACCCCGAGCTGCGGGTCACGCCGAAGGGCACCTCCATCTGCCAGTTCGGGATCGCGGTCAACCGGCAGTTCAAGGACGAGTCGGGCGCGACCCGGGACGAGACCACCTTCGTCGACATCGAAGCCTGGGGCAAGCAGGGGGAGCTCGTGTCGAAGTACCTCACCAAGGGGAGCCTCGCGATGATCGAGGGCCGCCTGAAGCTCGACCAGTGGGAGGACAAGACCAGCGGCCAGAAGCGCAGCAAGATGAAGGTCGTCCTCGACAACGTCCAATTCCTCAACAGCCGCGGCTCGGGAGGCGGGGGCGCAAGCCCCGCCCCGCACGCCGCCCCCGACGAGGCGGCCCCGCAGGGCGCTTCCTCCGCCAAGCCCCACGCCCCCGCCGGCAAGGAACCCGGCGACGAGGACGTCCCGTTCTAACCCAAGACCAAACCCGAACCCTTTATCGTCATGTCCAATACCGAAATCCTCCTCCTCAAGCCCGTCGAAGGCCTCGGCGGCGAGGGAGACCAAGTCAAGGTCCGCGCCGGCTACGCCCGCAACTACCTATTGCCCCGCCGCATCGCGGTGCCGCTCACCAACGCCAACCGCAAGCAGGTCGAGGCGCTCAAGAAGCGCCGCGCCGAGCGCGAGGCCCAGGAGCTCAACGGGGCCCAGGAGTTGTCCCGCAAGCTCGAGAAGGCGAGCCTGGCCTTCGCCGTCAAGACGGGCGAGGGCGGCAAGATGTTCGGCGCGATCACCGCGGCCGACCTGCACGAAAAGCTCGTGGCGCTCGGTTTCGAGATCGAGAAGAAGCGCATCCACCTCTTCACGCCCGTCAAGGCCCTCGGCCAGCACACCGTCAAGGTGAAGCTCCACGCCGACGTCACGGTGGAGCTGCCCTTCGACGTCGTGTCGGAGAACCCGATCATCGACCAGGCCGACGCCAAGGCCTCCGAGGAGAAGAAGCCCGAGGGCAAGAGGGCCGCCGACGCCAAGAAGTAGGCCCTGACCCGGGCCGACGACTTCCGAAAGCGGGCGATCCATGCCGGAAGAGGCCTCAAGCCCCACCCAGCGCACTCCCCAGGCCCCGCAGGCGGGCCGGGCCCCTCCGCACAGCCTTGAGGCTGAGGAGTACCTGCTGGGCTGCTGCCTGCTCGACGGCTCAGAGACTATCGCCCGCTGCCTCGAGGCGAGGCTCCCGCCCGCGGCCTTCTACAGCCCGGCCCACCGGCTGGTGTACGAGAAGGTGTGCGAGCTCTACCAGAAGAACCCTCCGGTCGACGTCACGGTCGTCGCCGAGGAGCTGAAAAGCGCCCGCCAGCTCGACTCGATCGGGGGCTACGCCTTCCTCGCGCAGCTCAGCGGCAAGATCCCCACGACCGCCCAGGCGCAGTATTTCATAGACCGGGTTAGGGAGCTGTACCTGCTGCGGGAGCTGATCAAGGTCGCCACGCAAACGGTCGAGAACTGCCTGGGCTTCCAGGGGGGGCTTGAGGAATTCATCGACCGGGTTGAGCACGACTTTTTCCAGGTGACCCAGGACCGGATCGTCGACGTCGCCAAGCAGATGAAGGAGCCGACGACCGAGGCGATGAACGTCATCTCCAAGATGATGATGAAGAAGGGCGAGCTCACGGGAGTTCCCTCCGGCTTCAAGGACCTGGACAACCTGACCTGGGGCTTCCAGCGCCAGGAGATGATCGTCCTAGCGGCCCGGCCCTCGATGGGAAAGACGAGCCTTGCCCTGAATTTCGCGGAGGCCGCAGTCATGCCCCGGCACGGGGATCCCGTGACGACGCTTGTTTTCTCCCTGGAGATGAGCGCCGCCCAGCTCGCCCTGCGCATGCTCTGCTCGAGGGCCCGGGTGAACTTGAAGCTGTTGCGTGAGGGGCTGCTCTCCCGCAGCGGAGAGGACAATGCGCACCTGTTGGAGGCCGCCGACAATTTTTCGAAGGCCCCGCTCTACATCGACGATTCCAGTCACTTGACAATCATGGAGTTGCGCGCGAAGGCGCGGCGGCTCCACGCCCGCCGAAAGCTCGGACTGATCATTGTCGACTACCTGCAGCTGCTGAGCCCGACAGACGGCCAGACGCCCCGGGAGCAGCAGGTCGCCGAGGCTTCCCGCGGACTAAAGGCGCTTGCGAAGGAACTTGATGTGCCCGTGGTTGTACTAAGTCAGCTCAACCGCTCTTCCGAGAAGGAGAACCGCGCGCCGAAGCTCGCCGATTTGCGCGAATCCGGATCGATCGAGCAGGACGCCGACGTAGTGCTCATGCTCGCCCGACCCAGAGATGCCGACGAAAAATACCAGGTAGCCGCCGATTCAGCGGAGTTAATCGTTGCCAAGCAACGGAACGGGCCGGTAGGAGATTTGAAGCTGACTTTCCTCAGAGACATCACCCGATTTGAAAACTATACCCAGTAACCCCCTGCCGCGGGTGGCGCGCATTCTGCTGCTTGTTGGCCTGACGCTGGTTGCTGGTGTCCGGACGGCCCCCGCACAGCAGGCGCCGGCCGCCGACCAAGTGCCGGGCGCCGGCTACCGGGTCGGGACGATCACGGTCAAGTTCGTCGGCACGGCCAACGTGAACGAACAGGTCGTCCGGGCGAACATGCAGCTCCACGAGGGCGGCGACCTGGACGACACGATCCTGGACCGCGACATCCGCAACCTCTACAAGACGGGCCTGTTCGAGTTCATCCAGACGAAGTGGGAGGCGGCCGGCCCGAGGACCTTCAACCTGGTCGTCGAGGTGACGCCGAAGTTCCGGGTTCTCGCCGTCCGCTACGACGGCAACAAGAAGGTGAAGACCAGCAAGCTCGAGGGCGAGGTCAAGACCAAGCCCAATACGGCCCTGGACGAGCGCCAGGTGAAGGCCGACTCCGAGAAGATCCACGAGTACTACCAGAAGGAGGGGTACAACCAGGTCTCGGTGACCTACGTCGTCGAGCGCAACCGCGCCACGGGCTTCGGGACGGTGGTGTTCCGGATCCGCGAGGGGGACCGCGTGAAGATCGCCGACGTGCGCTTCTCCGGCAACAAGAGCTTCAAGGTCCGGACCCTGCGCAGGCAGATGGACACCCGGCGCTGGTGGATCTTCTCATGGCTGACCGACACGGGCCGGTTCAAGGACGACACCTTCGACGACGACTTGGGCAAGCTCAGGGACTATTACCGGGAGCACGGCTACCTCGACGTGGAGATCGCCGAGGACAAGGTCGTCTTCTCGTACCCGACCCCGGGAAAGCTGATCATCACGATCGCCATCACCGAGGGCCGCCAGTACCACGTCGGCCAGGTCAGTTTCTCCGGCAACAAGCTCCACTCCTCGGCGCTTTTGGGCCGGGTTGTCCGCCAGAAGCGCGGGGCGGTCTTCTCGCCGCCGAAGCTGGACGATGACACCCAGCGCCTGGAGGACTTCTACGGCAAGGACGGGTACGTGGAGACCAACGTGCGGCTGATCCGCAAGCCCAACGTCGACACCGGCGCGATCGATATCGAGTACCAGATCGACGAGGGCGACCGCTACAACGTCGAGTCGGTCGTCCTTGAGGGCAATACGAAGACCAAGAGCACGGTCATCCTGCGCGAACTCGCCCTAGGGCCGGGCGATGTCTTCGACTCGGTCCGCATGAAGATCAGCAAGCTCAGGCTCGAGAACACGCGCTTCTTCGACGACGTGAACGTCAGCCCCCAGTCGACCAACATCCCGGGCCGCAAGAACATGCGGGTGGCGGTCAAGGAGGGCCGGACGGGCGCGCTGACCTTCGGCGCCGGCTACAGCTCGCTTGAGCGGGCCACGATCTTTGCCGAAATCTCCCAGTCCAACTTCGACCTGTTCAACAGCCGCTCGATCTTCCAGGGCGCCGGGCAGAAGTTCCGGATCCGCCTCCAGCTGGGCCAGCTGTCCAACGAGGCGGTCCTGTCCTTCGAGGAGCCCTGGTTCCTGCAAAAGCAGCTGGCGCTCGGCTTCAGCCTGTTCAGGACGAGCTCGAGCTACGTCAGCACCTACTACCAGGAGGTCGACCTCGGCGGCACCGTCTACGTCCGCAAGCACCTCTTCGAGCTGATCGACGCGCAGCTGTCGTACACCTACCAGGTGATCGAGATCAAGGACGTCACCGCCCAGGCCTCGCCGGTCATCTTGGCCGCGCAGGGCAACAACACCGAGAGCAAGGTGGGCCTGCAGCTGGTCCGCGACACCCGCGACAAGATCGTCAACACGACCCACGGCAACCGCGTCGAGATGAACGCGACCATCGCGGGCGGGCCGTTCGGCGGGAAGAACAACTACTACAAGCTGGAGTTCCGCGGCTCGCAGTTCTTCCAGCTGTTCGAGGCCCAGGCCCAGGTGCTCTCGCTGATCGCCCGAGGCGGGGTGATCCAGAACTTCGGCTCGTCGACGACCGTCCCCTACTACGACGCCTTCTACCTGGGCGGGCCTGACGACATGCGCGGGTTCGAGTTCCGCTTTGTCAGCCCCCGGGACCTCTACGGGGAGCCGGTCGGCGGCAAGACCTACGGGTTCTTCTCGGCGGAGTACTCGGTCGACATCGTGAGCCCCGTGCGCTTCGCCCTGTTCTACGACGCGGGCATGGTCAACCCGGGCTCCTTCGACTTCAGCACCTCCAACTACCAGGACGACTTCGGCTTCGGCCTGAGGCTGTTCGTGATGGGCGCCCCCCTGACTCTCGACTACGGAATCCCCCTGCGCGGGGACGTCCACTATAAGAACAAATCGGGAGGCCAGTTTAATTTTTCCTTTGGCACCCGGTTCTAATTCTGTTCTAGTCGCCGCTTACTTTGCACAAATCACTCATGAAGAATACCACAAAGACCCTGTTATCCCTGGGAGCCTTCAGCGCCGCTACGCTCCTGTCCCAAGCCCAACCCGCCCCCAAGATCGCGGTTGTGGACATGGCCCAACTCTTCGACAACCACTACGAGACGCAGGCCGAGAAGGCCAAGCTCGACGAGGCCAGCCAGAAGGCCCAGGCCGAGATCGACAAGATGAACAAGGAAGGCAACGCGATGGTTGCCGAGTACAAGGATCTCGACGAGCAGTCCAAGAATCCGACCGCCACGTCTGACGCGAAGGCCAAGGCGATCGCCGAGGCCCAGAAGAAGGGCCAGGAGATCCAGGCCAAGATGCAGGACGTGAACACCTTCGCCAACAACGCCAAGGCCACGATCCAGCAGCGCATCCAGACCTTCCGCAGCATGATGCTCGGCGAGATCTCCAAGGTCGTCGTCAAGGTCGCCAAGCGCCACGACGCAACCCTCGTGATCGACAAGTCCGGCCCGTCGCTGCTCGGCGTCCCGGCGGTCCTCTACACCGATCCGGCCTACGACATCACCGAAGAGGTAGCCGCTGAGATCAACAAGACCCGCCCGGCCTCCGGATCGAGCTCGTCCCCGTCCCCCGCGATCACGGTCCCCTCGTCCCCGGCCCCCTCATCCTCGGCGACCCCGAAGATCACGGTGCCCGGCGTCACGGCCCCGTCCAAGTAATCGGATCCGTCCGCTTTCAAAAGCTCCGCCGCCCCTGCTCTGAGGGGTTGCGGAGCTTCTTTTTTGTCCCCACGCTGGGCCGATGCAGGTATCGTTCTCCCCCGACGAGATCGCCTCGATGGTCCAGCCCCGCCTCAGGCGGGGGTCAACCGCTGAGATCGTCCGCGGGATAGCCGGCCTCGACACGGCCGGCCCCGGGGATCTGTCCT
The DNA here is from genome assembly GCA_903862935.1 of uncultured Opitutaceae bacterium. Taxonomy (GTDB): domain Bacteria; phylum Verrucomicrobiota; class Verrucomicrobiia; order Opitutales; family Opitutaceae; genus Palsa-1447. The sequence continues at coordinate 6,832 of CAIOZY010000002.1, forward strand.
TCCTCGGCAACGCGAAATACCGGCAGCAGGTGCCCAAGTCCAGGGCCTCCGTGATCCTGCTGCCCGCCGGCTACGAGGGCGATCCCGCCCCGGGCCAGCTCTTCTTCGAGGTGGACAACCCCTCGCTTGCCCTGGCCCGCGTGTGCACGCGCATCGAGCAGACCCTCTGGCCCCGGCCGGCCCCGGGGATCCACCGGTCGGCCTTCGTCGCCCCGGGGGCCTCGGTTTCGTCCAAGGCCACGGTTGGGCCGCTGTGCGTGGTCGAGGACGGCGCAAGCGTCGGAGGGGGCAGCCACCTGCAGGCCCAGGTCTTCATCGGCCGCGGGGCCCGCGTGGGCGCCGACTGCTGGCTGATGCCGGGCTCGATCGTCACCGCCGAGTGCATCCTCCACGACCGGGTCCGGCTGAACCCCGGCTGCGTTGTCGGCTCGGAGGGGTTCGGCTACGAGTTTGTGGCCGGGCGCCACGAGAAGCTTCCCCAGGTCGGATTTGTGGAGATCGCCAGCGACGTCGAGATCGGGGCCGGGACGACCCTGGACAGGGCCCGGTTCAGCCGCACCTACGTGGGGGAGGGCACCAAGATCGACAACCTGGTCCAGGTCGCGCACAACGTCGTGATCGGCCGGCACTGCCTGATCTGCGCCCAGGTGGGGATCTCGGGCAGCACGACCCTCGAGGACTACGTCGTCTTGGGGGGCCAGGCGGGCCTGGTCGGCCACGTCACCGTGGGCAAGGGCACCAAGGTCGGGGCCCAGGCCGGGATCAACCGGGACATCGAGCCGGGCTCGGTCGTCAACGGGACCCCGTGCCTGCCGTACATGCTCGAGCGGCGCATCGTCGCCCTCCAGCACCGACTTCCGGAGTTCTTCCAGAGGCTCAAGGCCCTTGAGGATGCCGCCGGCGGCTCCGGGAAATCCGTGTAAAGAGAGCGTTTTTTCGCAACCTCGGGTTCCGCGGTGCGTTAGGCTTGCGGGACCCGGCCAACCGGAGCCAACGTAGAGACTGTCTTTCCAAAACCGGCTCCGCCGGCACCGCACCTTACTCACATGCCAAGACTTCCCCTCATTTTTCTTGTGGCGCTCCTCGCCGCGGCCGGATGCAGCCGGCAGCCCTCGGACTCGGTCGCTGCCCGGGGCGGGGCGGGCGGGCCCCCCGTCCCGGTCATTGCCGGGAAGGCCGAGCGGCGCGACACCCCGATCTACCTCGACGGGATCGGCACCGTCCAGGCCTTCAATGCGGTCACCGTCCGCACCCAGGTCGAGGGCGTGCTCATGAAGGTGGCCTTCACCGAGGGCCAGGAGGTCAAGGCCGGAGACCTGCTCGCCATCGTGGACCCCAGGACCTACCAGGCGCAGTTCGACCAGGCCCAAGCCAAGAAGGCCCAGGACGAGGCCCAGCTCGCCAGCGCGACCCTGACCTTCCAGCGCAACAGCTCGCTCCTCAAGCAGGGCTTGGCCGACCAGCAGACGGTCGACCTGGAGAAGGCCACCGTCGACCAGCTCCGCGCCCTTGTCCAGGCCGACCAGGCCGCCGTTGAGGCGCAGTCGATCCAGCTCGCCTACACCTCGATCACGGCCCCCACGGCGGGCCGCACAGGGATCCGGCTCGTGGACCAGGGAAACGTCGTCCACCCGACCGACACAAACGGGATCGTGGTCATCAACCAATTGAAGCCCATATCGGTCATCTTCACCCTGCCGCAGCAGGACTGGCCCAGGCTCCGGAAGCTGTCGGCCTCGGGCGCGCCGCTTTCGGTCCTCGCGGTGGGCGACGGCGGAGCCGTCCTCGACACCGGCACCCTGGGGGTCGTCGACAACCAGATCGACACGACCACCGGCACGATCAGGTTGAAGGCCGTCTTCCCGAACGAGGCCCTTGCGCTCTGGCCGGGGCAGTTCGTGAGCGTGCGGCTGCTCGTCGAGACCCGCCCCGGTGGGATCGTCGTCCCGGCAAGCGTCGTGCAGCGCGGGCCCCAAGGCTCCTACGCCTTCGTGATCCGGGCCGACTCGACCGTGGAGCCCCGCCCGATCCAGGTCTCCCAGGTTGACGCCGGCTACGCCCTGATCGACAAGGGGCTCCAGGCCGGGGAGAGTGTCGTCGTCGACGGCCAGTACAAGCTGCAGACCGGAAGCCGCGTGACCACGGCGCCGGCCGCCTCCAGCCGCCCGGCCCGGCAGCCGGCCAGCAAGTGACGGCGGGCGGCCAATGAACGTCTCGGAAATCTTCATCCGGCGCCCGATCGCGACCTCGCTGATGATGGCGGGGGTGGTGCTGCTCGGGCTGCTGGGCTACTACCTGCTGCCGATCTCGGCCCTGCCGAGCGTCGACTTCCCGACGATCCAGGTGACGACCCAGCTGCCGGGGGCCTCGCCGGACGTCATGGCCTCCTCGGTCACGACCCCGCTCGAGCAGCAGTTCGGGCAGATCAGCGGGCTGACGGCGATGAACTCGGTGAGCTCGTTCGGGGTGAGCACGATCACGCTCCAGTTCAGCCTGGAGCGCGGGATCGACAGCGCCGCCCAGGACGTGCAGGCGGCGATCAACATCGCCAGCGGCGTGCTGCCGACGAACCTCCCGTCGCCGCCCGTCTACAACAAGGTGAACCCGGCCGACACGGCGATCCTGTCCCTGGCGGTGACCTCCGACACGCTGCCCATCGACCGGGTGAACGACTTTGCCGACACGCTCCTGGCGCAGAAGTTGAGCGAGGTGTCCGGCGTGGGCCTAGTCACGATCGAGGGCAACCAGAAGCCGGCCGTGCGGGTCCAGGTCGACCCCTCCGCGGTCGCCGCCCAGGGGTTGAGCCTGGAGGACGTGCGGGTGGCCCTCACCCAGGCCAACGTTGACGCCCCCAAGGGCAGCTTTGACGGGGCCCACCAGGCCTACGCCATCAACGCGAACGACCAGCTGTTCTCGGCCGCCGACTACCGCGCGGTCATCATCGCCTACCGCAACGGGGCCCCCATCCGCCTCAGCGACGTGGGCCGCGTGGTCGACAGCGTGGAGAACACGAAGCTGGCGGGCTGGTACGGGGACAAGCCCGCCGTCATCCTCGACATCCAGCGCCAGCCCGGTGCGAACATCATCGAGACGGTGGACCGGATCAAGGCGCTGCTGCCGGCGCTGCTGCGATCGATCCCGCCGGCCGTGCACGTGACGGTGCTCACCGACCGGACGACGACCATCCGGGCCTCGGTGGCCGACGTGCAGTTCACGCTGATCCTGACGGTGGTCCTGGTCGTGATGGTGATCTTCCTATTCCTGAGGAAACTCTGGGCGACGGTGATTCCGAGCGTGGCCCTGCCGCTGGCCATCGTGGGCACCTTCGGAGTGATGCAGCTGGCGGGCTTCAGCCTGGACAACCTGTCGCTCATGGCGCTGACGATCGCCACGGGCTTTGTCGTCGACGACGCGATCGTGATGATCGAGAACATCGTCCGCTACATCGAGAAGGGGGACGCCCCCCTGGAGGCGGCCCTCAAGGGGTCCAAGCAGATCGGCTTCACGGTGATCTCGCTGACCTTCTCCCTGATCGCGGTCTTCATCCCTCTATTGTTCATGACGGGGGTCATCGGCCGGCTGTTTAGGGAGTTCGCCGTCACCCTGAGCGTGGCGATCGTCGTGTCGGCCTTCGTTTCGCTGACCCTGACCCCCATGATGTGCGCCCGGCTCCTCAAGGCGGAGACCGGGGAGGCCCCGGGAAGGTTCTACGCGGTGAGCGAGCGGTTTTTCGACGGGATGCTAGCCCTCTACGACCGGGGCCTGAAGTGGGTGCTCGCCCACCAGCCGCTCACCCTGGGGGTGGCGCTCTTCACCCTGGCCCTCACCCTCGGCCTCTACGTCTTCGTGCCGAAGGGCCTCCTGCCGCAGCAGGACACCGGCCTGATCATCGGGGTGACCGACGCCGCGGAGAGCATCTCGTTTTCGGCCATGGTCGCCCGGCAGCGCGCGGTCGCCGACATCGTCCGCAAGGACCCGGATGTCGCCAGCGTGGCCTCCTTTGTCGGGGCCGGCACGATCAACCCGACCCTCAACACCGGGCGCCTGACGATCAACCTGAAGACCCGCGACGAGCGCTCGTCGTCGGCCGCCGACATCATGGCCCGACTGAGGGAGTCGGTGAAGGGGGTGGAGGGGATCGCCCTGTACATGCAGGCCGTACAGGACCTGCAAATCGACAGCCGCGTCAGCCGCACCCAGTACCAGTACACCCTGGAGGACGCCGACGCCGAGGAGTTGGCCCAGTGGACACCCCGCCTGGTCGAGCGGCTGCGGGCCGCCCCCGAGCTCAACGACGTGTCGAGCGACCAGCAAAACGACGGCTTCCAGGTCACGGTATCCGTCGACCGTGACAAGGCCTCGCGGCTGAATGTCCTGCCCCAGGACATCGACAACACCCTCTACGACGCCTTCGGCCAGCGCCAGGTGTCGACCATCTTCACGCAGCTCAACCAGTACCGGGTGATCCTCGAGGTCCTTCCCTCGTTCCAGAAGGATCCCGCCTCCCTGGGCAGGATCTACGTGAAGAGCACTTCCGGGCAGCTCGTCCCCCTGGGGGCCTTCGCGACTGTCGACAGCGCGACCGCCCCGCTCGTCATCACCCACGAGGGGCAGTTCCCGTCGGCCACGGTCTCCTTCAACCTCAGGCGCGGCTTTTCCCTAAGCGACGCGGTCGCCGCGGTCTCGCAGGCGCAGACCGAGATCGGGCTTCCGGAGACGGTGCGAGCCTCGTACTCGGGCAGCGCCGCCGAGTTTCAGACCTCGCTCCAGAGCGAGCCCTGGCTGATCGCCGCGGCGATCGTGGTGGTCTATATCGTCCTGGGGGTCCTCTACGAGAGCTACATCCACCCGATCACGATCCTGTCCTCGCTCCCCTCGGCCGGAGTGGGGGCCCTCCTGGCCCTGGAAATCTGCCGGATCGACTTTTCCATGGTGGCCCTGATCGGGATCGTCCTGCTGATCGGCATCGTCCAGAAAAACGCCATCATGATGATCGACTTCGCGCTCGACGCGGAGCGCACCGAGGGGCTTCCCCCCGAGAAGTCGATCTACCAGGCCTGCCTGCTGCGGTTCAGGCCGATCATGATGACGACCATGGCGGCCCTGCTGGGGGCCGTCCCGCTGGCGATCGAGAGCGGCACGGGCTCCGAGCTGCGCCGCCCGCTGGGGATCACGATGGTCGGGGGGCTCCTCCTCTCGCAGCTGATCACCCTCTACACGACCCCGGTCGTCTACCTGTACATGGACCGGCTGAGCCGATGGGTGTCCCGCCGCGGCGCCCCGGTCCGGCCCGTCACGGCTGCCTAGCCCCCAGGGGAAAATGAACGTATCGGGCCCCTTCATCCGACGCCCCGTTGCGACGACGCTGCTCGCCGTCGGGCTGCTCCTGTCGGGGATCGTCGCCTTCCGCAGCCTGCCGATCGCCCCGCTGCCGCAGGTCGACTTTCCGACCCTCAACGTATCCTCGAACCTGCCCGGCGCCGACCCGGTCACGGTCGCGACCTCGGTCTCCGCCCCCCTCGAGCGCCGCTTTGCGCAGATCGCTGGGGTGACCGAGCTCACGTCGAGCAGCTCCCTGGGCAACTCCAACGTCACGGTCCAGTTTGACCTGAACCGCACGACCGATAGCGCCAAGCGCGACGTCCAGGCCGCGATCAACGCGGCCCAGGGCGACCTGCCGGCCGCGCTCGTCACGCGACCCGCCTACCGCAACTTCAACCCGTCGGATTCGCCGATCCTGATCCTGGCGCTGACCTCGGACACCCTGGCCCCGGGCGACGTCTACAACTACGCCTATGATGTGCTGGCCCAGGAGCTGAGCCAGGTCGACGGCGTCAGCCAGGTCCAGGTGAGCGGGGCCGAGAAGTCCGCGGTGCGGGTCCGCGTGGACCCGGGCCGGCTCGCCGCCATGGGCAAGAGCCTGGACGACGTGAAGGCCTTCCTGGCCGGGTCCAACGCGAACCTGCCCAAGGGCAGCCTCGACGGACCCGACCACTCGTACGTCATCAAGGTCAACGACCAGCTGCTCACCGCGGCCGACTACCGGCCGCTGGTCGCCTTCCACAACCGCGGCGGGGCGATCCGCCTCGGCGACCTGGGCGAGGTCACCGACGACGTCGAAAACACCCGGCAGGGCGGCTGGTTCAACGGCCAGAAGGCGGTCCTGCTGATCGTCTTCAAGCAGACCGGGGCGAACGTGATCGAGACCGTGGACCGGATCCGGGTCCTGCTGCCGAAGGTCAGCCGCTGGATGCCCCCGGCGATCCAGATGCGGATCCACACCGACCGCACGCGCACGATCCGGGCCTCCGTCAGCCACATCGAGATGACGCTGATCACCTCGGTCGTCCTGGTCGTGATGGTGGTCTTCCTCTTTCTGCGGCGGTTCTGGGCGACGGTGATCCCGAGCTTCACCGTGCCCCTGGCCGGGGCGGGGACCTTCGGGATCATGTACCTGGCGGGCTACACCCTGGACAACCTCTCGCTCATGGCCCTTACGGTTGCCGTGGGCTTCGTGGTCGACGACGCGATCGTTGTCATCGAGAACATCGTCCGGCACATCGAGGCGGGGGATACGCCGGTTGAGGCCGCAACCAAGGGGGCCCGCCAGATCGGCTTCACGGTGCTTTCGATGAGCCTGTCGCTCGTGGCCGTCTTCATCCCGCTGATCTTCATGGAGGGCCTGCTCGGGCGCCTGCTGCACGAGTTCGCGATCACGCTGACGGCGGCGATCCTGGTCTCCTGCGTCGTGTCGCTGTCCTTCACCCCCATGATGTGCGGCCGGTACCTCAAGCACGAGACCTCCGAGAGCGCCCCCCCCCGGCTGTTCCGGTGGCTCGAGGCCGGATTCAACGCGATGCTCGCCGGCTACGAGCGGATGCTCCGCTGGGTGATCCGGCGCGAGTCGCTGATGCTCGGAGTCACCCTCGCAACCATGGTGGGGACCGTCGCCCTCTACATCGCCGTGCCGAAGGGGTTCTTCCCCGTGCAGGACACCGGGTCCATCGGCGCCACGATCGAGGGCGCCCAGGACATCTCCTTCACGGCTCTCGCCGGGAAGATCGCCCGGGTGACCGACATCGTCCGGGCGGACCCGGCGATCCAGGACGTGGCCTGCTTCGCCGGGGGAGGCAGCAGCACGGCCCGCATGTTCATCGAGCTCAAGCCCCTGGAGCAGCGCAAGGTCGACGTTGTGACCGTGATCGGGCGCCTGAGGCGCAAGCTCGGCGCGGTCGAGGGGGTCAGCCTCTTCATGCAGCCGGCCCAGGACATCCGGGTCGGGGCGCGCTTTGCCAAGAGCACCTACCAGTACACCCTGCAGGGATCGGACTGGGGGGACCTCGCCCGCGGCTCCGACGCCCTGGTGACCGCCCTGCGGAAGATCCCCCAGTTCCAGGACGTGACGACCGACCAGCAGTCCCAGGGACTCCAGGCCCGGATCACCATCGACCGCGAGGCCGCCGCCCGGCTCGGCGTCCAGCTGAGCGCGATCGACAGCACCCTCTACGACGCCTTCGGCCAGCGCCAGGTGTCGACGATCTACACGGACCTGACCCAGCACCACGTGATCCTCGAGGCGACCCCGGCCTACCTGCTGGACCCTGCGGCCCTAAGCCGGATTTACGTGAAGTCCTCCTCCGCGACCATGGTGCCCCTCAGCTCGCTCGCGAAGGTGGAGCGCTCCAACTTCGCCCTGTCGGTAAACCACCAGGGGCAGTTCCCCTCGGTGACCATCTCCTTCAACTTGGAGCCGGGCTACTCGCTGGGCGAGGCGACCAACGACATCGACCGGGAGATGGCGGCCCTGCACCTGCCGGCCGGGATCCGCGGGAGCTTCCAGGGCACCGCCCGGATATTCCAGGAGTCGCTGGCGGCGGAGCCCCTACTGATCCTCGCGGCGATCCTCACCGTCTACATCATCCTGGGGATTCTCTACGAGAGCCTCATCCACCCGCTGACGATCCTGTCGACGCTGCCCTCGGCGGGGGTCGGGGCGCTGCTCGCCCTGCTGATCACCGGCTACGAACTGTCGGTGGTCGCCCTGATCGGCATCATCCTGCTGATCGGGATCGTGAAAAAAAACGCGATCATGATGATCGACTTCGCCCTGACCGTGGAGCGCACCGAGGGCCTGCGGCCCGAGGAGGCGATCTACCGGGCGTGCCTGGTCCGGTTCCGTCCGATCATGATGACGACCATGGCGGCGCTCTTCGGGGCCCTCCCGCTCGCCCTGGGGGGCGGCGTCGGGGCCGAGATGCACAAGCCGCTCGGCATTTCGATCGTCGGGGGGCTGCTCCTGTCGCAGACCCTGACGCTCTTCACGACCCCGGTGATCTACGTGGCCATGGACCGGCTCCGCAACCGCTTCCTGAGGCGGCGCCATCCCGGGGCCGTCCCCGCTGCCGCCCCGGCCGCCGGGTAGCCGGGCGGGCCCTGCCATAATCGTCCTTGCGCTTTTTCCGGGCGCAGGTTCGCGTCTTCAAAGCCCCCCCCATGCTCCAATCGCTGCGCATCCGAAACCTGGCCCTGCTGGACGAGGTCGCGCTCGACTTCGAGGAGGGCTTCACCGCGGTGACCGGGGAGACCGGGGCGGGGAAAAGCATCCTGCTCGGGGGCCTGAGCCTGCTTGCGGGCGAGCGGGCCGACAAGACCGTGATCCGCCAGGGGGCCGCCTCGTGCGAGGCCGAGGCTTCGCTCTACTTTGCAAAGCCCGCGCGGATCGACGCGGTCCTCGAGGAGCTGGGGCTGCCCCCTTGCGAGGAGGGGGTGCTGATCCTCAAGCGGAGCCTGTCCCGGGACAAGCCGCCGAAGGTCTCGGTGAACGGGAGCCTCGCCACCCTGGCCTCCCTGCAACGGCTCGGGGAATTGTGGGTCGACTTCCATGGCCCGAACGAACCGCGGCGGCTCCTGAAGGAGTCCTGCCAGCTTGAGCTGCTTGACCTGTTCGGCCGCTGCGGGGAGGCCCTCGCTTCCTACGGCGAGGGCTACCGGGCCTGGCGCGAGGCCCGGGCCGAACGCGACCGGATCCTCGCCGAGGAGCGGCTCTCCTCGGACCAGGTCGACTTCCTGAAGGGGCAGCTGGCCGCGATGGACTCCCTGGACCTTTCGGCAGAGGCGGTCGAGGGGCTTGAGCGGGACTTCCAGCGGATGAGCCGGTCGCAGGACCTGCTGGAGCTTGCGCAGGCCCTGGAGCGGGGGCTTTCCGGTGACGAGGACCCAGTCGCCGGCTCCGGCGTGCGGGCCCGGCTGGCGGCGCTACTGCGCGAGGCACACAGGCTCGCTGAGATCGACCCGGCGAGCCGGGGGCTGGCCGAGCGGCTGAGCGCGGCCGCCGTCGAGATCGCCGACCTCGGATCGGAGTTCGGGTCGCTAGCCTCCCAGCTCCAGTTCGACCCGGCCCAGGCGGATGCCCTGACCGCCCGGATGAACGCCTGGCTCGACCTGAAGCGCAAGTACGGGGGCGACCCCGCGTCCGTCTTGGCCTCCCGCGAGGCGCTGCGGCGCAGGCTCGCCGTGCAGGGCGACCTGGACGGGGAGATCGCCCGCCTCGAGGGGAAGATCGCCGAGGCCGAGAAGGCCGCCCGAAAACTTGCGAAGGCGCTGCGGCTCCTCAGGGAGAAGGCAGCCGGACAGCTCGCGAAGGCCGCCTCCGGGCACATCGCCCGCCTGGGATTCCAGCGGGCGGATTTCAGGGTGGGGATCGTCCCGAAGGATGAACTCGGCCCTTCCGGCGACTGCGGCTGCGAGTTTCTGTTCTCGCCGAACGTAGGGGAGGCTCCGCTGCCGCTCAACCGGGTCGCTTCGAGCGGGGAGCTCGCCCGGGTGATGCTCGCCCTGAAGACCGTGCTCGCTGACATGGACCAGGTGCCGCTACTGGTCTTCGACGAGGTCGACGCCAACGTCGGGGGCGAGGTCGGAAGCGCCGTGGGGGAGCGGATGGCCGCGATCGCCCGGGCCCACCAAGTCCTGTGCGTCACCCACCTGCCGCAGGTCGCCGCCCGGGCGACCTGCCACCTGGTCGTGGCCAAGGACCAGTCGGGCGAGCGCGCCGTCGTAACGATTTCGCCGATTCAGGCAAGCCGCCGGGCCCGGGTGAGCGAGCTGGCGCGGATGCTCGGGGACCGCAGCGCAAAAAGCGCCCTTGCCCACGCCGAGGAGCTCCTCGGCCGGGGCGGGCCCTAGACGTGGAAGCGGAACAAGACGAGGTCCCCGTCCCGCACCACGTAGTCGCGCCCCTCCAGCATGTACTTGCCCGTCTCGCGGGCGGCGTGGACGCTGCCCAGCCGGGCGAGGTCCGCGCAGGAGACGACCTCCGCCTTGATGAATCCCTTCTCGAAGTCGGTGTGGACGACCCCGGCCGCCTGCGGGGCCTTCCAGCCTTTGCGGATCGGCCACGCCCGGGTCTCCTTCTCGTTTGAGGTGAAGAAGGTGATCAGCCCCAGGACCGCGTAGGTCGCGCGGATCAGGGCGGAGGCCCCGGAGTCGGACACCCCGAGCTCCTTCAGGAACTCCGCGGACTCGGCCGGGGACAGGTCCACCAGCTCCGACTCGATCTTCGCGCTGATCGGGACGTAGGCGGCGTCATGGTGCTCTTTGACGAAGGAGGCCACCTTCTGAACGAAGGGGTTGTCCGCCACGGTCGCCAGGTCCCCTTCGGCGACATTGCAGGCGTAGATGACAGGCTTGGCGCTGAGCAGGTGGAAAAGCTTCAGCAGCTTCGCCTCCTCCTCGTGCAGGTGCATCACCGCAGCGGGCTTTCCAGAATTGAGGTGGGGCTCGACCCGCTCCAGGAGCGCGATCTCGGCCAGGGCCTCCTTGTCCCCGCCTTTGGCCTTCTTCTGGGTCTTCTCGATGCGGGAGTGCACCGACTCGAGGTCGGCGAGGATCAGCTCGGTGGACACGACCTCGATGTCCCGGATCGGGTCGATCCCGCCCATGGGGTGCACGACGTCCGGGTCGTCGAAGCAGCGCACGACGTGCACCACGGCGTCCACCTCGCGGATCGTTCCCAGGAACTGATTGCCCAGCCCCTCGCCGCGGCTCGCCCCGGCGACCAGGCCGGCGATGTCCATGAATTCGATCGCCGCCGGTATCGCGGAGGGGGTCTTGAAGAGGGCGGCCAGGGCGTCCAGGCGCGGGTCGGGGACCGTGACGACCCCGAGGTTGGGGTGGATCGTGCAGAACGGGTAGTTGGCCGCCTCGGCCTTGCGGGAGCGGGTGACGGCGTTGAAAAGGGTGGACTTGCCGACATTGGGCAGCCCTACGATCCCGGCTGTAAGCATGGCGCCCCGACCGTCGCGCCTGGCCCGCCCACGGTCAACGCCTTTCTCGGGGCTTGACACCCCGGCGGGCCGTCGGTGGACTACCCGGCTTTTCCATCATCGCCCGCCTCCCGGCACTTCCTATGGCACTCAAAATCCGTCTTTCCCGCATCGGCACGACCCACCAGCCCCACTACCGGGTGGTGATCGCCGAGACCCGCTCGCGCCGTGACGGCGCGGCCACCGAGGTCGTGGGCACCTACGATCCCCGCGCGAAGTTCAACCCGGTCAAGCTCAACCTGGAGCGGGTGGACTACTGGCTGAGCAAGGGCGCGAAGCCGACGGACACCCTGCACGCGATGATCAAGCGGGCTCGCCGGGCGGCTGTTGCCGCAGCCGAGAAGCCCGCTGTGCCGGCGGCCTGAGCGCCCGCTAGGGCGCGCTACCCGCGGCTGAAGTCCCCGGGGTAAACGTAACCCATTGAACGAAAGAGGGGTTGCCATGTTGCGGATCGACGTCTTGACGCTGTTCCCGCGGATGCTGGACGGATTCCTCTCGGAGAGCATCCTTGGCAAGGCGCGCGAGGCGGCCCTGCTCGGGGTGACGGTCCATGACCTTCGCGGCTGGACGACCGACAAGCACCGCACGGCCGACGACCGGCCCTTCGGGGGCGGCGCTGGCATGGTGCTCAAGCCCGAGCCGGTCTTCGCCGCGATGGAGCAGCTCCAGAGCCCGGGCTGCCGCCGCATCTACCTGACCCCAGACGGGGTTCCGCTCTCCCCCCAGATTGCCCAGTCGCTCTCCCAGGAGGCTCATCTGATCCTCCTCAGCGGCCACTACGAGGGAATCGACCAGCGGATCCGAGACCGGGTGATCGACCAGGAGATCAGCATCGGCGACTACGTGTTGACCAACGGCACCTTGGCCGCGGCGGTCCTGATCGACGCCCTGTGCCGCTTCATTCCGGGCGTCCTGGGCGAGGAAAAGTCATTGACGCACGAATCCTTCAGCGGCAAGCTGCTCGACTTTCCTCAATACACGCGTCCCGCCGAATTTCGCGGCATGTCCGTGCCGGAAGTTCTCCTTTCCGGCAACCATGCAGAGATCGAAAAGTGGCGGGCCGCCCGTGCTCTTGAGAAAACCCGCCAAGTCCGACCCGATTTACTCAACTAACGCCAGAGCCATGAACCCGATTATCAACGAGATCACCTCCGCCCAGGTGAAGACAGACATTCCGCCGTTCAAAGTCGGCGACGGCGTGCGCGTGCACACCAAGGTCCGCGAGGCGGACAAGGAGCGCATTCAGATCTTCTCCGGGATCGTGATCGCCCGCAAGGGCCATGGCATCCACGAGTCGTTCACCGTGCGCCGCATCAGCTACGGCGAGGGCGTCGAGCGCGTCTTCCCGGTCAACTCCCCCAACATCGAGAAGATCGAGATCGAGCGGGAGTCCGAGCCCATGAAGGCCCGGCTGTACTACCTGCGCAACCGCACCGGCAAGGCCGCAGTGGCGATCCGCGAGCGCGAGAAGCGCGTCGAGGCGCCCGCAGCCCCGGCCGCGAGCTGACCGCTAGTCCGGTCCTAGGGGGGGCTTCCCCCGCAGTTTCGCATTTGGGCTTTCCCCGGTGGGGCAGAAGCGCGTAGCATCGCGCGCCTTTTTTATCCATGAAGCTTCCCACCGAAATCCTTGCCAAAGCCGCCAACCAGGCTCGGGGACTGGCCATCGACGCCGTCCACGCCTGCTCCTCCGGACACCTGGGCCTGCCGCTCGGGTGCGCCGAGATCGGCGCCGTCCTCTTCGGCCACGCCCTGGCGCACAACCCGGATGAGCCGCGCTGGATCAACCGCGACCGGTTCATCCTGTCGGCCGGGCACGGGAGCCTGTTCCTGTACAGCTGGCTGCACCTGTCCGGCTACGACCTTCCGCTCGAGCAGCTGAAGAAGTTCAGGGTGCTGCACAGCCGGACCCCCGGGCACCCCGAGTTCCGGGAGACCCCCGGGGTCGAGTGCACGACGGGGCCCCTGGGGCAGGGCGTCGGAAACGCGGTCGGCATGGCGGTGGCGGGCCAGATGGCGGCCGCCCGGTTTAACACCCCCGAGCAGGCGATCTTCGACTACCGCGTTGTCTGCCTGTGCGGTGACGGGTGCATGCAGGAGGGGGTCGCCATGGAGGCGGTAGCCTTCGCTGGCCACCACAAGCTCTCGAACCTGATCCTGATCTACGACTCAAACGACGTGACGCTCGACGCGATGGCGGCCAAGACCCAGAGCGAGGACGCGGCGCGGCGCTTCAAGGCGGTCGGGTGGGACGTGCAGACCGTGGACGGCCACGACATGGCGGCCTTCCTGAAGGCCTTCAAGAAGGCCCGCCGGGCCCCGAGCGGCAAGCCGCAGTTGATCGTCGCCCGCACGGTGATCGGCAAGGGGATCGCCGAGGTTCAGGGAACCCCGAAGGCGCACGGCGAGGGCGGGGCCAAGTTCTCCGACTCGGCCCGGGCCGGGCTGGGCCTGCCCGCGGGCGAGCACTTCTACGTCAGCGACGAGGTCCGGGCTCACTTCGACGGGCACAAGAAGGCCCTGGTCCGCCGCGCCCGCAAGTGGAGGAAGCTTTTCGACGCCTGGCGGGGCTCCAATCCCGACAAGGCCGCCCTGCTGGACTCGGCGGGCGTGCGGCCCGATGCCGCGGCCGTCCTGGCGAAGATCCCGGCCTTCGCCCCCGACGCGAAGCTCTCGGGCACGCGCGCCGCGGGCCGAGAGGTGCTCCAGCCGGTTGCCGCGCAGCTGCCGCTTCTGATCTCGGGCAGCGCCGACCTGCACGGGTCGACCTACAACTACATCGCCGCTGACAAGGACTTCGAGCCCGCCAACCGGTCGGGCCGAAACCTGCGGTTCGGGATCCGCGAGCACGGCATGGCCGCGATCTCCAACGGCGTCGCCTACGACGGCCTGTTCCGCCCCTCGTGCGCGACCTTCCTGGTCTTCGCCGACTACTGCCGCGGATCGATCCGGGTGGCGGCCCTCTCAAAATTGCCGGTCATCTACATCTTCACCCACGACTCGATCGGGGTGGGGGAGGACGGCCCGACCCACCAGCCGGTCGAGACGGTCTCCTCCCTGAGGCTGATCCCCGGCCTGGACGTCGTCCGCCCGGCGGACGCCGAGGAGACAGCCGGAGCCTTTGCGGCTGCCCTCGAGCGCGTGGACGGCCCGACCCTGCTCGCCCTCACCCGCCAGTCGGTGCCCAACCTGAACGCGATCCCCGCTGACGAGCGCCGCAGCGGCGTCCTCAAGGGCGCCTACGTGGCGCTGCGCGAGAGCGGTCCCCTCGAGCGGATCCTGCTCGCGGCCGGAAGCGAGCTCCAACTCGCGCTCGGCGCGGCCAAGGAGCTCGGGGCGGGCACACGCGTGGTCTCGGTCCCGTGCTTCGAGCGGTTCGACCGCCAGAGCGCCGAGTACAGGGAGTCGGTCCTTCCCTCGGCCTGCCGCAAGCGGGTCGCGGTCGAGGCCGGCGTTACCAGCCCGTGGCGGGCCTACGTGGGGCTCGACGGGGCGGTGGTCGGTGTCGACCGCTTCGGCCTGAGCGCTCCCGCGCCGCAGGTTTACGAGCAGCTCGGCATCACGGTCCCTGCCGTTGTAGCGGCGGCGCGACGTTTGGGCTGATCGACCAGTCGCGGGGTTACTGCGTTCCAGGGCCGTAATAAGGCTAAGGTAATTTATTCTGGAACAAAGGAATAAACATCATTAGGTTCTTATTGACAAATTAGTTAGCATCCTGACTATAAGCCGCCTTATCTAATCTGTCATGGAATACCTGATGCCTAAGAACCTCCCGCGCTACGAGTGCCTGATCGAGGCCTCACGGAGCTTTCCGGACCTGGATCCGTCGGCCTGCCAGGCGTTCCTCCACCTGCTGAGGGCGGGAGAGGAGCTGGTTCACAACAGCGAGGCGTATTTTTCCCAGCGCCACCTGTCCCGGGGGCGCTTCGCAGTGCTCATGCAGCTTCTGAACAAGTCCGAGCAGACCTCCCGGCCGCGGACTCCTGCGGAGCTGGCAGAGGCGACCGGGGTCACCCGGGCGACGATGACCGGGCTGATCGACACCCTGGAGCGGGACGGCCTGGTCAGGCGCGAGCACGCCCCGGACGACCGCAGGATGATGCTCGTCCACCTGACGGAGCGAGGCCGAGAGGCGCTCCTCGAGGTCCTGCCGGGCCGTTTCCAGCACATGGCCTCCTTCATGGGGCCCCTCAGCGAGACCGAGCGCCGGACGCTCGTGCAGCTGCTGGGAAAGATCCTGGAACCCGGCGCCGCCTCGGCCCCGCTCCCCCCGGGGGCCAGCTGACCGGTTTTTTCGCTCCGGCGACTTGCCTTCGAGGCAAAGCCCGGCCCCTTTTCCCCCCTTAACCGATACATTCCCCCCCCTGTCCCTCACGCGCATGCTCAAGAAAACCCTCCTTACCGCCGCCGGCCTGGTTATCCTGCTGGGCGCCCTGGCCGGGATCAAGGCCCTCCAGATCACGACCCTGATCGCCCAGAACTCCCACTACGCGCCGGTCCCCGAACCGGTGACAACCGCCTCCGTCAGCAACGAGAGCTGGGAGCCCGTCCTGGACTCCGTGGGCTCCCTCACCGCCGTGCAGGGGGTCACTGTCACGGCCCAGCTCGACGGGAACGTGACCCGGATCTCTTTCGAACCCGGCAGCTCCGTGCGCGCCGGCGACCTGTTGGTCCAGCAGGACGTGTCCACGGAGGAGGCCCAGCTGCGCTCGGCCGAGGCCGCAGCCGAGCTGGCGCGGATCAACCTTGAGCGCACCCGCGAGCTGCTCGCCAAGGCGACCGTCTCGCAGTCGCAGTTCGACCAGGACAGCGCCGCCCACAAGCAGGCCCTGGCCCAGGCCGACACGATCCGCGCAGCGATTGCAAAGAAGACGATCCGGGCTCCCTTCTCGGGACGGCTCGGCATCCGCCTGGTGAACCTCGGGCAGACTCTGAGGGCGGGCGACCCGATCGTCTCGCTCCAGGCGCTCGACCCGATCTACGCCGACTTCTACCTGCCGCAGCAGGACCTCCGAATGATCGCGCCGGGCCGCACCGTCCGCCTGACAAGCGACGCCTTCCCCGACCGTGTGGTCACCGGCCGAATCACCGCCATCAGCCCCGACGTGGACAGCGCTACCCGCAACGTCCGGGTCGAGGCGACCGTGGCCAATTCCGACGAGGCCCTTCACCCGGGCATGTTCGTGCGGGTCGAGGTGATCCTTCCTGAGGCGAAGAAAGTGCTGGTCATCCCGGCCACCTCCATCTTGTACGCCCCGTACGGGGACTCGGTCTTCGTCGTCACCGAGCACAAGGCCGCCGGCTCGGACAAGGCCCAGCACCTGCTCGAGCAGCGCTTTGTCCAGCTGGGCATGAGCCGCGGCGACCTGGTCGCGGTCACCTCAGGGCTAAAGGCCGGCGAGGTCGTCGTCAGCTCGGGCGCCTTCAAGCTGCGCAAGGGCATGGCGGTCACGGTCGACAACGCCCTGGCCCCCGACGCCCAGGTCGCGCCGAAGCCCAGCGACTCCTAAGGCCATGCGATTCACCGACCTGTTCATCCGCCGGCCCGTTCTGGCGATCGTCGTCAGCCTGGTCATCCTGATCGCCGGGCTCCAGGCGATCTTCACCCTGAACGTCCGTCAGTACCCCCGCAGCCAGAACGCCTCGATCACCGTCACCACCGTCTACATCGGCGCGAGCGCCGACCTGGTGCGCGGCTTCGTCACGGTGCCCCTGGAGCGGGCGGTCGCCGCCGCCGACGGAATCGACTACGTCCAGTCCCAGAGTTCGCAGGGGGTTTCGAAGATCACGGCCCGGCTGAAGCTCAACTACGACCCCAACAAGGCCCTCGCCGAGATCGGCTCCAAGGTCGACAGCGTCCGCAACAACCTGCCCCGCGAGGCACAGATCCCGGCGCTGAGCATCGAGTCGGCCGACAGCGAGTTCGCGGCCGCCTACCTGAGCTTCAGCTCCGAACTACTCCAGCAAAACCAGATCACCGACTACCTCGTGCGGGCGGTGCAGCCCCGCCTGTCCGCGGTCGACGGAGTCCAGCGCGCCGACATCCTCGGGGCCCGCACCTTCGCGATGCGGATCTGGCTCAAGCCGGACAAGCTCGCCGCCTACGGGATAAGCCCGACCCAGGTGAGCGAGGCCCTCGCGGCCAACAACTACCTGGCCGCCGTAGGGACGACCAAGGGGGCCCTGATCCAGGTGAACCTCACGGCCAACACCGACCTGCGATCGGTCGAGGAGTTCAGAAAGCTCGTCATCCGCCAGCAAAACGGCGCAATCGTCCGTCTCCAGGACGTGGCCGACGTGGTGCTCGGCGCCGAGGACTACGACGCCGAGGTGAGGTTTTCCGGCGAGACCGCCGTCTTCATGGGCATCTTCGTGCTGCCCAACGCCAACTCCCTCGACGTTATCAAACGGGTGCGCGCCGAGATGGACGGGATCAGCAGCGACCTTCCAACGGGAATCCAGGCCCATGTCGCCTACGACGCGACCAAGTACATCGACACGGCGATCAGCGAGGTTTTCCACACCCTGGTGGACACGCTGCTGATCGTGGTGGTGGTGATCTTCCTTTTCCTGGGCTCGATGCGCTCGGTGGTGGTGCCCATCGTGGCGATCCCTGTGTCGCTCGTAGGAGGCGTGTTCCTGATGCAGGCCTTTGGCTTCACGGTGAACCTGCTTACGCTCCTTGCGATCGTCCTTTCGGTGGGGCTCGTGGTCGACGACGCCATCGTTGTGGTCGAGAACGTCGAGCGCCACCTGCGGGACGGCAAGACGCCGCTCGACGCCGCGCTCACGGGGGCCCGCGAACTGGTCGGCCCGCTCATTGCGATGACGGTCACCCTCGCAGCGGTGTACGCCCCGATCGGACTGCAGGGCGGGCTCACCGGGACCCTCTTCCGCGAGTTCGCCTTCACGCTGGCCGGCGCGGTCATCATCTCCGGGGTGGTGGCGCTGACCCTCTCCCCCATGATGGCGGCCGCGCTCCTGCGCCCCGACGAGGAGCAAAAGGGCCTGCCCCGGCGGATCGCGGTCGGTTTCGAGCGCCTGAAGGGTATGTACGGCCGGGCCCTGGGGGCGGTCCTCGAGAACCGGGGCTACGTCTACGCGGTCTGGGGCACGGTGGGGCTGGCGGGGCTGCTGATGTTCAAGTTTCTGCCCGGGGAACTGGCCCCGGCCGAGGACCAGGGCGTCATCTTCGGCATCTCCGACGCCGCGGCCAACGCGACCGTCGAGCAGACGAGCCGCTTTTCGACGGCCATAAACAAGGCCTACTTCAGCGTCCCGGAGACCGACTTTGTCTTCCAGGTGGTCGAGCCGACCGGGGGCTTCGCCGGGATGGTCGTCAAGCCCTGGGACGAGCGAAAGCGCAACATCTTCTCGATCCTGCCCGAGGTGCAGGGAAAGCTCCACGCGATCCCGGGGATCCGCATTTTCCCGGTCCTGCCCCCCCCGCTCCCCGGCGGCGGCACCTTCCCGGTCGAGTTCGTGATCTCGTCGACCGCCGATTTCGACCAGATCCTCCCGCTCGCCCACCAGCTCGCCGACAGCGCGGCCAAGAGCGGCCTGTTCGCATTTCCGCCGATCATCGACATGAAAGTCGACCAGCCGCAGTCCGAGATCGTGATCGACCGCGACAAGGTGGCCTCCCTCGGGCTTAACCTCTCGCAGATCGGAGCCGACGTGGCGGCCGCGACGGGCGGCAACTACGTCAACTGGTTCGACATCGCCGGGCGCAGTTACAAGGTGATCCCCCAGGTCAAGCGGACGAGCCGGCTGAACCCCGAGCAGCTCGGGAGCCTCTATGTCACGGGCCCGGGAGGCAAGCTCGTGCCCCTGAGCACCTTCGCCACGATCCGGAACTCCACGGTCCCGCGCTCCCTGAACCGCTTCCAGCAGCTGAACGCCGTGACGCTCAGCGGAGTCGCCATCCGGCCGCTCGACCAGGCCCTCTCCTTCCTGGAGGGCCAGGCGGCCCAGATCCTGCCCAAGGGCTACGTGATCGACTACACCGGAGAGTCCCGGCAGCTCCGCCGCGAGGGCGGCGACGCCAAGTTCTGGCAGATGATGGGGCTGGCCTTCACCCTCATCTTCCTGGTCCTGGCGGCCCAGTTCAACAGCTTCCGCGACCCGCTGATCATCCTGGGAGGCTCTGTCCCCCTGGCGATCTTCGGGGCGGCGATCTTCATGTTCCTGAAGATGCCGGGGATCCCCTTCTGGACGAACGGATGGACGACGACCTTCAACATCTACTCCCAGGTGGGCCTGGTGACCCTGGTCGGGCTGATCGCCAAGAACGGCATCCTGATCGTTGAGTTTGCCAACAAGCTCCAGCGGGAGGGCCGCTCAAAGCTTGAGGCCGTCCACGAGGCGGCGATGACGCGCCTGAGGCCTGTCCTGATGACCACGGTGGCGACCGTTGCGGGGCATTTCCCGCTCACGCTCGTCACCGGTGCCGGCGCGGCCGCCCGCAATTCGATCGGCCGGGTCCTCGTCGGGGGAATGTCCATAGGGACCGTATTCACGCTGTTCATCGTCCCGTGCGTGTATGTCCTTGTGGCAAAGGATCATGCACAGGAACTGGCCCGGGCCAAGGCGACCGCTCCGGCCGCCGCCCCGGAGCGTGCGTGATGCGATTGCGCTCCGGGAGTTTTTCCTTTTTGCTCCCCCGGACTATCTGCTCCCTATGAAGCTCATGACCAAACGCATCCTAGGCATGGTGGCCGCCGTCTTTCTCATCGTCGGGGCCATCGCCGCCTACAAGGTCCAGTCGATCCGGGCGCTGCAGAGCCGGATGGCAGGGATGAAGCCCCCAGCGGCGATCGTCTCCACCACGCTCGCAAAGCGGACCTCGTGGGAGCGCCGGCTGCACGCGGTCGGGACCCTCGCCGCCGTCCAGGGGGTCACCGTGAGCAACGAACTTGCGGGAATCGTCGCTAAGATCGCCTTTGAGTCTGGCCAGCGGGTGGGCGAGGGGGAACTCCTCGTCCAGTTGGACACCTCGACCGACGAGGCCCAGCTGCGCGGCCTTGATGCCCAGGCCCAGCTTGCCGCGATCACCCTCGAGCGGGCCCGGCAGCTGCGGGCGGCCAACACCAACTCCCAGGCCGATCTGGACAGCGCGGAGGCCCAGCAGCGCGCCGCGGTCGCCGCCGCCGACAACATCCGCGCGGTGATCGGCAAGAAGACAATCCGGTCGCCCTTCGCGGGGGTGCTCGGGATCCGGCTCGTTGACCTGGGGCAGTTCCTTCCCGCCGGCGGGTCGATCGCGGCCCTTCAGGCCCTAGACCCGATCTATGCCGAGTTTACGCTCCCGCAGCAGGCCGTCGGCCAGCTCAAGGCGGGCCAGGCCGTGCACGTGGCGATCGACGCCTTCCCGGGCACGACCTTCTCGGGCACCATCAACGCCCTCAACTCCAAGGTGGACGAGGCGACCCGCAACATCACCGTCCAGGCGACCCTCCGCAACCCGGACGGCAGGCTCATCCCGGGGATGTTCGCCTCGGTCGACGTCGTGCTTCCATCCCGCGACGACATGATCACGCTGCCGCAGACAGCGATTGTCTACAATCCGTACGGGAGCGCCGTGTACGTCGTCGAGTCGGTGCGCGACGAGGCGGGGACGGTGTCGCAGGTGGTCCGCCAGCATTTCGTGACCCTCGGGGAAACCCGCGGAGACCAGGTCGCCGTCGTCAAGGGAGTCAACGCCGGGGAGGAGATCGTCACTGCCGGCCAGATCAAGCTCCGGAACGGCTCGCCGGTCCAGGTCAACAACGCGTCCGTGCCGCCCGACAACGCCGCGCCGACTCCGCCGAACACCTGACGGCCGGTCCATGAATTTCACCGACATCTTCATCAAGCGGCCGGTCTTGGCGACGGTCGTCAGCCTGCTGATCCTCTTCGTGGGGCTCAGGTCGATCTCGCTTTTGAACGTCCGGCAGTACCCGGTGAGCAACAGCACCGTCGTGACGGTCTCGACGATCTACACGGGGGCGAGCGCCGACCTGATCCAGGGCTTCATCACGACCCCGCTGGAGAAGCAGATCGCGAGCGCCGATGGCATCGACTACATCGAGTCCAACAGCGCCTCGGGGGCGAGCGCGATCATCGTGCACCTGGTGCTCAACTACGACCCGAACGCCGCGATCGCGCAGATCATCTCCAAGATCGACAAGGTCCGAAACCAGCTGCCTGCCGGGGCGCTGCCGCCGACGATCGACGTGCAGGTGGGCGAGTCGACGGCCGCCATGTACCTGAGCTTCTCCAGCGAGCAGCTCGACAGCAACCAGATCACCGACTACCTGACCCGGGTCGTCCAGCCAAAGCTCTCGGCGATCAGCGGGGTGCAGAGCGCCCAGGTGCTCGGGGCCCACGTCTTCGCGATGCGCATCTGGCTGAAGCCCGACCGGCTCGCCGCCTACGGCATCAGCCCCTCGCAGGTCAGCCAGGCGCTCGCCGCGAACAACGCGCTCGCTGCGGTCGGGGCGACCAAGGGGTCCTTGATCTCCATCAACCTGAACGCCGCGACCGACCTGCACACGGCGGATGAATTCCGGCAGCTGGTCGTCAAGCAGGCCAAGGGTGCCATCATCCGGCTGGGCGACGTCGCCGACGTGGAGCTCGGCTCCGAGAGCTACGACACGGAGGTCCGCTTCAACGGCCAGAGCGCGACCTTCATCGGGATCAACATCCTGCCGACGGCAAACGCCCTGGACGTGATCGACGGGGTGAAGCGGGTTGTGCCCGAGATCACGGCGGCGCTGCCGGCGGGGCTGAAGCTGACGATCGTCTACGACTCGACGGCCTACATCCACAACGCGATCGACGAGGTGGTGAACACGCTCGTGGAGGCGCTCGCGATCGTGGTGATCGTCATCTTCCTGTTCCTCGGGTCCTTCCGCTCGGTCGTGATTCCGATCGTCGCCATGCCGCTGTCGCTCATCGGGGCCTGCTTCCTGATGCTGGCGATGGGCTTCACGATCAACCTGCTGACGCTGCTTGCGATGGTGCTCGCCGTGGGGTTGGTGGTCGACGACGCGATCGTCGTCGTCGAGAACATCCACCGCCACATGGAGGAGGGCATGCACGGCATGGAGGCCGCGCTTAAGGGGGCCCGCGAACTGGGCGGGCCGGTGGTCGCGATGACGATCACCCTGGCGGCCGTTTACGCGCCGATCGGATTCGAGGGAGGCCTAACGGGGACCCTCTTCAGGGAGTTCGCCTTCACGCTCGTCGGGGCGGTCATCATATCGGGGGTCGTCGCCCTGACGCTCTCCCCCATGATGTGCTCGCGCCTCCTGCGGCACGATCCGGACAAGCGCGGGTTCGCGGAATTCCTCGACCGGAGTTTCGACAAACTGCGCGACCGCTACGAGCGGGTACTGTCCGGGGTCATGAAGACCTGGCCGGTGATGCTGATCATTCCGGTCGTGTCCCTGATCCTGATCGTGCCCTTCTACACGATGACCAAGCAGGAGCTCGCCCCCAACGAAGACCAGGGGCTCATCGTCGCCAGGGCCTTCGGGGCCTCCAATGCGAACGTCGACCAGACCGCCTTCTACGGGGCACAGATGGAGAAGGTCTTCCGCTCCTTCCCCGAGACCGCGAACGTCTTCCAGGTCTTCGGGGCGATCTCGAGCAGCGCGGCGAGCGGAGTCGCCAACGCCGCGATCGGCGGCATGGTCTTCAAGCCGTGGGGCCAGCGCGAGCGGGGAACGGTCGAACTGCTCCCGGAGGTGACGGCCAAGCTCGGCACCGTAACCGGGTTCAAGACGCTCGCCTTCCTCAGGCCGCCCCTTCCCGGCGGCGGGGCCGGGGCGCCGGTCCAGTTTGTGATCCTGTCGACGGACACCCCGATCCGCATGGCCCAGGTGGCCGACCAGCTCGTCTCCGGGGCGATGCGCAGCGGGCTCTTCAACTATGCCGACAGCGACCTGAAGCTCGACCAGCCCCGGGGAGACCTCGTGATCGACCGCAACAAGGCGGCGGCCATGGGCGTGAACATGCAGCAGGTCGCCAACGACGTCGGCTCCCTCCTGGGCGGGGGATACGTCAACTTCTTCAACATCCAGGGCAACAGCTACAAGGTGATCCCGCTCGTCGAGCGGGTCGAACGCCTCAACCCGCAGCAGCTGAATGACTACTACGTGAGCACGGGCTCCAGCTCGCTTGTCCCGCTTTCGACCTTCGCCTCGATCCGCACCGAGGTCCAGCCGCAGGCCCTGAACCACTTCCAGCAGCTGAACTCTGCGACGATCTCCCTCGTGCCGCGGCCCGGCGTCACCCAGTCCGACGCCCTGGAATACCTGCGAGGCCAGGCCGCCGCGGTCTTCCCCTCGGGCTACGGCTACGACTATGGAGGCCAGTCGAGGCAGTTCATCCAGGAGGGCAGCTCGCTCGTCCTGGCATTCGCCTTCGGCGCGATCATCATCTTCCTGGTCCTGGCAGCGCAGTTCGAAAGCTTCCGCGACCCGTTCATCATTCTGCTCGGGAGCGTCCCGATGACCCTGGTGGGGGCGCTGGCCTTCCTGTTCCTGGGGGCCTCGACGATCAACATCTACACCCAGGTCGGGTTCATCACCCTGGTGGGCCTGATCAGCAAGCACGGGATCTTGATCACGCAGTTTGCGAACCAGCTCCAGGACGAGGGCCGGAGCAAGATGGAGGCGATCGAGCACGCCGCCGGCGTCCGGCTTCGCCCGATCCTGATGACCACGGCGGCGATGGTGCTCGGCGTCGTCCCGCTGGTGGTCGCCTCCGGGGCCGGAGCGGCGAGCCGCTACGCCATCGGCATCGTGATCGTCACCGGCATGTCCGTCGGGACCCTCTTCACCCTGTTTGTTATCCCCTCCGTCTACATGCTGATCGCCCGCGATCGCTCCAAGGATAAAGCCCCCCCTTCACAACCCGCCCACGCATGAAAATCAGAGCGACTCTTGCCACCGCCCTTGCGGCCCTGGCCCTTTCCGGGGCCGTCCGCGCCCAGACCTCCGAGGGCGGCACCGCCACGCTGCCCGACAAGCTGGATCTGAAGTCCGCGATCCTCTACGCGCTGGACCACAACTACACGATCCGCCAGGCCCGGGAGCAGATCCGCGTCCAGGAGGGAGTCATCCTCCAGGTCGAGTCCCAGCGCATCCCCAATGTCGTGGCGATCGGCCAGTACCAGAGGAACGCCTCCGACATCTCGAGCAGTTCCCCGCCTGAAACCTCGAGCTGGGCGGTGGAACTGAAGGCGACGCAGGCCCTGTACGCCGGCGGCGGGATCGATTCGTCGGTCAAGGGGGCACGGCTCGCCCGCGAGGCCGCGCTCTACGACCTGCAGGCGACGATCAATGCGGCCCTATTGGACGTGCGCACGCGCTTCCTCGGCGTCCTTCTCGCCCGCGAGAAGGTCCGCGTCCAGGAGGACAACATCGAGCTCTACACCCGCCAGCTCAAGGATACCGAGAACCAGTTCCACGCGGGCACAGTCTCCAATTTCGAGGTTCTGCGCTCTGAGGTCTCGCTCGCCAACGCGCAACCCGACCTCATCACAGCCCGCAACAACTACCGCATCGGGATCGAGCAGCTGAGGCAGGCACTCGGCGTTCCGGCGGCGCCCGCGGGCGTTCCCGTCCCGTTCCCTGAGGTCGTGGGCGCCCTGGACTTCACCCCGGAGACCTACGAGGCCGACTCGGCCCTCTCCGCCGCCCATGCGAACCGGCCCGAGCTGCTCCGGATCGCCAAGCTCCAGGAGTCCGGCGAGCAGGCGGTTGTTGTCGCCAAGTCTACCTATTATCCGAACCTCTCGGCCTTCGGGGCCTACGAGTGGGTCGGGGCAGGCCTGAAGTACACGAACGTCAACGAGAACGGCTGGCTCGTGGGGCTGCAGTCCTCCTGGTCGATATTCGACGGGCGGGCGACCGCGGGCCGCGTCCGCCAGGCCAGCTCCCAGCTGGAGCAGGCCAAGCTGACGTACGCCTCCGCCGAGCTCGGGGTCGAGGTCGAGGTGCGCCAGGCCCTCTCGTCTCTGCAGGAGGCCGCGGAACTGGTGGCGGCCAGCCGAAAGACCGTGGAGCAGGCCGACGAGGCGCTTCGCCTTGCCAACGCCCGTTACCACGCCGGCTCGGCCACGCAGCTTGATGTTCTCACCAGCCAGGTTTCGCTCACGCAGGCCCGGACGAACGTCCTGCAGGCGAGCTACAACTACACGGTCGCCCTCGCGTCTATGCGCAAGGCGGTCGGTCTCGGGGACGCCTTCATCGGGCGCTAAGGCCCGTCGATGACGCAGCGGCGGCTCGTCCTGACGTGCCTGGGGGTTGCCCTGGCCGCGGCGGCGGTCGCGGCGGCGCTTGTGCTCAGCCCGCCGGTCCAGACCTGGGCGGTTCGCCGAGCCCTCGCGTCCCGGCGCGGCTGGGAAGGGACCTCCGTCGGGCGGGTGTCCGCCGGCCTGCGCTCCGTCACGCTCAATTCCGTCCGGATCGAGGCTGGGGGCGCGGTCCTGGACATCCCGCTGCTGGAGGCCGAGCTGCCGACGGTCCCCGCATTCTTTGGGGGGCGGATCGCGATCCGGCGGCTATCGGCCCGTGGCTGGACGCTCGACCTGAGCCGAGCCGGCCCCGCAACGGGACCCAAGCAGGCGTCGTACCGGGCCCTGCCGTCGGCGCGGGAGGCGGATTTTCCGGGGATCATCGCCTCGGCATGGGCCGCCGAGGCGGCGGGGCAGGAGCAGCCCGTCCCCGCGTTTTCGGGCGTCCTCGCCCGGCTCCGGCTCCCCGTGGAGCTCTCGCTTGACCGCGTCGACCTCGACGGCGAGGTCGTCCTCCCCGCCCCGCCCGGAGCCGCGCGCGCACACGTGAGGATCGGGGGCGGAGGAATCGCCCCGGGCAGTGCCGGCAGCTTCACCTTCGCGATCGCAGCGGACTTCGCCCCCGCCAAGGCGGCGGTGAGCGCCGTGGTAGCGGACGGCGTTCTCAGCGCGACGCTCGGCCCTGAGCGGACCTTCACCCGGGTCTCCGCGCGAATCAATGCGTCCGCGACCGGCCCCAAGTTTCCCCGCGGGGTCCGCCTGTCGGCCGATCTGGCCGCGTCCCGCGGGCCCTTGGGGGAAGTCTACACGGCGACCCTGGCTGGCGACACGCGCGAGCTCTTTGGCCTTCAGGCCGAGTTTTCGGGCACAACCCGCCGTCTGGTGGGGTCCTGGAAGGTTGACCTAAGCGATGACGATGTGAACCCGTTCTGGCTCGGCCGGGCGCTGCCGCTTTTTGACGCCGTGGGCAAGGGCCGCTTCGACACGGAACTGGCTGCGGGGCAGACCCATGTCAGCGGGACGCTGAACCTCACTGCGGATAGGCTGACGGCGATCGGGCCCGAGCTTGCGGGGGTGGGCGGAGTGAAGCTCGCCGCCGACTTTGACCTCACCCAGCGCGGGGCTCTCCTGCGGGTAGACCACCTCAGGGCGACCCTGGCCGGGGCCCAGCCCGTCCTCACGGTCCAGGGCCTCCAGCCGTTCGCCTTCAACGCCGACACGGGCGAACTGCAGGTGGCGGACGCCTCGAGCGACGTCCTGGGAATCGTGTTGCAGGGGGTCCCTGTGGAGTGGGCCCAGCCGTTCTTTTCGGACACCTCGATGGGCGGCGGACCGCTCCGGGGCGAACTTGCGGCCTCCGCGGCGGCCGGGGGCCTGCACCTGCGCTCGAAGTCGCCGCTCACCCTGGCGAGCGCCTCCGTCTCGCATGCGGGCCGGCCGCTCGCCTCCGACCTGGGGCTCCGGGTCGATCTTTCGGCCGATGACACTCCCCAGGGCTGGCAGGTTGAATGCGCGGGCCAGATCCTCTCGCAGGGGCCGGCCCTGAGTTTTTCGGCCCGGTGCGGCCGGCTGGCGGGCCGGGACCAGCCGATGAGGGTCGCCGGGCACATGGAGGGCGACCTGGCCGCGCTGTCGGCCCAGCCCGCAGCCCGCTTTGGCGCAGCCCGGGCTGTCCCGGCCGGCCGGCCGGTCCTGATCCGCGGCAGGGTCGCGGCGGATTTCACAGGGGAGATCTCCGCCCACCGCCTGTTCCAGGCGAAGATCGAGGTCTCGGGTGTGGAGGCCGACCCGGCGCTGTCGGTCGAGACCATGCCGACGGTCGCCGCGGAGATTCGGGCCGACATCGGTCCGGACGGCCGCATGGCGATCGCTGTTCCCCTCAGCCTGGAGAGGGCCGGACGCAAGTCGGATCTAGCGCTCGAGCTCACCGTGGAGAAGACCCCGGGCGGACTGGCCGTGGACGGCTCGGTCGCAAGCAGCCGGCTTTGCCTTGAGGACGCGAGGATCCTGGCGGCCCCGTGGGCCGGCGCTGGCCGGCCCGGCTCAGGGCCGGGCGCGGGATCAAGGGCCGCTCCGGTCCCGCCCGCTGCGGGTCTGTCCGGACAGGTTCTTGTCTCCTTGCGGGCGGTCGAAGGACCGGGGTGGACCGCAAGCGATCTCACCGCGAGATTGGTTGCCGCCCCGGGGCAGCTGCGGATCGAGGGCCTCAGGGCGGGTCTGTCCGACGGGAGCACGTGCCGGCTGGGCGCAACCGTCACCCCAGGACCCGCGGGACGTTGGGACGCTTATTCGGGTGACGTCACGGTCGAGAATTTCGACATGGGCCCGGTCCTCCGGGCCCTCGGGGGCGGCCCCCAGCCGATTCTGGAGGGCAGGTTCGACGCGACCGCGCAGATTTCCGGGACCGGTTTCGCCCCGGGCGCCCTTGAGGCCAGCCTTCAGGGCCGGGTATCCCTCAGCAGCCGGGGCGGGGTGTTCCGTGCGCTCCGGGCGGACATCGCCGAGGCGATCAAACAGTCCCCTTCGAAGCTTTCCGAGGCCCTGGGGACGGTGACCTCCCTGTTCGGCAAGAATAAGGAGGCCGAAAAATTCATCGACAAGCAGGGGCAGGTCGCCGTGCAGATCACCGAGTCGTTCCGCGAGGTCCACTACGACCAGCTGAGCGTCACAGTGGAGCGCGGCGCCGACCGGAACATCCGGCTGTCAGAGTTTGCGCTCATTTCCCCGGAGGTCCGGCTCGGCGGGACCGGGACCGTGACGTACCAGGAGGGAACGCCGGTTGGGGCCCAGCCGCTGGACCTCACGCTGCAGGTCGGCGCGCGCGGGCGCACGGGCTCGCTGCTCAAGTCAGCGGGGCTGCTCGGGGAGTCGACCGATGACCTGGGGTACGCGGCGCTGGCGTCCCCGGTCCACCTCGGGGGCTCCCTGCGGGAGCCCGACCCCGGCCAATGGAGGGACCTGCTCGTCAAGGCGGCCCTGCGCAAGGCGGCCGGAAACCTCCTCGACAAGCTCCTCGGCAAGTAGGCGAAAGGTTGCCAGCGCGCCCCCGGCTCGCCATCATGCCGGGGTGATAGCTTCCGTTGCCTTTCGAAACTTCAAGGCCCTGCGGAGCACAAGCCTGAGGCTCTCTCCGTTCAACCTGGTGATCGGCCCGAACGGGAGCGGGAAGTCGAGCCTGATCCAGGCGGTGCTGCGGCTTCGCTCCGCGGCCCGCTCGGGCCAGGGCAAGCCGGGTCAGGGCGGTCTGCCGCTCATAGGGGGCCCCAGCGTCACCTTCCGCTTCACCTCGCCGAACGAGGCGGTCGAGGCCGAGATCTTCCACCAGGCCGGTCGAGCCGGCGACTCGCTGCGGGTCGCCTCCGAGTCGCCCGCTGCGTGGGAAGAGGTGAAGGCCGGGCTCGGGCGGGCGAGGGCCTTCCTGTTTGACCACGAGGCGATGGCGCTCCCCGCCCCGCGCTCCCAGGGCTCCGAGCTGGCGGCCAACGGTGCGAACCTCGCGGCCGTGCTGGCCCACCGCCGGGAGAGCGACCCCAAGGCCTATGCGAGGCTCGAGGCCGAGGCGCTGCGGCTGCTCCCGGAATTCACGGGCCTGATGCTTCGCGACGCTCCGGGGGGCACGGTTGAACTCGCCGGGGACTTCGGGGAGGGGGAGGGGAGCGTGAGCGCCGAGAACCTCGCACAGGGCAGCCTATACACGCTGGCGCTGCTCACCCTGGTCTCCGATCCGTCGCCCCCGTCGATTGTCTGCATTGAGGAGATCGACCGGGGAATCCACCCGCGGATGCTGCGCGAAATCCGCGATGCCCTGTACCGGCTGAGCTACCCGGAGCAGTTCGGCGAGCCGCACCCTCCCGTCCAGGTCATCGCCACTGGCTACTCACCGTACCTGCTGGACCTCTTCCGCGACCACCCCGACGAGGTCGTGATCGCGCAGAAGGAGGGCCGGGAGGCCAGGTTCGAGCACCTGTCCGACCGAGGGGACCTGGCGAAGCTTCTTAGGGAGGGGTCTCTGGGCGATCTGTGGTACAGCGGCATCCTCGGCGGGGTGCCGGAGGAAAAGCACCCCAGATGAGGGTCGCGCTGCTGAGCGAGTCCCCGGCTGACGAGGCTGCGCTGCGCGTGCTGGTCGAGGCGATTCTCGGGTCGGCGCCCCAGTTCGCACCCGCGGGGCTGAGGGCCCGTGGCTGGCCCTCCGTGGCCCAGATTCTGCCTGCGGTGATCCGGCATATCCACTTCTCGACCGATGCGGACCTGCTCGCTGTGGTCGTCGACTCCGACGACTCGGTCGTGCACCGCCCGGAGCACGACCTTCCCGGGCACCACCACCCCTACTGCAGGATGTGCCAGCTGCGCGCGATCTTCCGCCAGACCTCCAAGCGGCTGCCGCCGGTTCGGGGCCGGACGGGCCCCCTGCGCGGGGTCGGGATCGCCGTTCCGGCGATCGAGGCGTGGTACCTGTGCGGCCGCGATCCGTCCGTGAGCGAGGCCGCCTGGATCGCTGGCCAGGAAACCGGACGCTTGCCTTACACACGAGCGGAACTTAAGTTACGGGTTTACGGAACAGACCGCCCGTCGCTACCCCACGAGATCCAACGCGCCCTAGCCGAGGTTGAACGTCACCGACGGGATCCCCGGCGGCTCGAAAACGACTTCCCCAACAGCTTCGCGCCGCTCGCGCGGGACCTGCGAGACACTCATTGACCCCATGCTGCTCAAAAGACGCTCCTACCTACCCCTCTGGGCGGAAGTCATCGCCGCGCCGATTGCGCGCCTGCTCTACCGCGTGCGCTCGCGCGGAGCTGAGGGAATCCCCGCTACCGGCGGCGCCCTGATCGTCGCCAACCACCTGTCCTACGTCGACGTGGCCGTCCTTCAGCTAGCCTGCCCGAGGCCGCTGCGCTTCCTGGGTCACCAGGACCTCCACGCCCACACCTTCTTCAGCTGGGTGTTCAAGATCGCCGGCGTCATCCCCGTCACGGCCGACCAGCCCGAGGCGGGCGCCGAGCAGGCCGTCCGGGCGCTGAAGGCCGGGGAGCTGGTGTGCGCCTTCCCCGAGGGGGGCATCTCGCGCACGGGTCAGCTCATGCGCATCAAGCCCGGCTTCGACGCGATCGCCCGCGCTGCGGGGGTCCTGGTCATTCCGGCCGCGATCGACGGGCTCTGGGGCTCGGTTTTCTCCTTCGCCGAGAAGAAGTACATCTGGAAATCACCCCGGCTGATGCCGACAGCGGTCTTCGTCGCTTTCGGGCGCCCCATCCTTGCGGAGAAGGCCGACCTGGACACCACCCGCCAGGCCATGCTCAACCTCACGTCCGAGGCCTTCGAGGAGCGCCCCGTCCTGCGCCGCCACATCGGGCGGGAGGTCGTGCGGTCCCTCGCGAAGAGGCCCGGCCGGATCGTCGTCGTCGACTGCACCCAGGAGCGCAGGCCCGTCACGGCCGCCAAGCTGCTGGGGGCGGCGATCGCCCTGTCGCGCCACCTGCGAAAGACCGTGCCCGAGGGGCGGGTCGGGATCGTCCTGCCCCCCGGGGTCGGTGCCCTGATCGCCAACCTGTCCGTCATCTGCGCGGGCAAGGTTCCGGTGAACATGAACTTCACGGTCCACCGCGAGGCGATCGACGCGGCCTTCCGCCTCGGGGGCTTCAAGACGGTCATATCGGCTGAGGCCATGAAGGCCAAGCTGCCCAACTTTCCCTGGCCGGACACGACGGTCGACCTCAAGGAGGCTATCCTCGCGGCCGGCGGCCCGAGGGCGATCCTGCCGTGGATCCTCGCGATCAAGTTCCTGCCCAACCAATGGATCCCGGCCCTGGTCGGTCTCCCCCGGCGCGGGGACCGAGCCGAGGCTGCCCTGCTCTTCACCAGCGGCAGCGCGGGCGAGCCCAAGGGAGTCGTCCTCACGCACCGCAACATCCTGGCCAACTGCGATCAGATCTCCTCGCTGTCGATCCTGCCGCCGACCTGCATCATGCTCGGGTGCCTGCCGCTCTTCCACAGCTTCGGCTGCACTGCGACAATGTGGTACCCGCTGCTGCGCAGCTGCGGGCTGGTGACGGTCCCCAGCCCCCTCGACACGCGCAAGATCATCGACGCGATCCGGGACGAGAAGGTGACCGTGCTGGTGGGCGCGCCGACCTTTCTGCGGCCGATCCTCAAGAAGGCCGAGCCGAGCGAACTCAAGTCCCTGGGCGTAATCGCCTCGGGGGCCGAGAAGCTCCCCGAGGACCTCTACAAGAGCTTTCTGGAGATCTTCAACCTCGAGATTTTCGAGGGCTATGGGCTGACTGAGACCTCGCCCGTGACCAGCATCAACCAGCCCGACCCGCCGGTGACGACGGCCACGGCCAAGGTGCAGCTGGGCAAGAAGACCGGCTCGGTCGGCAGGCTCATGCCCGGCATGACGGGCCGCATCGTCGACCCCGACACCCGGCAGGACCTGCCGCCGACCTCCTTCGGGGAGGTCTGGGTCAAGGGGGCGAACGTGTTCTCCGGCTACCTGCTGAACGAGGAAAAGACCCGGGCGGTCATCAAGGACGGCTGGTTTGCCACCGGGGACCTGGGCCATTTCGACGATGACGGCTTCCTGACGATCGCCGGGCGCCTGTCGCGCTTCTCGAAGATCGGCGGGGAGATGGTTCCCCTCGGGACGATCGAGGAGAAGATAAACGAGCTGTTCGGCCTGGACCCGGCCGAGGGACCCTCGGTCGTGGTCGTCGGAATCCCCGACCCGACCAAGGGTGAGGCTCTGGCGCTGGTCACCTCCGTTCCCATCACCCCTGAGATGCTCCGCGAGAAGCTGGGCGGGGCCGGAATGCCCAACCTGTGGATCCCGAAGATCGTCGTCCGGGTGGACGCGATCCCCCACCTCGAGACCGGGAAACTCGACCTGTCCGGCTGCCGCAAGTGCGCGATCGCAGCCGGAAAGAACTAGGAAGCTAGGGCAGTCCTCAGCGGACGACCCGGGCGCCGCCGCCGCCCATCACCTTCTCGACCTCCTTCAGGGAGGCCATCGAGGTGTCGCCGGGGGTCGTCATCGCGAGGGCCCCGTGGGCTGCCCCGTAGTCGACGGCTTTCTGCGGGTCGCCGGCCTTCATGAACCCGTAGGCCAGGCCGCCCGCGAAACTGTCGCCGCCGCCGACGCGGTCGAGGATCTCGAGGGCCGGGTACTTGCGGCTCTCGTAGAACTTTCCCTCCGTGTAGCAGATGGCGCTCCAGTCGTTCACGGTGGCCGTGATGACCTTGCGCAGCGTCGTCGCGGCGACCTTGAAGTTGGGGTACTCGGCGACCGCCTTGGCGATCATCTTCTTGAAGGCCTCGGTCTCGATGTGGGTCAGATGCTCGTCGGCCCCCTCGACCTCGAACCCGAGCGAGGCGGTGAAGTCCTCCTCGTTGCCGATCATGACGTCGACGTAGCGGGCGATCTCCCGGTTGACCTCGCGGGCCTTCTTCTGCCCCCCGATGCTCTTCCACAGTGAGGGGCGGTAGTTTAGGTCGTAGCTGACGACCGTGCCGTGCTTCTGCGCGGCCTTGACCGCCTCGATTGTCAGGGCGGCCGTGGACTCGGACAGCGCCGCGAAGATCCCCCCGGTGTGGAACCAGCGCACGCCGTGCTTGCCGAAGATCGTCTCCCAGTCGAAGTCCCCCGGCTTGAGCTGGCTTGAGGCGGTGTTGCCGCGGTCGGGGATCCCGACGGCGCCGCGGATCCCGAAGCCGCGCTCCGTGAAGTTGAGCCCGTTGCGCACCGACCGACCGATGCCGTCGTCGGCCCGCCACAGGAGAAACTCGGTCGAGACGCCACCCTGCAGGATGAAGTCCTCTAGAAGGCGCCCGACGTCATTGTCCACGAAGGCGGAGCAGACGGCGGTGCGCATCCCGAAGCACTTGCGCAGGCCCCGGGCGACGTTGTACTCCCCGCCGCCCTCCCAGACTGCGAACTGTCGCGCGGTGCGGATCCGGCCCTCGCCCGGATCGAGGCGGAGCATGATCTCGCCGAGCGAGAGTTGGTCAAACTTGCATTCGTTGGCTGACTTGATCTTGAGGCTCATGGTGGAAAAAGGAATGGGTCGTCAGATACCGGCCTCCGACAGGGCGAAGACGATCGCGGCGGCGGCGAGGCAGTAGTAGCCGAAAAGTTTCCAGCGGCCCTGCTCGAGCCACCGCGACAGGAGCTTCAGCGCGACCAGGCCCGCCACCAGGCTGCACGCCAGGCCCGCAAGGCCAGGGGCCACCAAGTGGGCCAGGTGGTGCTGCTCGGTCTCCGCGGCGCGCATCTTGATGAGCCGGTGGAGCTCCCGGGCGATCACCGGGGGGGTGAGGATGACCGCAAGGACGAAGCTGAACTCCTCGGCTGCCCGCCGCCCGGTCCCGAGGAGGAGCCCGGCGGAGATCGTGCTGCCCGACCGGGAGAAACCGCGGAATGGAAGCGCAAGGCCCTGGACCAGGCCCATCCCTGCGGCCGAGCGCACGGTCACCTCGTCACCGGGTCCCGCGGAGGCGCGGGCGCGGCCGGCGACGATGATCAGGACCCCGACGGCCGCCAGGGCCGCGGAGATCAGCGGAAGCGAACCGAACAGCTCCTCGATCTGCCCGGAACCCCTGCCCGCAAGGAAGGTTTTCTCGATCGCCTGCTTTAGCCCGAAGCCCAAAATGCCCGTCAGGGCAGTCGCCACGACCGCCTGGACCGCCACGGCCTTGAGCCGGGCCGGCTCCGAAAAGTACCGCGCGGCCCAGGCCTTCCAGAAGTAGGCGATCACCGCGATCATGGTCCCGGTGTGCAGCATGACCAACAGGAACGTCGCCTCGGGGCTGGCCGGGTCGATTCCCATCAGCTTTTCCGCGACGATCACGTGGGCCGAGCTCGAGATGGGCAGCAGCTCGGCCGCCCCTTGGACCAGCCCCAGGATGATGATCTGCAGGAGCGTGATCGGCATGGGCTAGATGGTCGCCGTCGGCAGGTCCGCCAAGGCCCAGGGCTTCGCGCCGCACTCGGCCGCGATCTCGCCGAAGGCGTCGATCTCGGCCCGGGTGTAGAGGAGCCCGCCAGCGGCCGCCGTCTTCTTGGCCCACTCGGCCTCGGGCTGGCCGGGCAGGGTTGCGCCCTGGTTGCCATGGCCGAGGATGTCCCCGATCACGGCCTTGATGTTCGCAGCCTGACTGCGGCCCCGGGCGAAGGCCCCGCCGTTTACGGCGTCGGGATGGATAACCTGGAAGAAGAAGACGCAGTCGTGCTTGTCGCCGTCTGGGGCCTGGCGCCCGCGGATCGTCGGCAGGGAGCCGCCCACCAGGGCGCCCATGAGCTCGTTCACGAGCGCCAGGCCGTAGCCCTTGTGCGCCCCGAAGGGCAGCAGCGACACGGCGGCGTTTGCGTCCGTGGTCGGCTTTCCGTCCTTGTCCACGGCGGACTGGGGCGGCAGGGGCTTGCCTTCTCGTCGGAACTGCTGCACGCGGCCCATCGCGATCACCGAGGTCGCCCAGTCGATGACGATCGGGAACCCGACGGCCTCGGTCGTGGGGAAGCCCCAGCTGTGGGGGTTCGTGCCGAGGGTGGGGTACTTCCCGCAGAAGGGGACGACTTCGGCAAGGGTCGCGGTGCAGTTGGTGTAGGCGATGTAGCCGCGCTTGGCTGCCGACATCACATAGCCGCCGCCCCACAGGTAGTGGAAGGCGTTGTCGACGGAGACGACCCCGACCCCGTGGCGGTCCGCCAGGGCGATCGCCTCGTCCATCGCCCTCTTAGCGACGGACTGGCCGAGCTTGCGGTTTGCGTTCCAGACCTTGGCCGCGGTGAACCGGGAGGGAACCTCGGTTATCTTCGCCCCTGGGACGCATCCGCCGACGACGCTGCCGAAGAGGTGGTCGAGGTGCAGGGCCTTGATCGCGTTGTGGGTGCGGATCCCGTGCCGGGAGGCG
The DNA here is from genome assembly GCA_903862935.1 of uncultured Opitutaceae bacterium. Lineage (GTDB taxonomy): Bacteria > Verrucomicrobiota > Verrucomicrobiia > Opitutales > Opitutaceae > Palsa-1447. The sequence continues at coordinate 42,343 of CAIOZY010000002.1, forward strand.
TCCGCGCAGACGACGGCCGCCTCGGCGGCCTCGTCGGCGTGGAAGCCGCGGTGGCGGTAGGCGGCCTCGACGAGCGCGTTGTGCTGGGACTCGGTTACGACGTGGTAGGTTTCGGGCATGGCGGTGAGGGGTCGTTCTGGGCCTGATCCTGCGGTCACTTCAGGTTCGCCTGGGCGTGGGGTTTCTTGCCCTCGAGGAAGAGGGTCATGTTCTCCACGGCGCACGTCGCCTGGCGCACGACGCTCTCGTAGGTGCGCGAGCCGATGTGGGGCGTGATCAGACAGTTCGGGAGCCCGATCAGGGGATGGCTGGGCGGCGGCGGCTCAACGTCCAAGACATCCGTGCAGTACCACAACTTCGGGTTTGCCTTGAGGGCCGCCGCCATGGCGTCGGTCTCTACGAGTTCCCCGCGCGCGCAGTTGACGATGATCGCCTCCTTGCGCAAGAGCGGCAGGGTCGCCGCGCTGATCATGTGCCGGGTCTGGGGCGTGAGGTTCGTGTGCAAGGAGATGATGTCGGCGTCCCGGAGCAGCTTGTTGAAGTCGGTGTAGCGCTCGACCCCGAGCTCAGCCGTGAGGGTGTCGGGCCAATAGATGTCGAAACCGATCAGCTTCATGCCGAAGGCCTTTCCGCGGATCGCGACCTCCTTGCCGATCCGGCCCATCCCCACGATCGCCAAGGTCTTCCCGGCGATCTCGTGGCCGGTCAGGCGCTTCCACTGGCCCTTGGAGACGTAGTTGACCTCGGCGACGAGGCTCTTCACGGCCATGAGCAGCAGGCCGAAGGCGTGCTCGGCGACCGTCGTGTGATTTACCCCCGGGGTGAACAGGACCGGGATCTTCGCCTCGGTCGCCGCCGGCACGTCGATCTTGTCCAGGCCGATCCCGTACTTGCTGATCACCTTGAGGCGGGGCGAGGACTTGGCAATCACCGCCTTGGTGATCGCATCGTCGCCGCACAGGAAGGCGTCGAAACTGCCGGCAAGCTCCAGCATGCGGGACTCGGGCAGCGGGCCCTTCTCCCGGACAATCTCGAAGCCTGTCTTGGCGAGCAGGTCGTGATGCGCGCCGGGCGTTTCCTGGAAGGAGGCGGTGGTCAGAAGTACGCGGGTCATGGGACGTCAATTCCACCAAGATTACGCCGAGCTTGCAAAACAGAAATGGGTTATCAGTTGACTGAAACCCCTTGGGCTGGGCTCCTCGGGACAGAGTTCTCCCCTCCATCCCTTGTCGCATCATATTAGACTATGAACCAACAACTTAACAGACTTGTGAAGTGACTTACTTCGCTGCGCTTGGGATGACTCACTATCGCTTGGGCTGGAGAGCGAGAGGTTGCTGCGCGTGATACTTTGGGGCGGCTTGATACCCGCTCATAGCTGGCTTCACATAACACGGGACAGATTGTTGATGCCCTCAGCCAGCAAACCTGCGGATGCCAGTTTGGCGCCGAGTCATTCATCTATATAGGTGCGATGCCAACATACTCGACCTTCCATCTGCGAAACTTGCCGTGTGTGGACATGAAGGCCTTCGCGCCTGCTTGTAATCCATCGAGCGAGGGCATCAGCTTTGCACAATCACGCCGGCAGGTCCCGAAGCGGATGCGACGACCATCTTCGTCCCTGGCTACCAGATCAAATTCGACATCTCCTCGGTCTGACTGGCCGCGGAGGCGATCCCTCAGCGGGAAACTCTCCAGGCCCGCACGGCTGCGCTACTCGTAGAGTACCCCCGCCAAAGCCTCCGACCCAAAACCCTCAACCGTAGCCAGCCGATCGTCGGCCTGCGTAATCAACCCGGGGCGATACCAATCTCCGCCTCGCCACGCACTCGCGAAAAACATCTGCCGCAACAGATCGCGCAGCGGCTAGCGCGCCCGGGCGGTGTCAGTAAACTGCATACTCCCATAAACAGAAATCGGCGATTGTCGGGCGCCGCGAATGAATTAGCGTTGAAAGCTGGGGCCGTTAGCGACCCCTTACGCCCTTCCATGACCCTCACCAAGATCCATCCCGCAGCAACCCGGGCCCTCAGGCGCAGCCTGGGGCCCCGGGTCGTGCGAACCGACCTTGCGGCCCGCGACCAGGCTTCCTTTGACAGCAGCAAGATCGCCTTTCTTCCGGAGGCCGTCGCCTTTCCGCGCAGCCGGGAGGACCTCGCCGCGCTCCTTGTCCTGGCGAATCGCTTCCGGGTGCCGGTCACAGTCCGGGGCAGGGGCACATCGCTCACCGGCTCGGCCGCCCCAGTGCGGGGAGGGTGGGTCGTCGACTTGGGAGGCTGGAAGGGCATCCGCTTAGAGCCTGAGGCGGGCCTGATCCACGCCCAGGCCGGGGCCACTATTGCCTCCGTCCAGAAGGCGGCCGACGCCGCAGGCTGGTTCTATCCTCCCGACCCCTCCTCGAAGGAGTACTGCACCGTGGGCGGCACGATCGCGTGCAACGCCGGGGGAATGCACGGGGGCAAATACGGGGTGACCCGCGACTACGTCCTCGCCCTGGAGGGGTTCCTGCCGAACGGCGACTACGTCGAGTGGGGGACCCCGACTAAGAAGTTCTCGGCCGGCTTCAACCTGCGCGACCTGTGGATCGGGAGCGAGGGCATGCTCGGGATCATCACGGGGGCTACCCTGAAGCTGATCCCGCGCCCGCCCGTGCGCTGGACCGCGCTCGCTGCCTTCCGAAGCGAAGCGGCGGCGTTCCGCGCGGTCCTGGAATTGTTCCGGGCCCGGGTGCAGCCGGCCATCTGCGAATTCCTCGATCGGTATTCGGTCCTGTGCGCGGAGCGGGCTACCGGGGCGACGCTCTTCCCGGGCCTGTCGGGGCGCCCGCTGCTCCTGATTGAGCTCGCCGGATCCGCGGGCGAGGTGCGTGAGCAAAAGCGCGCGGTGACCGCTTGGGCCAGGTCCCGCGCGGCCGCCTTCCGCGTCGCACGGAGCCGGTCCGAGGCGGAGGCCCTCTGGGCCGTCCGGCGCAAGTGCTCCGGGGCGATGTTCGAACTGGGCGACTCGAAACTGAACGAGGACGTCGTCCTGCCGATGCGCAGCTACCTCGCCTTTGCGCGGCTGCTCGAGAGCCTCCGCCGGGAATCGGGCCTGTCGATCCCCACCTTCGGGCACCTGGGGGACGGCAATGTCCACGTGAACATCATGTACCACCGCTCGGACCCGGCCCAGTGCCGCGCCGCGCAGAAGGCCGTGAAGCGCCTGATGTCGGGGGTCGTGGAATTGGGGGGCGCGATTTCCGGGGAGCACGGGATCGGGCTTGCGAAGACCCCGTTTCTGAGGATGCAGCACCGGCCGGCCCAGATCAGGGCCATGCAGCAGGTCAAGAAGGCCCTCGATCCCCGCGGTATCTTGAACCCGGGCAAGATGTTCGAGGTGTTCCGGGTCTGGGAGCACCCCCGGCTGGAGGTCCACCTGCCCTGGGACCACAAATAGGGAGGGCTGCGCCCCGGCCGGGCCCGCCAGGCGCTTGACAAGATTTGGGGCCGCCGGGTATTCTGTCCGACTCACTTAAACTCACTTTACAGAGAAGAGTGGGCCCTGCGGCCCGCTTTTTTTTTCCACCCAGCCTTCCACCCAACCTATGAGCAGCGAAATTCTCTCCGTCCTCGAGTACATGGAGAAGGAAAAGGGCATCCCACGCGCGGACATGATCGCGACGATTGCCAACGCCCTCAAGACGGCCGCCCAGAAGGGTGTCAACTCCGGCCAGGAGCTCAGGATCGACATCAACCCGCGCAACGGCCAGCTCAAGGCCTGGGCGCTGCTGAAGGTGGTCGACTCGGTCAGCAACCCGCGCACTGAGATTCACATCGAGAAGGCCCACGCGATCAAGCCCGACGCGGTGCTCGGTGAGCTCCTCGAGAAGGAGATCGACCCGGCGACCCTGGGCCGGATCGCCGCCCAGACCGCCCGGCAGGCCGTGATGCAGCGCCTGCGCCAGTTCGAGAAGGACCGCATCTACGACGACTTCAAGGACCAGGTGGGCAACATCGTCACCGGCACGGTTCGCCGTCGTGAGCGCAACGATCTCTACGTCGACCTCGGCAAGGCCGAGGCCGTCATGCCGGGCAAGGAACAGGTTCCCGGCGAGGAATATCAGCCGGGCGAACGCATCCGCTGCCTGCTGCTGTCCATCGACTCCACGCCCCGCGGTCCCGAGATCATCCTCACCCGCGCCAGCCCGAAATTTGTCCGCCGCCTTTTCGAGCTTGAAGTCACCGAGATCGCCGACGGCACGGTCAAGATCGAGGCTTTTGCCCGCGAGCCCGGCTACCGCACCAAGATCGCCGTCACCAGCACTGATCCGAAGGTGGATCCGGTCGGTGCGTGCGTCGGTGCCCGGGGCGCCCGCGTGAAGACCATCGTCCGCGAGCTCGGCGGCGAGAAGATCGACATCATCCGCTACTTTGCCGACCCGAAGGAAATGATCATCGAGGCGTTCAAGCCGGCCGTGCCGCGCGAGATCACCATCGACGACAAGAACCACCGCATCGTCCTGAAGGTGGCGACGGACGACCTCGCCATCGCGATCGGGCGCAAGGGCCAAAACGCGCGGCTCACGTCGCGTCTCATCGGCTGGCGCCTCGACATCGAGGAGTTCCACGCCGTGGGTGACGACCCGCGCGGCAACGCCGTCGCGCTGCTCTTCAAGACCTACGCGTTTGACGCCGCCATTGCGGGCCGCCTCGTCGACATGGGCATCAATTCTCCCGCCGCCTTTGAAGGCGTCGAGGC
>CAIOZY010000003.1 GCA_903862935.1 uncultured Opitutaceae bacterium
CCTCAGAGTCATCGCTCAGTGCGGATGATCCCCACCATCAACCTCCAACCCATCAATCCAATACCCCCCTCCCCAATCTTTGAACTAGACCCAAAAAAGAAAGCCCCCTCGGGGAGGGGGCGGGGATGGTGGACCCTACTGGGCTCGAACCAGTGACCTCTTCCATGTCAAGGAAGCGCTCTAACCAACTGAGCTAAGGGTCCGGAAATGACTGAAGGGTTAGCACAGAGCGGAGGCCCCGGCTCGGCAAGGAAAAATCGTGGGCCGGGCCGCCGCGCAGCCTGCCCGAAAGCTGCTAGTCCCCGAGCCACACGGCCTTGTAGGGATGGTGGTCGAGCAGGTTGGGGTGCCAGCCATGGACGGAGGGCTGAATCAGGAAGACGTGCGTGTAATGGTAAATCGGGATCACCGGCGCCTCCGAGAGCAGGATCTGCTCGGCCTTTTTCAGGAGCGCAGCGCGTGCTGCCGGGTCGGCGGTCCGGGCGGCTGCGAATAGCAGCGAGTCGTAGTCGGGGCTCGACCAGCCGGTGAAGTTGTTGCCGCTGTCGCCACGCCATACGTTGAGGAAGCTCGCCGGGTCGGCGTAGTCGGCGATCCAATCGGACTTGAGGATCTGGAAGTCGCCCGTTCTGCGTTCGGCAAGCAGCGTCTTTTCCTCCTGGTTCGCCAGGCGCACGTCGACCCCGAGCCCGCGGCGCCACATCTCCTGGACAGCCTCCGCGACCAGGCGGTGGTTCTCGGAGTTGTTGTAGCGCAACTCCATGGCGGGCAGCCCCTGTCCCCCGGGGTAACCCGCTTCGACGAGGAGTTGCCGGGCCTGTGCCAGGTCGGTGCGGAGTAACCCGGGTGGATCGTATCCGTCCATGCCTGGGGGCGTGAAAGCAGCCGCTGGCTCCTGACCGCCCCGCAGGATCTTCTCGACGATGGCCGCCCGGTCGATCGCGAGCGACAGGGCACGCCGGATCCGGGCGTCGCCCAGGCAAGGCCTCCGGGTATTGATCCGATAGAAATAGGTGCCGAGGTAGGGGTCGATCCTCAGAAGGGGAGAGGCCGTCTTCCGGTAGGCCTCGGCCCGCCCTGCAGGCAGGGCATCGGTGATGTGCAGCTGGCCGGAGCGGAACTCCGCCTCCTCGGCCTGGAGGCTGTCGATTGGAAAGAAACGGATCGCCTTGAGGCGGACGTGGGTCGAATCCCAGTAGGTGGGGGACTTCTCGACTACGATCACCTGGTCCGGCTCCCAGGAGCGCAGCACGAACGGGCCGTTTCCGACCAGCCGCCCAGCCCGGGTCCACGCGTTGCCGCGCTGGGCCTTCGGTCCGTTGGCTGAAATCGCCGCCACGGGCACCGGGTACCAGCACCAGTGGGTCAACAGCGACAGGAAGTACGGGGCCGGATGGGCCAGGGTCACCCTCAGGGTGTGCTCATCCAGGGCCGCCGCCCCGACCTCGGCGAAATCCTGTTGGAGACCCTTGTGAAACGCCTCGGCACCCTGAAGGACGTAGAGCAAGTTTGCGTTTTCCGCCCCGAGGCTTGGAGTGAGGATCCGCTGCCAGGACTCGACGAAGTCGCCGGCCGTGACCGGCCTGCCGTCCGACCACCTGGCCTCGGGCCGCAGGAAGAATGTGTATGTGAGCCCGTCGGCTGAAACCGTCCAGGAGGAGGCGACCCCGGGAACGGGGTGGAGGTTGGCCGGATCCTCGGAGACCAGGCCCTCGAACAGGGCCGAGACGACGGCCTGCTCGGCTGTGCCGGAGGCGAGCTGGGGGTCCAGGTCGGCGACCTCGTAGCCGACCCCGCGCAGGAGCACCCCCTCGCGGTCCCCGCGTTGAACGTCGGTCTCCCGTCTGAGGCACCCGGCGAGCGCCGCCGCGAAGAGGACAACCAGCAGGGCGGGGCGTGCGCGGCTCATTTCCGCGCGATCAGCACGACGGCGTGGGCAGCGATGGCTTCGCCGCGCCCGATCTCACCGACGCCCTCGTTTGTGGTCGCCTTGATCCCGATCGCGTCGGGGGAGAGCCCGGTCGTCGCCGCAAGGGCGACCTTCATCGCTGCGGCCTTCGGCCCGACCTTCGGCTGCTCCGCAAGGAGCGTCGCGTCGATGTTCACCGGCTCCCATCCCCGCGCCCGGAGTTCCGAAATGACCCGGCCAAGCAGCACCTGGGAGTCGATTCCCTTCAGGACGGGGTCCGTGTTGGGGAAGAAGTGGCCGATGTCCGCAAGCCCCGCGGCTCCGAGCAGGGCGTCGCACACCGCATGGGTGAGGCAGTCGGCGTCGCTGTGGCCCTCCAAGCCGTAGGGGGTGTCGAACCGGACACCCCCAAGAACCAGCGGGCGACCCGGCACCAGGCGGTGAATGTCATAGCCGTGGCCGACTCTAAGCATGGGAATCTCCCAGGGCCGTCGCCAGGAACTCGATGTAGGCCAGGTCCGCAGGCGTCGTCAGTTTCGGGTTGGGATGGGCGTTCTCCAGTAGGGCAACCGGCTGCTTCAGCAGCTCAACGGCAGCGGCGTCGTCGGTCAGGCTCAGCCCGCGCTCGGAGGCCCGGGCGTAGGCCCGCACGATGAGTTCGCGGGAGAAGACCTGCGGAGTCTCCATCGCCCATAGCCGCGAGCGGTCGAGGGTCCTGAGGTGCCCACTCGAGGGGTCCCGGACCTCCTTAATCGTGTCGGTGACGCGGTGGGCCAAGACCACGGCGCCCTCGATCTGGACGATCTTGTGCAGGGCGACGAGCTGCTCCGGCCGGATGAGGGGCCTGGCGCAGTCGTGGATGAATACGTAGGCGATGTCTCCGGGAAGGGCCGCGAGTGCGTTCTGGACCGACTCCTGGCGTTCCCGCCCGCCGCGGATCAGCAGGGAGGGGGTGGGCGCGATCGCCGACAGGGCGAGCATCTGGCGCTGGTCGCGGTAGACGACGACGTACAAGTCGGCGACCGTGCTCGCCATGAACGCAGCGGCGCTGTGGGCGAAGACCGGCCGGCCGGCAAGGGTCGCCAGGACCTTGTCCGGCACGGTCCCCTCCATGCGGCGACCGGTTCCGGCGGCGAGAAGGATGGCTGCGGTGCGGCTCATGGGGTTGCCTCCAATTCCTGCGCTATTGCCCGGGCTGCCGCGGCGGGATCGGACGCCTGCAGGATCGGGCGGCCGACGACGATGTGGGTGGATCCGGCCCGGGCCGCGGCCGCGGGCGTCATGACGCGCTTTTGGTCGTCGGATCCCGCCTCGCCGGAGGGCCGGATCCCGGGGGTCACCAGCCGCGTCCCGGCCGGCAACTCGGAGCGGAGCAGCGCGACCTCGAGGGGGGAGCACACCAGCCCCTTCAGGCCGGAGGCCACCGCGAGGTTCGCCAGGCGGCTCACCTGGGCCTGCGGGGCGCCGGAAACGCCGGTCTGGGCCAGGCCTTGGGCGTCCATCGAGGTGAGGACCGTCACCCCGAGAAGCAGCAGTCCGGGCCGGGCCTGCTTCTGGGCCGCCTCGAGCATCTCCCGGCCCCCGCAGGCGTGGACCGTGAGCATGCCGACCGGCAGGGCGTTTAGGGAGTCGACCGCCCGGGCGACCGTGTTGGGGATGTCGTGGAGCTTAAGGTCCAGGAACACGTCGTAGCCGTCCCCGGCGACCGCCCGGACGTAGTCGGGTCCGTAGGCTGTGAACAATTGCAGGCCGATTTTCACCCACCGCACGGAGCCCCGCAGCTGGCGCAGCAGGGGCGCGGCCGCCTCTCGGGTCGGCACGTCGAGTGCGAGGATGAGTTCGCAGGGCATGGGGCGGGGGTATAATTGACCCTAGTTGGAGCCCCGGGGAAAGAGTTTTCTGCTTCCGTGTCCCGGGGCTTGGCGGTCATACTAGGCCGAAGACCAACGTGAAGACGATCACGGTTTTTTCACCGGCAAAGATCAACCTGTTCCTCGCGGTCACCGGCCGCAGGGAGGACGGCTACCACGACCTGGTGTCCGTAGCGGCCCCGGTCGACTGGGGGGACTCGGTCACGATCGAGCCCCGGCTGCCCGCGCCCGGCCAGCCGCCCGAGTTCAGCCTGGAGTGCAACGACCCGGCCGTGCCGCGGGACGGGACGAACCTCGTCCTCAAGGCCGCCGCGGCCTTCCGCGCGGCGACCCGCTGGCGCAGCGGGGCCCGCTTCGTCCTGGAGAAGAAAGTTCCCATGGGCGCGGGCCTCGGGGGTGGAAGCAGTAACGCCGTGGCGGCACTCCGGGGACTGAACGAACTCGCCGCCCGCCCCCTCGATGCCGCGGGCCTGGCCGGCATCGCCTCGCAGGTCGGCTCCGACTGCGCGCTTTTCCTCCCGAGGGTTCCCGTCGTGATGCGCGGGCGGGGTGAACGGGTCGAGCCGCTCCCGGCAGGCGCGGCGGCGCGGCTGCGCGGCCGGAAGGTGCTTATCTTCAAGCCGGATTTTCCGGTCTCGACGGCCTGGGCCTACGAGCGGATCGCGGCCCGCGCGGGGTACCTGGCGCTTGCCCAGGCCGAGGCAAGGCTCGGGGCTTGGATCGCCGATCCGGCGGCGCCGGCCGAGGGGCTGCTCTTCAACAACCTGGAGGCCCCCGTTTTCGAGAAGCATGTCGCGCTGCCTGCCCTGGCCGCGGAACTCAGCGCCCGCTTCGGCCTTAAGGTCCTCATGAGCGGAAGCGGCAGCTCCTGCTTCGCCCTGCTCCCGCTGCAGGGCGAGGCGCCGCTCGAGGCCCTGGCGAGCGCGATCCGAGCGGCCTGGGGCCCGTCGGCCGCCGTGGTCGAAACAGCGCTCCGCTGAGGGCATCGGACCGCGGGGCCCGGGAAATTATTCCGCGGCGAGTCCAATATCGGCATTGACCCCCCGCCTCCCACGGGGGTTATGCTCAATCGCCGCCGCGACCGCCCCCTCGGATCGGCGGAAAGAACCATGTCCCCAGAAAAGCCCGCCCAGAAGGAAGTCGTCGTGCAGGGCATTGCCGCCTCGCAGGGCATCGCCTATGGGCAGGTCTTTGTCTATCTGCGCAGCGACGTGGAGGTCCCGAGTTACCAGGTGACTCCGGAGAAGCGGATCGAGGAGGTCTCCCGCTTCGAGAAGGCGCTCCTGGTCACCCGCCAGCAGATCGCGAAGATCCAGAGCGAGGTTGAGAAGAACCTTGGCAAGGACGAGTCCATGATCTTCGACGCCCACCTTCTGGTGCTCGAGGACCAGGCGCTCATCTCCGAGACGATCCGGGAGTTTGAGACCAGTGGCGCCAACATCGAGACCTGCTTCGATCAGGTGTCCCGGCGCTATGTGCAGGCCTTCTCCCAGATCGATGACGAGTACCTGCGAGAGAGGGCGGGGGACATCCGCGACGTCGCGCAGCGGGTCCTGCAAAACCTGCTCGGCCAGGCCGAGAACAGCCTGGCCCGGGTCGCCGAGAAGCGGGTGGTGGTGGCCAACGACCTGACGCCCTCGGACTCGGCGAGTATCGACCGGGGGGCCGCCCTGGCGCTCGCCACCGACTCGGGCAGCAAGACCAGCCACACGGCGATCGTCGCCCGCTCAATGAAGGTGCCGGCCGTCGTGGGCCTGCACGACCTGACCCGCAAGACGAAGACCGGCGACTGGATGATCGTGGACGGCTACGAGGGGCTCGTCATCCTCAACCCCTCCGAGCAGACGCTTTTCCGGTACGGCAAGATCCAGCAGCGCAAGAAATCATTCGAACAGCGGCTGATCGATGCGAACCGCCAGCCCTCGGTGACACTGGATGGGGTCACGGTGCCGCTGATGGCGAACATCGAGACCGTCGAGGAGATCGCCCAGGTCAAGGAGTACAACGCCGCAGGGGTGGGGCTGTTCCGCACCGAGTACCTGTACCTCAACTCCTCAATTGTCCCGACCGAGCAGGAGCAGTTCCTGGCCTACAAGACGGTTGCCGAGGCGCTCGCCCCGTGTCCGGTCGTGATCCGGACCCTGGATCTGGGCGGCGACAAGCCCGTAGCCGGCTTCACGGGCCTGCTCTTCAAGGAGGAGAATCCGTTCCTCGGGTTCCGCGCGATCCGCTTCTGCCTGGAGAACCCCGCGATCTTCAAGGACCAGCTCCGCGCGATTCTGATGGCGAGCGTGCACGGCAAGGTGCAGCTCATGTACCCGATGGTAAGCGGGGCGGGCGAGCTCGCCCGGGCGAACGCGCTGCTCGAGGAATGCAAGGCCGAGCTCAAATCCCGCGGCCAGCCCTACGACGAGACGCTCTCCGTGGGCGCGATGATCGAGATCCCGAGTGCGGCCGCCACCGTGGACCTGCTGGCCAGGCACTGCAGCTTCTTCAGCATCGGCACCAACGACCTGATCCAGTACCTGCTCGCGATCGACCGCGGCAACGATCACATTGCCCATCTCTACGAGCCGACGCACCCGGCGGTCTTGAGGACCCTGAGGCAGATCGTCGGCGACGCGCACCGCAGGAATGTCCCGGTTGGCGTCTGCGGCGAGATGGCTGGCGACCCCGTGTTCGCCCCGCTGCTGCTCGGGCTCGGGGTCGACAGCCTGAGCATGACCCCGTCCTCCCTGCCGCAGGTCAGGTTCCTCGTCCGCGCGATGAAGATGTCGGAGGCCCGCGAGCTTGCGGTCGCCGCCCTCGCCATGGACTCGGCCCGCGAGATCTACGCGCTCTGCGACGAATTCTACCGGCAGCGGGTCAAGGTCGACTGAGGGGCCCCACGGGGACCGGAGGTCAGGGCTTCAGGCCACTCGCCAGCAAAGTCTCGAAGAAGGGCTCGGCCGACTCCTTGGCGACGGCGACCACCTCTACCTGGTGGAACCCGGCCTTCTTGAGGAAGCCGTGCAGGACGTTCTCCCGGAAGCCGAGCCAGACGTCCGCATAGAGCTCGCGGGCCTTCTCAAAGCCGTGCTCGGCGAGGTCCAGAACGAGCAGCTGCCCGCCGGGGCGCAGGATGCGGAAGGCCTCGGCCACGGCCGCCTGGGGATGCTGCGCGTGGTGCAGGGCCTGGCTCAGGATCGCCAAGTCGACCGACTTGTCGGCCAGCGGCACCTTCTCGATGTCGCCCAGCTTGTAGGCGAGGTTCGCCAGGTTGTTCTTTCGGGCGAGCTCGGCGCCCACCTCGACCATGCGGGGCGAGTTGTCGATGCACCAGACCTGCTTGGCCCGGTGGGCCAGAAGCTGAGAGATCAGCCCTTCGCCGGCCCCAAGGTCGGCGATTACGATCGGCGGGGTCAGGCGCAGCGCCAAGTGGCCGATCGCCTCCCAGGACCGGCCCGGGCAGTGGTGCCTGCCGAGCCGCCCGGCGATCAGATTGAAGTACTGCTCGGAGAGGCGGCGGCGCTTCTGGAGGATCCGCTCCAGGCTGTCGCGGTCCTCGGCCATCAGGGGAAGGCCCGAGGCGGCCTCGGTCGCAGCCTTTAGCAGGGCCAGCTGCACGGGAGAGAGCCCCGAACGCAGCGAGTAGAAGGCCTTCTTGCCCTCCCGGCGGTCGGACACGAGCCCGGCCTGGCGCAGGAGCGCCAGCTGCGATGAGATGCGCGACTGGCCCATGCCGAGGATCTCCTGCAGCTCGGCCACCGACAGCTCCTCGCGCATCACCAGGGCGAGCAGGCGCAGGCGCGTCGGGTCGGAGAGGGTCTTTAGCGTGTCGAAGGGGGCGCTCACGGGATTCTCAGCGGGGAAGGGTGGGGAAACCTCCGGGCAATTGCAACACGCCCTACCGGTGCATCGCGGCGGCCACCAGCTGCCAGACGCCGAAGGCGCAGACCAGCAGGCCGGCTCCGGCGTTGATCAGGTGCAGGGCATCGCGCCGGAGGCGCTCGCCCACCAGGGCCGAGGCGAGCCGGTAGATGAGCCACCAGGCGGCCGAGCCGAGGAAGATCCCGATCCCCAGCCACGCCGCCTCGGGGGCCCCCGCCCACCGCACCGTCAGGTCGATCGCCGCGAAGACCGCCAGGAACGACACGAGGATCGTCGGGTTGGCGAGCATCAGCAGGAAACTCGAGAAGAACACGTGCGAGAGCTTGTGCGAGGCCCTTCCGCCCCGCATCCCCTCGGTCGGGTGGGCCCGCAGCATCCTGACCCCCAGGTACAGCAGGAAGAGCCCGCCGACGATCCTCAGCGGGATGCGGTTCGACAGCAGGGCCCCGGTGACGGCAGTGAACCCCAGCGCGGCCACCAGGCCGTAGAGCATGTCCGCTGCGGCGGCTCCGAGGACTGTCATCACCCCGAGCATGCCCCCGCTGGTGAGGACCCGGCGGAAACACAGGATACTCACCGGGCCCAGGGGGACGGCGATGATGAAGCCGGCGGCCAGGCCCTTGAAGAAGGTCTCCATCTAAAGCCCGGCCCGGGCGCTGCGGCGCTTAGGCGCCGCTCTCGTAGCGGCCGATAGCGACCACCGTGTGGACCTCTTCGGCCCCGGTCGTCTTGACCCGGACCGTCTCCCCCACCTTGCGGCCCATGAGGGCCGCGCCGAGCGGGGTCTTGTAGGAAATCACATGGTTGGCGGGGTCGCCGTCCCAGGCGCCGAGGATCGTGTAGCGGGTGGTCGAGCCGTCCTGATGCTTGAGCTCGACTATGCCGCCGATGCCGACCTGGTCGGCCTGCGCCTCCTTGAAGTCGGTGACGCGCGCCCGGTGCAGGTCGCGCTCGAGCTGGCGCTTGCGGGCCATGAGCATCTGCTGGTCCTGCTTGGCCATCTTGTACTCGGCGTTCTCGCGCAGGTCGCCGTGCTCGCGGGCGGCTGCGATCGCCTTTGAGTTCTCCGGTATCTTTTTGGCGACGATCTGGTCGTACTCCTCGCGGCGGCGGTCGTAGCTCGAGCGCGAGACCATCAGCTGCTCCTCGCGGCCCTCGGGGTCGGTGGCGACGAGCGACTGGATGTTGGGGAAGATCTTGATGAAGCGAGCCAGCAGCGACTTCTTGGTCAACTCCTCGAAGCCCTGGTTGAGAAGGAGCGTGTTCGCCAGGTCGCGCGCCGTTTCCGGGTCGGCTGTCGCGAGGAGGTCCCCGATCAGCTCAGAGTCGTCGCTCAGGATGTCGGCCAGGGGAATCCGCCGGGCGCTCGAGGCCTGGAGGGCCTCGTAGTCGATCCCGAAGAAGATGGCCCCGAGCAGCCGCGGGGTGATCAGGTCGTTCAACAGCTTGGCGAACTTCTTCGAGTGGCGATTCTTGACTATCCACAGCAGCACCGGGGCCCGCAGATTCTGCTCGGTCTGCCAGCGCTTGAGGGAGGCCGCCAGGTCGTCGGAGTGGCCGTTGTCCACGAGGAAGTTGATGCACTCGGTCGTGAACTTGCCCTGGGAGACCTTCAGAAGGTTGAAAACGATGTCCCGGCACTCAACGGGGTGGGTCTCCTTGATCAACTCGAGGAAGCGGCCCTGGAAATGGACCGGGATCTTTTCGGCGATCGCCGCGAGGTCGCGGACGTTCGCGATCAACGAGGCCTGCGACGGCTCCAGGGTCGCGGCCTCCGCCCCGGTCAGCTTCGTCAGGTCGTCGCGGACCGCGGCCCCGTAGAGGCGTTGGGCGGCGTCGAGCTGATTGCTGTCGCGCACGGCGTCGGCGAGGCCCTTGAGCACGGCGCTTAGGTCGGCCTTGCTGTCCTGGCGGCGGACTGCGGCGATCAGGCCCTCGGCCAACACGATCTTCCGGCGTGCGGAGCGGGTTCCGCTGAACTGCTCCATAATTTCATCCTCGGCGGAGACGGGCGTCTCCCGCAGGACATAGCACTCCGTCTTGCGCTCGGGAACGGCGACCCGGGGGTCGTTGACGAGCTGCTTTTTGACCCCGGCCCACCATTTTTTAAATTTCTCCTCACCAACGACCTGGGCCAGGTTCATTTCAAGGTCCAGGACGGTCGTCGCGTGGTTCGGGTAGCACTTCAGTGCCTCGACCACGAGTTCCACGGGGCTCTCCGCTATCATCTTGGCGATTTCGTCGGGATTTTCCTCCTTGCGCACCAGCAGGTGCCTGCCCGGCAGGATCTCCATCGTGGTCGCGCAGAAGGCCGGGTCCATCGTGTGGCCCTTTTTGTCCTTGAAATCGATTGTCAGCCTGTGGGTTGCCTCGTCGTAGGTCTGGATCTTCCCGAAACCCCAGCTGCGGTGCACCACGTACGCTCCGGGTTCCATGGCCTCCAGTTTCGATTTGGATCCCTTAAGGGACGGGTGTTTGGCTATGAGCGCTGAAACGGAGGCTGAATTCATTGTTGCGTAAGGGAAGGCGTAAACCGGATAGTTCAGCTTACATTGGTGAACCTTGTCAATTGGTGTCTGGCCCCCGGGGGGTGCGCCCGGTTTCCGTCACCGGGGGCATTCTTGACAGCGAAAGGCTGCGAAAGCCAGCCTGCGGTTTCCGCGCCATGAGCACCCAACCCTCGCCGGGCCCCCGCGTTTCGGGGTGGACGGAGGCCGCCCGCCTGCTCGCGCGCTGGCTTTCGGGTCGCCCGAGGATAGACGACCTGATGCAGGAGGTCCGCCCGGGACTCCTGCCTGTCGAACGGGCGCGCTGCCAGCACCTTGTATTCGGGGTGGTCCGCCACGCCGGTCGCCTGGAGGCGGCCCTCGACGCGCTGATCGCCCACCCGCCGCGGTTCCCGACCCGGGCTGTCCTCCTGCTCGCCGGCTACGAGTTGATCGAGTCTCTCGGCCCCTCTGCGGAGCCCGGCCACGCGGCCAAGATCGTGCACCACGCCGTCGAGCGGGCCAAGTCGATCGCGAGCCCTGCGGAGGTGGGGTTGGTGAATGCGGTCGTCCGCCGGCTGGCCGAACGCCTCGCGGGCGAGGCCGAGCCCCCTCGTTTCGCGCCTGCCGCCGACCTGGCCCGGTATTATTCGCACCCCGACTGGCTCGTCCGGCGGTGGCTTGCGGCCTTTGGGGCGGAGGACACCCGGGCCCTTCTCGAATGGAACCAGCGCCCCGGCCTGGTGAGGGTGCGCTGGCGCGGACCCGGCGATGCGCCGGCCTGGCTCCTGCCGACACCGTGGCCGGGCTTCTTTGAGGTTCCGCAGGGCCGCTGGCCGGACCTGGCCCCGTTTCTCGAAAACCGCGCGGTTTACCCCCAGGATCCGGGCACCCGGATCGCGGTGGGGCTGCTGAAACCGGTGGCCGGCGAGCCCGTGCTCGACCTGTGCGCGGCGCCCGGAGGCAAGACGCTCCTGATTGCCGACTCGGCCGGCGCTGCGGGTGCGGGCGTGGTCGCCTTTGACCTGCCCGGGCCGTCCCTCCAGCGCCTGCGGGAGAACCTGTCGGCCTCCGGCGTCAAGGCCGGCGTCGCCGAGGGCGACCTGTGGCGCGATCCGGCCCGGACCCTTCGGGAGGGAGGATTTCCCGAAACGTACCCGGCGGTCCTGATCGACGTGCCTTGCTCGAACACCGGGGTCATGCGCCACCGCATCGACGTCAAGTGGCGCCTGCAGGAGGCCGATTTCGACCGGCACGTCCGCCAGCAGCTTGCGCTCCTGAGCGGGGCGGCCCGCCTGGTTTCCCCCGGCGGAAGGCTCGTGTACTCGACCTGCAGCATCGATCCCGGCGAGAACTCGGGCGTCGTGAAGACCTTCCTCGCCCGGGCGGGCTGCCCCTTCACGCTCGAGGCGAGCGAGACCGCGCTGCCCTGGGCCTGCGGCCACGACGGCGCGGCAGCCTTCCTCCTGCGACGCTCCTAGAGCAATTTCGATTTAGATAGATGTATATTGGGCATGCCGAAAGAATCCTCGGCAGTGATCGGGTTGGAAGCAGGCGAGGCTGCGTGCGACCGCGGGCTGGAGGGCCTCCAGGGTGCGGGCGGCCTCGCGGCGCAGG
>CAIOZY010000004.1 GCA_903862935.1 uncultured Opitutaceae bacterium
ACCCATCGCTTGGAACCAAGTCTGCATGAAATCCTTCAAGTCCTCAGCGTCACACCGTTCGAAAAAGTCCCTGTCGCAGAACTTTTTGCATCACGCCCTGCCCAATTCGGTGAAGATGCTTTCACGGGGGATTTCCCTAACTTGTTCAACAACCGTTAATTGATTCCGGACACTACTGATGCATACTAACTCCACAAGCCAGTCCCGTCGGGTCGGCCTGCGCGCGTTCCTCAGCGCCCAGGCGGT
This sequence comes from uncultured Opitutaceae bacterium, assembly GCA_903862935.1. Taxonomy (GTDB): domain Bacteria; phylum Verrucomicrobiota; class Verrucomicrobiia; order Opitutales; family Opitutaceae; genus Palsa-1447. The sequence goes on from CAIOZY010000004.1 coordinate 247, forward strand.
GCCAGCTGTTCTCCTCTTCGCCGCGCTCGCCTTCCCAAGTCATGCAGTTGCCAACCCTTTTGCGGCAACAACACTGAGCCCTTCCAGCCAGACGGCCGTCGTGGGCACGCCTTGCAGCGTCGACATCGTTCTCGCCGTTCCCGCCGGCGGCTACGTGGCATACGGGATAGATGCGACGGTCAACTTCGACCCCTCATTGCTGCAGGTCGCTTCGGTGACCCCAGGCGGTTCGTCCCCGTTTACCAATGTGGGCACCAATACGGTCGACAACACCAACGGCTCAGTCCGGTTTGCGGCAACAGGTAGCAACGTTTCCAATGCGACCTTCGCTGTTGCAACGATCGTCTTCCAGCCGGTTGCAGCAGGGACCTCAGCCCTCCACCTCCATGCTGTGAATGAGGATATCGCCGGCTATGGGCCCTATGGGGTCGACGGCTCTGCGGTCGGCGGCTCCATAACGATCAAGGCTTCGGCACCGCTGTTCTTTGCGGATTCGCTCACCGGACCGAGCAGCCCGAACCTCAACCCGGCGCTCCCCACGACGAAGTATGGCTACACCACCTCGGGTCTGAAACGGATCCAGAGCGATAGCGCGACGGACCGCCCCATGGTGACAACGGGGTCGAGCGCCTACCTGGGTGCGAGCAACTTTGTCGCCGAACTCACCGTGACGGTGACAAACGACGACCTCCTGTTCTTCGGCGTGGGCCAGGGCGACACGGACGCGGGCTACGACAACGAACCGTCCCATGCCTTCTATTTCCGCGTCCATAACAACTTCCAGAACTACTACGGGATCCAGGCCGACGTGAGGAGTTCCAGCAGCCCCTCGGACAGCGGCTACCAGGCGATCAACGAAATTGGCCAGTATCAGGCCGGTTCGACGATCAACCTGCGCATCATGCGCATCGGAGACAGTGTCACGATGTCCGTCGTGGGCGGCGGCAGCGTCACCTACAGCCTATCGCAATACAGCGACGCCCTCGGCCTGACCGACTCGAACACCCTTGTGTTCTTCGGCAACACCAACGTCGGCTCGGTCTTCTCGAGCCTGAAGATCTACCCGATGCCGGCTCCGGTCGTCGCAAGCGAGACCGTGAACGCCGGCTACGGCTCGGCATTCAGCTACCAGATTTCCGCCACCAATTCGCCGACAGGCTACGCCGCCACCGGACTGCCCTCCGGATTGAGCGTCAACACCTCCACCGGCGCGATCTCCGGCACGCTGCCCGGCACCCTGGGCACCGCCGTGATCGGCCTCTCGGCGACAAACCTCGGCGGCACGGGCACGGGCACGCTCACCCTCAACATTGTCGATCTGACTCCGCCGGTCATAACGGCGCCCGCGAACATCACCGCGGAGGCGACGGGACCAGGCGGTGCGGCCGTGACGTTTGCCGCAAGCGCCAACGATGCCATCAGCGGCTCTGTGCCGGTCACAGCTAATCCGGCCTCGGGCAGCACCTTCCCGCTCGGCTACACGGTCGACATGCTGACCGCGGTCGACGCCGCAGGAAACCAGGCGACCGCTAGCTTCAGCGTCACCGTGCAGGACACCACGCCGCCGACGATCGCTGCGCCCGCGAATATCACCGCCGAGGCGACGAGCGCGAGCGGTGTCGTCGTCAGCTTCGCCGCAACCGCTAACGATCTCGTCGACGGCCCCGTCGCCGTGAACGCGAGCCCGGCTTCGGGGAGCACCTTCCCGCTCGGCACCACAGCGGTCATACTGACCGCGGCCGATGCGCACGGCAACACGGCGACCGGGACATTCAACGTGACCGTGCGGGATACCACGCCGCCCAAGATCACGAGCGTCACGCCCTCGATCGCCTCGATCTGGCCGCCGAACAAGAAGATGGTGGCCGTTTCCCTCAAGGCCATCGTCAGCGATTCGGTGGGGGTCGCCTCGCTGAAGATTATCTCGGTTTCGACCAACGAGCCCGACGGGAATGTTCAGTGGCAGATCACCGGCCCGCTCACGGTCAACCTGCTCGCCGACCGTCTCGGCACCGGCACCGGCCGCATCTACACGATCACCGTCGAGGCGCGGGACGCCGCCGGCAATGTGAGCACGAAGACGTGCACCGTGACCGTGCCGCACGACCAGGGTAAATAGCGCGTCCTGGAGGTTCCCTTCTTCGAGGAGCCCGCCCTTCCGGCGGGCTCCTTTTTTTGGGGCGTCCGGGCGCACTCCCCGGGGCGAAGTCCAGGCCCGGCGGCCTCTCCCGAGCCGGGTTGGCCCCTTGGGACCACCCAAACAGGCCCGAGGGCATGACTCCGTGCTTGTTAGGGCCCGATTCCGGAGCCTTAGTTGGAGCGTGATCCTGCCTTCGCCCGCAATCCTTGGCTACGGCTTCGGCCTCTCGGAGCTGATGCTGTTCATCCTCAAGCGGAGCAAGGCCGACGAGGCCCCCGTGGACCGGGGCTCACTCAGGATCCTTTGGATCACCATCCTCCTGAGCATCGCCGCGTCGGGGACCATTGCGGTCGTGCTTCCGTCCTACCGGCTTCCCGTCACGGTCTACCCGTACGGCGTCGCGCTCTTCGCCGCCGGCCTCGCGCTGAGGTGGTACGCAATCATCTACCTCGGGCGATTCTTCACGGTCAATGTGTCCATTCAGGACGGCCACAGGGTCGTCGACTCGGGTCCGTACCGCCACATCCGGCACCCCTCCTACGCGGGGGTCCTCCTAGCCTTAATCGGCTACGGCCTTTGCCAGCGCAACGGGATCGCCTTGGCGGTGTTGATGGTCCCCATCACGGGCGCGTTCTTGAACCGGATCAGGATTGAGGAGGCCGTCCTGGCCGAATTCCTCAAGGAGCCGTACGAGGCCTACCGAAGCCGCACGAAGCGCCTCGTTCCGTTCCTCTACTAGCCGGTTGCGGTCCTGAAAAGCCGCCCAGGACGGCGCCCGGACCGGGGCCGTTGACTCGCTCCGGGGGCCGCCCATTCTCGGCTGAGCGTGAATCGCTCCCTCCTGCTCCGGCTAGTCCTGTGCCTGTTGTGCTGCCCGCTGACGGTTCGGCCGGTCACGGTGGAGGAGAGCGCTTCCGAGCGCTCCCTGCCCGGAGCGTTTCCGGTTGTGGCGCGCCCCCCCGCGGTGCCCGGGAGCTACGAGGCCCTCCTTGTCGCCCAATTGGAGCCGTACCACCCGGCCCAGTCCGTATCCGGCGTTATCCGACTCTGGGGCCACGGCAGTTCGAAAATTCCCTTCATGAAGCGGATCGTGGACACCTGGGAGCAGGGTTTCCGGCGGTTTCAGCCCGGAGTCTCGATCGAGTATGACATGCACGGTACCTCATCGGCGATCCCCGTGCTTGCCGCCGGACTGGCGGATGCCTCGATCCTCGGGGAGGAGATCGATCCCCTGGCGGTCGTCGCGTTCGAGAAGGTCCGGCATTATGCCCCGACCGTGATCGAGATCGCGACCGGGAGCATGGACGTGCGCAATTTCGACTACGCCCAGATGTTCTTTGTCCACCGGGACAACCCCCTGACCGGCCTCACCCTGGCGCAATTGGACGGGATCTTCGGCGCCGAGCACCGGCGCGGTCCAAAAAACCTCAGGACGTGGGGGGACGTCGGTCTGACCGGGGACTGGGCAAGCCGGCCGATCACGCCGTACGGGTGGTTCGCCGACGACAGCTTCGGGCTCTACCTCCAGCAGGCGCTCCTCGCCGGAAGCCACCGGTGGAACGAGTCGCTTCGGCAGTTCGCGCACATCTACCGCAAGGACGGGCGCATCTACGACCACGGCCAGCAGATCCTCGACGCGCTCTCGAAGGACCGCTACGGGATCGCGGTCTCGAACATCCGGTACCGCACGCCCGAGGTGAAGCCTCTGGCCCTTGCAGAGGCTGAGGGGAAGCCGTTTGTCGAGGCGACGAAGAAAAGCCTGATCGAGGGGACCTACCCCCTGGCGAGGTACATTCCCATCGTGGTGGACCGGCCGCCGGGCATGCCCCTGGATCCCAAGGTTCGGGAGTTCATCCATTATATCCTGAGCCGGGAGGGTCAGGAGGACGTCAACCGCGACGGCGGCTACCTGCCCCTGGCCCCGGAGGCAATCGCCGAGCAGCTGCGGCTGCTCGAGTATGCGCCCGTCGCCGCAACCTCGGCCCCGGGGTGTCCGTGCAAGGCCGTGCCCGGAGCCATCCGCATCGGGGGCGATCCGCAGATGTCGGGGGTCGTGAAGGCCTGGGTTGACGGATACCGCAAGGGTCATCCTGGGGCCTCCTTTGACGTTTCCCTGTGCGGGACGGACAACGCGATGCCCGGGCTTTACCTCGGGACCTCTGACCTCGGGCTCTTCGGCCGGGAGATCAACGTGACCGACCATGACGGGTTCGCGCATGTGCTCCAGTACGAGCCGTTCGGGCTGGAGCTGATGACCGGGAGTCTGGATCTCCCGGGAAAGTCGTGCGCCCTGGCGGTCTTCGTGAATGAGCGTAACCCGCTCACCCGGCTGACCCTGGCGGAACTCGATGCGGTCTTCGGAGCGGAGCGGCGCAGGGGGCACTCCGACATGGAAACCTGGGGCGGGCTGGGGCTTCAGGGAGCATGGGCGGCGGCGCCGATCAACCGGTACTGCTTCGACCTGGAGACGGGAACGGGGCGTTTCTTCGCCCATTCGGTTCTCAAAGACAGCCTGAAACTCAAGTGGTCGCGGACCCTGGAGTTCAGGGACATCCCGCTCCCCGACGGCTCCGTGGACGAGGCGGGGCGGAGGATCGCCCTTGCCCTCGCCGGGGACCCCTACGGGATCGCGATCGGCGACCTGCGCAACGCCCGGCCCGGGATCAAGGTCATTGCCATCGCAGAGCGCGAGGAAGGTCCCTATCTGGTCCCCACCCGCAACAGTGTCGCTGAGCACAGCTATCCCCTGGCTCGGACTACCTATGTCTACCTCAACCGCCCGCCAGGAAAGCCCGTGGAGCCAAGAATCAGGGATTTTCTAAACTATGTCCTCGGGCCCGAGGGCCGTGCGGCGGTGGAGTCGGACGGGGGATTCCTTCCCCTCACCGAGGCACGGGCGGCGGAGCAGGCAGGAAAACTAGGGCGCGCAACGCCCTAGGGCTCCGCGCATCAGGGCCGGAGCCCCCGCGCGCTCCAATGAGCCAAAAACGTCACCGAACCGCAACCGCATCGGCATAGGCGTTTGGCAGGGTTGAGGGTGTGAATTCTACCGTCGAATGTCCGGCCCGGGAGGCCATCGCCCTGCCTGTCAGCGTCTCCGATCGGTACTGCGTCCGGCTCGCCTGCGACGCCGAGGAAGTGCGCTCTGCCCAGCGGCTGCGCTTCGAGGTGTTCAACCTGGAGATGCAGGAAGGTCTCGAAGCTTCATACCGGACGGGCTTGGACCAGGATCTGCTCGATCAAGTCTGCGATCACATCCTCGTCTATCATTCGGCATCCGGAGAATTGGCCGGAACCTACCGCATCCAGAGCGGATCGACAGCGGCTTCGGGCCGGGGATATTACTCGGAGCAGGAATTCGATTTCTCCGTGTTTGAGCCCCTGCGGGGTGAAATGATCGAGGTCGGGCGCGCCTGTGTGCACCAGAGGCACCGCAACCTGTCGGCGCTCGGTCTGCTGTGGAAGGGCATCGCCCTCTATGCCCAGGAGCGAGGGGGGCGCTATCTGATCGGCTGCAGCTCCCTGCCCACGGTGGATCCGAACGCCGGCTGGTCCGTTTACCAGAGTCTCTCCCAGAGGCATCTGTCGCACTCCGGGCGGCGCACCCGGCCGCTCCCCGGCTGGGAATGCGTTCCGGATAATCCCACGGGGATTCCTGTTCCGGTTCCGCGGCTGATGCAGGCCTATCTCGGGCTGGGTGCGGAAATCTGCGGCGCTCCTGCGCTGGATCGGCAATTCGGCACGATCGACTTCCTGACCCTGCTTGACCTGGAGTCGCTCCATCCGGCGGCGAGACGGCGCTTCTTTGGATGAGTGTTCGGAATGCGGCCGCAGGACTCGGGAGGCCGGTCCGCACCGCAGTGCGCTCGGCCAGGCTCCTGGCTGCGGTGGTTCGGGCGGCAGGTGAGATCGCGACCGGGTGCCGTGATTCCCGCGAAATAAACCACGCCGGGGCACGCAGAGCCCTGCGCGCCATGGGCGTTCAGCTGCAGGTTTGCGGGGACGTTCCACCGGATGGCCTCATCGTCTGCAATCATCTCAGCTATCTTGACATCCTGGTGATCTCGGCCGCAGCCCCGGCCGTCTTCGTCTCGAAGAGCGAAGTGCGCTCGTGGCCGATCCTTGGCTGGATTGCCCGGCGCACCGGGACCATCTTTGTCGAACGCGGCCACTCCTGCGGCGCGGGCCGGACGGTGGAGGAGATCGAAGGAGCTCTGCGCGCGGGCAGGCGGGTCGTCCTTTTCCCGGAGGGGACCAGTTCCGGCGGCGAGACGGTCCTCCCGTTCAAGTCTTCGCTCCTGGAGCCGGGCAGACAGGGCCCGATCAGCGCGGCGGCCCTGGCGTACTCCCTCGAACCCGGAGACGGTGATCCGGCGGAGGTCGTCTGCTATTGGAAGGACATGACACTCCTGCCCCACCTGATCCGGCTCCTCGGCAGGCGCAGCATCCGCGCAACGCTCGTCTTTGCCCGCTTGGACGGCTCGGATGCCGACCGCAAGAGCCTTGCCCGGCGGCTCCATTCACTCGTTCTAACCCTCAAGCAGACTGTGGATTGCAATCAGCAGCAAGCGGGGCGGGGGGTCGCCCCCGGCCATGGCCGAAGCAGGGGAAAAGCGCAATGACTTGCGGGGCGCGGCCTGCCGGTCCAGCCTTGGGCTGAGTCGACCATGAGCATGAGACTTTCCTTCGTCACAGGGCGGTTGATGGCCTGCTGGGGCGTTTTCAGCCTGATCGCCACGGCGGTGGCGGGTGAGCCCAGCCTCGCAATCAAGGGCTCGAACACCTTTGGCCACGATCTGGCGCCAGTGCTGATCCGGGAGTTTCGACAGGCCCATCCCGAGATCGGCGTCACGCTGGAGTCAAAGGGCAGCGGGTCGGGGTTCGCAGCGCTGCTGGCCGGCGACTGCGCTATCGCCAGTTCCTCCCGCCCGGCCAACGAGGATGAGTTGCGCCTGGCGCGTTCGCGCGGTGTCGCGCTCGCCGATCATCCTATAGGATACTACGGCGTGGCCGTAATCGTGAATGCGGGAAATCCAGTCGCGCGGCTGTCGGATGACCAGGTGCGGGACGTGTTCACAGGCGCCGCCACCGATTGGCGCATGATCGGAGGATCCCCGGGCGCCGTGCATCTTTACATCCTCAGCCCGGGGTTGGGCGAGTCGCTCGGATTCCAGGAACTTGCGATGGAGCGAAGGCCGTACGCGGCTTCCGCTCGGGCCTGTTCAAGCTATGTGGATGTGGTCGCCGCGGTGGCCAAGGACCCCGGGGGCATCGGTTACGCCGACATGACTCTCGGCAGCCGGTCAGGCGTGCGGATGGTGCGGATAAACGGAGTTCCCCCCAATGTCGTCACCGTCAACTCGGACGATTATCCGTACTCGAGGACGCTGCGGCTTTACACCGTCAAGGACCGGGAATCGCAGGCCGCGCGGGAGTTCATCAGCTTTGTGAAGTCGGACGCGGGACAGGCCGTGCTCAGCCGGATGGGTTTTGTCCGGCTGGAGGAATCGCGCCTGCCCTCGATGGGCTGGTGAGCTGTTCCATGTAGCTCGCCCGCCCCGGAAGCGGGGCCCGGGGCAAGCCCGTATACCTGAGAGCAGGGGGCTGGGTTCGCTTCGCTTCGGGTTGGCGGCGGAAGCCGCCCCGGCCCCCTCTTTAACCACCCGGACGGGCAGAACTGCCGGCAAAGGTGATCGGGATCTCGACCTGCACCTCGACGGGGCGGTGGTTCTCGATCTTCGGCAGGAAGCGCCACGTCCGGACAGCCGCCAGGGCGGCCTCTCCAAAAGCGGGCTGGGAGGCGCTCTCGAGCACAGGGTCCCCGACGCTGCCGTTTGTTCCGATGCGCATTCGGATCGTTGCCTTACCGTCAACGTGGCTTCTTGCCAGGGTTGCGGGGTATCTTGGCTCGGGGCAGAGGAAGGGACTCGGCGGCGCGTTCTCAACCCCTGTGATTCGCCGCTTGACCATCCGGTCCAGGACTCGCTCCCGGGTCTCGAACGGGATTTGCGAATGAAGGACCTCCCGCCCATCCGTGAAGACGTGCAGCTTGAACCGGCCTGCGCCTCCGTTGCGGTGCATGATCGGGGCCCTCGCGATCAGGGGAACGGGCTGATGCGCCTCAAGGGTACCGATCTCCTGAATGAACAACCCCTCGTCGTTATCCTCCGACTTGAGGTCGAGCACCACGAAGACCCGCTCCAGCCTGCAGGACGACTCGAATTCTCCCCGCACCTCCAAGGCCTCGTTGGCCCGGGTGGCAAGGTTCACGGCGGTTGTGTAGCTGTAGTTCAACCGCAAATCCCGGACCGAGACAAAGACCGGATAATACTCCTCGACCTTTTTCAGGACGAACTCCCGGCCGAGCGAGCGCTCCAGCTTTCCCTCCCTCATGACGAAGGGCTCGTTTCCCCGGGCCTCCCGTACGAGGAGCCACGGATCCCCGCCAGTCTTCACATAGAGGGCGCTCTGGGCGGTCAAGCGAACGCTCAGCCCGGACACTGCCGCCAGGCCCGCGCAGCTCGCAAGTGCGATGAGCTTTCTCCGAAGGCTTATGCCAGCACTCATACGCCCTCCGCAGGGCGCGGATCAAGTCTTTGCCACGCTCCGATCGGCACAGGGGTACGGATTCTCCCGGGGGCGCCGACCGCGGTGGCGGAGGCGCTCCTCGCACCCCCAGGAAATAGGCCAAGGGCTGATTGTCCCCGTCAGTGCCACCGGCCGCCGACCCAGGCCCAGCCGTGACCGGAGTGGCGCCATGCTCCGGCCATCCAGACAGCGCCGCGATGGGGTGGGCGCTCGTAATGACCGGGCAGCCAGACCCAGGCACCTCTCCAAGACCAGCTTCCCCCGATCCAGACGAACTCCGGCCCGGGCGCAGCATAGACCTCCTCGACGACGGATGCCGGAGGGGCCTCGTTGACCACCACCTCCGCGGGCGCCGGAGCCGCCTGAGCGGATGCCGCTGGGGCGCTCTGAGGCGCTTGGGGCGGGTTCGGGACTGCAGCCGGCGACGGCGGCGTCCCTGGACTCGAGGGGGGAACAGCCCAGTGGGAGTGCACCCAGACCCAGGCGTTACCCTGCTGGGACCAGTAGCCGGCCTGCCAGACGGCGTTTGGAGCCGGCGGCATCCGCCAGCTTCCGCTGTGCCACACCCAGCGGGCCCCCGGAGTGTCCCATTCCCAGTGCCCGGCGATCCAGACATAGGCCGGGCCCGGAGAGGCGGGCACCACCTCGGTTGCCGCGGGTTGCTGCACCACGACCACGCTTGTCGGGCGGGGCGAGTCGTAGATCGGGGATCCAAAGTTTAATCCAAAGCCCACGCGCGTGTAGCCAAACGAGGCGACCGGCGCGGTTGCGAGAAGACCGACGAAAAGAAAGCTCCTTGTGTTCATCGTGTGAGAATTGCCGTTGAGTGACCAAGCGGTTTGACGGAATTGCCTCGGAAAGGTTCCCGAGGCGCTGGCGTGACCGGGAGACGCTTCGACCCAAACAGCCCATGGCAATGGCCTATCATTTAAGAAGATAAAACTGAACCGGCACGGCCCTGCCAGGATCACAGTGCAGACTGTGTTGGGCCAGCGGGCCGGCGCCGCATTGCCACCCGATTGCATCATCTCCAGGAACTGGAGCCCCTGATAGGGTGCCGTTCGGGTTCGGCGGAGGATCTGCCTGCCCACCCGCGCCGCGCGGGCCGCCATCCCATCACCCCGAATCGGAGATTTCCTACATCGCACGCAGCGCTGCGAACTGTTCCTCATCCACCAGGACGCCGGCGGCCAGGCTTTCTCGCCGGGTGCGCAGCATCCCCTCGCCGGGGTAGCGCACTCCCTCAGCCTCCAAAATCGGCACCGCCGCATGCAGGTCGTCCACGATCGCATTCGCCACCGTGTTCAATTCGTCCTGGCCTCCCAGCGCCGCCGCGTTGATCGCCAGGAACACCTGGGACACGGCGCACTCCGCGCCCTCGCGCCCGATCTGGTGGGAGGCCCGTCCCCCGGACACCAGCGCCGCGACCGCGTCCAACATCACCGCCAACGCCGAGCCCTTCCAGTAGCCGATCGGCAGCGGCCGTCGCGAGTCCAGAATCGCCCCCGGAGAGCGCGTCAGGTTTCCTTCGCCGTCATAGCCCCCCGCGGTCGGCAGCTCCCCGCCCTGCCGCCTCAACACCTCCAGCTTCCCGTTCGAATACTGGCTCATGGCCATGTCCAGAAGCATGGGTCCGTCCTTCCGCGGCACGGCTATGGCCAGCGGATTGTTCCCGATCCTGGCCTCGGCCGAACCCCAGGGCGGCATCAGCGGGATCGTGTTGGTCCAACAGATCCCGATGCACCCCTCCTCGGCGGCCTGCAGCCCGTATGCCCCCGCCCGCATCCAGTGGTTCGTGTTGCGCAGGCCCACGCAGGCAATCCCCTGCCCCCGGGCGAGCTCGATCGCCCGCCCCATGCAGACCTTGGCATTCCACACGCCGATCCCCATCTTCCCATCCCACTGCTCCAGTCCGCCGAGGCCGCCCACCCTCTCCGGACTGGCCTTGATATCGATCCGCTTGGCTTGGATGTCGGAGACAAACCTCGGAAACCGATTCAGCCCGTGGGAATGCACGCCGTCCCGCTGGTTCTCAGCGAACAGGCGCGCAACCAGTGCCGCGCGTTCCTCAGCCAGGCCTATCGCGATCAGCACCCGGTGAAGTTCACGATACAAGATCTCAAAGGGGACTCTTTGCATGATTGAGGGCGGTGGCTGAACGGATGGCGAGTGGCTCCCTGGCTTGGCACGGGCTCCAGGGTCGGCCCGGACAATCGATGGATGCTGCATGATTGACGCAGGCTGTCCATTCCATGCGGACGGAGGGCCCTGTCGGCGCCGCCCGGTTTGGACTTAACCTTCTTCCGGAGCGGGGATAGTCGTTCCGGGCCGAATATTTCGGCGCCCCGGTGCTCCAGCCCCGCCACTCTCATTGGACCTTTCTTGCTTTGGCGCTCGCCCTTGTAGCGACCCCTCGGGGTTCCGGGGCTTCCGGCGCCACGACGGGGCACCGCGTGCGGGTCGAGGGCTCGATCAAGGAGGTCCCGATCGACGCACCCCTTTCGCAACCCCATCGGGTCCGGGAGCGGCTCGCCGCGTCCGAGCGCGCAGAAAGCCTCAACTTCGCCGTGAGCCTGCGGATGAGGAACCTGGATGAACTCGAGGCCCGCATTCAGTCCGGCCAGACCGTTCCGCAGGCTGAGATGGAGGCGAAGTATCTGCCGCTTGCGGCTGACCACGACCGGGTCGCCTCCTGGCTCAAGGCCCAGGGCTTCACACTCAGCCTCGTTGACGCGAACCACACAAATCTCTTCGCCCGCGGAACGGTCGCCCAGATCTCAGCCACCTTCGATGTCGCCTTCGCCCGCGTCGCGACGGGCGACGGCGAGTTTTCGTCCGCCGTAACAGCTCCGTCCCTGCCGGAGGACATCTCCCGACCGGTGGTCGGAATCGACGGGCTCCAGCCCCACATTAGGATGCACCCGCCGAAACACAGGCCGAACGCTGTCACGACGTACGACGGCTACTTCACGCCGGCCGACATCGCCGCCGCCTATAACCTCCCCGCTGGTTTCACCGGGGCCGGTCAGACGATCGCGGTCATCATGGAGGCGGACCCGGTCGGCAGCGACCTGGGCGCCTTCTACAGCGCCTGCGGGATCACCGATGCCTACAGCACGTACACCAAAATCCCGATCCTGGGAGGCCCGACCGGCTCCTCGCAGGCGGCTGCGGCCAGGGAGATCGCCCTCGACACCGAATGGTCGACGGGCATGGCCCCGGGGGCACGCCTGCGCGTCTATGAGCTGCCCAACCTGAACACATCGAATATCCTGGCCGCCTGCACGCAGATCCTTGCGGATGCCGCTGCCGACCCGTCCCTGCGCGTCGTTTCCTACAGCGGCTCGGGGCCGGAGTCGCAATACACGGCCGGCCAGCTCCAGTCCGATTCGCAGACCTTCGCGCAGCTCGCGGCCGCAGGGATAACGTTCTTGGCCTCGTCCGGGGACGGCGGCTCCAACCCGAATCCCCTGACGGAGACTAACGGCTACAGCCCGTCAAACGCCCTCACCGTCGAATATCCGGCGAGCGATCCCTACGTGACCGGCGTCGGAGGAACGACGCTCACCCTGAACTCGGTCTGGGCTGCCACCGCCGAGACCGCCTGGACCCCGGGCGCCATGGGCACCGGCGGTGGCTTGAGCGCCGGCTTCTCCCGGCCGTCGTGGCAGGCCGGAAGCGGCCTGCCCCCGGGCACGCGCCGCTGCGTGCCTGACATTGCGGCTGTCTCCAACGCAAACACCCCCCGCACGCTGGACATCGGGGCCCTCCTCATCCTGAACGGCCAGGCCTCCGGGGAGGTTGGAACCAGCCTCTCAACCCCGGTCTGGGCGGCCGTCGTCGCCATAGCCAACGAGGCTCGGGCGAGCCTCGGCCTGAAGTCGTTGGGACTGCTGGGGCCCTGGATCTATCCCCTGATCGGGACCAGCGCATTCCGGGACATAACGGCCGGCAACAACGGCTCCTACAGCACCGGCGTCGGCTACGATCTCTGCACCGGGATCGGGTCGCCCAACGTCGCAAACCTGATCAACCAGATCAACGAGGAGATCACGTATGCGGCGCCTCCCAGCACCCCGGTGAGCGCAGGCTCGGCCGTCAGCATGAGCGCCACGGCCCAGTTGGCCGCGACCTACCAGTGGCAGCTCAACGGGGTCGCTATACCCGGCGCGACCGGCTCGATCTATGCCATCGCTAGGGCGAGCGCCGCTGACGCAGGGAGCTATACGGTGGCCATTACGAGCGCCCTGGGATCATTCACCTATGCGATCGGCACCCTGGCGGTCAACGCGCCGCCAGCCATCACGGCCCAGCCCTCTCCGCTGACCGTGAGCGTGGGCCAGGTGGCGACCTTCACTGTCGCGGCAAGCGGCGTACCCGCGCCGAGCTACCAGTGGCAGAAGAACGGGGCCGGGATCGCGGGGGCGACCGGCGCCACGTATACGATCTCCTCAGCTCAATTGACGGATGCGGGCAGCTACTCGGTGGTGGCGAGCAACGCCGCCGGAAGCGCAACATCGAGTGCCGCGACCCTGACGGTGACGGCGTTTCCGGTGTTCACGGTCCAGCCGCAGAGCCAGTCGGTCGCCCCGGGCTCGTCCGCCACGTTTTCGGCCTCCGCCGGCGTCATGCCGGCTCCGGCCTTCCAGTGGTACTTCAACGGCCAGCCCATTTCGGGCGCAACGGGCTCCTTCTACACCCTTGCCGGTGTCCTGCCCTCTAACTCCGGCAGCTATACAGTTGTTGCGACAAACGCCGCGGGATCCACCGTGAGCTCGGCCGCAATGCTGACCGTCGCCGCCTCGTCGGGCGGGCCCGCAATAGCGGTCCAGCCGGCCTCGCAGTCGATGACGCCGGGCGGCACCGTGGTCTTCAGGATCACCCCGTCCGGCGCCGCTCAATCCTCGTCCGGGTCGCCCGGCGCCCTCCGGGCGGAATCCCTTCAGACCGCCGCAGGCATGACCTACCAGTGGTTTCTCAACGGGGCCCCGATCGCCGGAGCGCTCAACCCGATCCTTGCCATCAAGGCCACGTCCGGCTCGGCAGGGGCCTACACCTGCCTGCTGGAAAACAGCTCGGGCTCGGTCCTCAGCACCCCGGCGACCCTGCTTCTCACGTCCACCGGAAACCCGGGTCGGCTGGTCAACGTTTCGGTCAACACGGTGGTGGACTCCTCGGGGCTTGTCATGGGCTTTGTGACCGGCGGGGCCGGCTCGACCGGCTCCCAGTCCCTCCTGATCCGGGCCGGGGGGCCGGCCTTGATTCCCTATGGGGTGACCGGCGTCCTGCCCGATCCCCAGCTGACCGTGATGGACGGATCGGCTGCGATCGCGACGAACGCCGGCTGGGGTAGCCCGGCGGCCAACCAGGCGGCGGTCAACCTGGCGCAGACAAACACCGGGGCGGGCCTTGTGTATGCCAATCCCGTCAGCCTCGACTCGGCGACCGTGCTGTCGCTCGCGCCTAACGCCGGCTACACCGTCCTGGTTTCCGGGAAGTCGGGTGACTCCGGAAGAACGCTGGCGGAGGTCTACGACAACACCCCGGCGAACACGTACACCCCGGCGAACACGTCCGCGCCGGCGACACCGCGGCTGCTCAACGTCTCGTGCCGGGTCACGGTGGGGGCCAACGGCTCCCTGACAGAAGGTTTCTACGTCGGCGGCACAACGTCCAAGACCGTGCTGATCCGGGCGATCGGTCCGGGGCTTGCGGCATACGGGGTGAGCGGCTCGATGCCCGACCCGCAGCTGACCGTCTACACCAGCAGCCAGGCCGTGATCGCCTCCAACGCGGGATGGGGGTCGGACACCCAGCTGACGTCCGCGATGACCGCGGTGGGAGCGCTTCCCAACCCCCCGGCCGCCCGCGACTCGGTCGTGCTGATCACTCTCGCCCCCGGCGGCTACACCGCGGTGGCCACCAGCGCCGGCGGCACGGCGGGCAACGTCCTGGTGGATATTTACGAGGTACCCTGAGCTCAAGGCGGTGCGCTCTTCTCGACCGGAAAGACAGGGCTATGACGACCCAAGCGATTGGAATGATCCCCCAGCACCCCCTGTTGAATCCTTGATCTGAGGCGTGACTAGAGGCCTGTCGTCCGGTCGGCCCAGTCCCAGCCAAACCGCGCGGGGCCCTCACCGGCGCTTGACCGGCGCCCTTCACCATTCCGGGCAAAGGGCGGATGGCGCATTTGTCGGTCGATAGCGGAGACTGATTCCTATCAAGCCGCGGGTGGCAAATTCGGCCAGTTACCGCTTCCTGCTTGCCTGGGTTTCGGGCTCCGCAAGCCTCGGGGAATGTCTAGGCCCTCCCTGAGGCAGTTCCGCGGCCTGGCGGCAGCGGTTGCAGTGGCCGCGTGCGCCATCGTCCCCGCACTACGTGCCACGATCGTGGGGCTGAACCAGATCGCCACGCCTGAGATCCAGCCCAACGGGGTGCTCTCGCTGAGCTTCCAAGGCGAACATCCCGCGATCGGCAACAGCCAGCAGGTGCAACTTGAACTCGGCGTGACCCCGCGCTTTGAGGTTGCGTGGTTCCAGGGCCTCAAGCCCTCCGAGGGCCTGTTCTCCACCGAGTTCAACCTCGTGCAGAGCGGCCCTCACCTGCTGACGGTCGGCGCGCTCAACTGGGACACCCTCGGGGGAAGGCCCCAGCCGGTGGTCGAGTACGGCTACTACACCGACAGGGACCACCTCATCGCCGGGGTTATCGACGTCGTCGGACACGCCGAGACAATTCTCGGCTACAAGCGCCAGCTGACAAACACGGTCGCATTCTCCACCGACTTTCAGTCCGGGCCGGGCAACTCATTCACCGTGGGCCTCACCTATAACCTCACCCCGGATTTCTCGCTCAATCCGGCTCTCTATTGGACCAACTCGTCCAAGCGCCACCTCCTCGGCTATATCGTCCTGACCTACAACTTTACCGTCTGGAAATAGCCCGGCGCCCTCAGAATTTGGACTTCCTCAGTCCGGCCGGGGATCCCCCCTCTTAACCTCATTGCCCGCGGCCTCTGCCTCCTGCGGCAGGGGATCTCCCAGGCGGCGGGCCAGAAAGAAGCACGCCAGGGCGCCCCCGACCGATAGGGAGGCCAGGGTGTAGGCGAGCCTTCGTCCGTGCCACAGGCTGCCCAGCCAGTGGTTGAACTCGATCGCCAACACCGCCGATTTTCCCCCGATCTCCTCAACGTCGTGTTCGTAGGCCTTGGAGTCGGAGGGCATGATGGCATACGTGTTGCCCGAGCCGTCGATCTCGTAGCTCAGCGGCGCACCTCCTGAGTCTGGCGCCGTCCAGAAGCGCACCAGGACCGCGGCGGGCAGGCCGGCGACCAGCAGAAGGACGCCAATCCTGTTAAACCTCCTCCTGATATGGGGAGTTTCCTCGGCCTGATGCTGGCCCTCTTCCGGGCTCACAGGGGCCACCTCACTCGATTCGGACGCAACGGGACGGTCATCGGCTGTTCGACCGATCGTGGGACAATGCCTCGGGCAAAGCCAGCAGCGAGTACTCCGGAGAGCAGCGGCGCCTGCCCCGGCCGAACCAGGATCCCAATCCCTAAACCCCATGAGGCCGGAGTCACAGCGGTGACCCGAGAACCGCAGGGCTATCAGAAGGGACTCGCTCCCGAATGCCCTTGCTTGGACTGCCTCGGTCGGCAGCATCGGCGCGGATCGGCTTGAAAAACGTAGCCACTTACTGCCGCTGGAAGTTTATCCTGGGGGCGATTCTCTTTCGGATCCCCTTCGGCCTGTTCTTTATCGGCGTCACTCCCTTCGCTCTGGTGATGAGCGTGGACGAGGTCCAGCACCGGTTCGCCTCCCCGGTCCTGTACGCCATGTGCATAGTCCCCTTCCTGATCGGGTACGCGTTCTTCTCCTCGGGGGTTCGGCGCATCCAGGCGGCCTGCTTGAAAGGCTGCTGGCTGAAGGCCGGGCCAGACGGCATCGCCTTTCGTCTGCCTTACAAGGCAAAGGCTCGGACGCTGTTTCTCACCTATCACATCGCCGAGCACACTTTCGCCTGGGCGGACATTCGCCGCTATTACCCGCTCCACTATAAGGTGAACGGCATTCCGTTCGGGCAGTCCCTCGTTCTCGAAACCACACGGGGGCGGTTTGTCTTCGTCGGCGCCTATTTTCGGGAGTCGGCCGACCATATCGTCCTGTTTATCCAGGCGGCGGCCAAGGGATCATAAGGGGCCTTCCCCTTTCATGATCCCGCCCGCAAGCCAGATCCCCCCCATGAGGCGCCGCGAACGTATCCTCGCCGCCGCGCACCGCCGCCCGACCGACGTGATTCCATCGGGTTTCAAGGCCACCGACGACGTGATTGACCGGCTGCACCGGCATCTGGGCACAGGAGACCTGGGGAGCCTGCTGGAGGCCCTTCCGGTCGACACCCACGGCGGGTTCAACAACTGCCTCTACGGAGTCTACCCCCGGTACGTCGGCGGCCCGGCGCGCGTTCTTTATCCGGACTGCCGCGCCGACGGCACCTGGGACACGATCTACGGCTACCAGCGCCACTGGTCCGTTGCAGCGGGCGGCCGAACCGACGAGGTGATCGGCCATCCCCTTGCCGATGCCGCCGGTCCCGGGGATGTGGCCCGGCATGAGTGGCCGCAGGCCGACTGGTTTGACTACACGACCGTCGCCCGGCAGTGCCGCGCCGCGGGCGACCACGCCGTCATCTTCAACCTCGGCGGCCTGGGACACGTCGCCAACCTGCTGGGCTTCGAACGCATGCTGACCGACATGCTGGCCGACCCGCCGGTGATCGAGGCCTGCTTCGACCGGCTCACCGGGTTCTATCTCGACTTCCTGGACCGCACCCTGCGCGCGGCGGCAGGCGGCGTAGACATCGTGGTCGTGCAGGACGACTTCGGAACGCAGCAGGGTCCGTTGATGAGCTTGGAGACCTACCGCAGGTTTTACCAGCCGAGGCACCGGCAGATCTTCGAGGTCGTCCACCGGCACGGCGCCATGGCGATGATGCACTCCTGCGGGGCCGTGTTCGGCTTCATCCCGGATTTCATCTCGATCGGCGCCGACATCCTGGACCCCATCCAGACGACCGCCGCCGGCATGGAGCCCGCCCGGCTGTGCCACGAGTTTGGCGGCGCATTGTGCTTCCACGGCGGAATCGACGTCCAGGGAGTCCTCGTCACCGGTGGCCCTGACGATGTGCGCCGACACATTGATAGCCTGCTCGACGGGTTCGCAGAAACCGATGGTTTCATCCTGGCACCAAGCCACTATATCCAAGGTGACGTACACCTTGGGAATCTACTAGCGATGTACGGGCACATCGCCGCGTTGCGGGGCGAGCCCGGTCTTCGGGGCTAGTCACCCGGTCTCATCCCGCTGGCCGGGAGTTGACACAGACCGAGCGCACGCGCCCCCCCTGCGCTGCACAGCCGTTCGCTGACAGCGGCCACAGAAGGAATCCCAGTCGAAAAGCAGATCATCGCATGAGCGGCGCCAGCCAAGCGGGCCAGGCCACTCGACGCCGGGATGATGCAGGCCTTGCACGAGTCCATTCTGCACTTTTGGCACCCACCAATAGACTCGCGCCTAGGCGATAATAGCTCCGAGCCATCGGCCAGCATCGCCTATCTATAAGACTTTGTGAACTACTGCCGAAGAATCGCTTATTCCGGCACTGCAGAATGCTCACGGATTGCCCGAGATACGGGCCAGCCGTTATAAACCCATGCCCGGAACGCCAAGGCTCTGCCCCTCCCTGTCCCCAAGGGATTACCAGGTCTTGGTAGCCCAAGAACTGTTCGGAATCATTTTCCACCTACCCCAATAAGAACGGGATCCATTGCGTGGTATTCGCCATTCCAATGATGGGGTAATTCCGCCACCGCAGCCCGTGAAATATCCCCAACACATGAATGCATGCTACCCTCCCCTCGTCTCACGGAGATTCGATCACGCCAAGAGACCAAGGGTTCAGGCACCACGCCAGCACAGGGTACTGTTCTGGACAGCGGCCCTGGTATTAAGCCCCTTAGTTGCGGTGCCGTTCTCCCACGCCCAACAGGCCACCGCAACTGTGACCGTCGGGACCAACCCCTGGGGCATCGCGGTGAACCCGCTCACCAACAAAGTCTACGTCGCAAACTACGCCGGCAATGTGACGATGATCGATGGCGTTACTAATTCCCCGACGACGATAGGTGTGGGGGGTAGCCACCCCCTTGGGGTGGCCGTAAACCCGGCCACCAACAAGATCTACGTGGGCAACTTCGGCACTAACACCGTGTCCGTGATCGACGGGGCCACCAACTCAGTGACTGCAATCCTGACCGTGGGGGTGGCGGGGAGCGCCCCCATATCCGTTGCGGTGAACTCGGTCACCAACAAGGTCTATGTGGCAAACCAGAGCAGCGGCACGGTAGCCGTGATCAACGGAGCCGATAACACCGTCGCAACCGTGGCTGTAGGATCGAGCCCCGCCATGGTCGCGGTGAACCCGGTCACCAACAAGATCTATGTCGCTAACCAGAACAGCAACACGGTGACCGTCATCAACGGGGCCGACAACTCCACCTCCACCGTCACGACCGGAACGAACCCCCGGGTCATCGCCGTGAATCCCGTGACCAACAAGATCTACGTCGGCAACCAGGACGGCACCGTAACGGCGATCAACGGGGCGGATAATTCGACGGTTTCCATCACGGCATCGGCCTATGGGATCGCGGCGAACCCGGTGACCAACAAGGTCTATGCGGTCGACGGCAGCGCAGGCACCGTGACCGTGATCAACGGGGCCGACAACTCCACCTCCACCGTCACGGCGGGATCATCACCGTCGTTTGTCACCGTGAACCCGGTGACTAACACCATCTATGTATCCAATGTGGGCGGCAACGTTACCGTGATCGACGGGGCCACCAACGCGACCTCCACGGTGGCTGCGGGCACCAATCCCAAGGTCATCACGGTCAACCCGGTCACCAACAAGGTCTACGTCGCCAATTACGGAGGCAGGAACGTGACCGTGATCGACGGGGCCCAAAACTCCACGGCAACGGTCGCCGTGGGGGCCGACGCCCGCGTCGTGACCGTGAACCCGGTGACGAACAAGGCCTACGTCATTAACCAGAGCAGTAAGAAGGTGACGGTGATCGACGGGGCCACGAACACGACCTCCACGGTAAACGTCGGTGTCGCCCCGGTCGCCATGGCGGCAAACCCCTCTACCAACAGGGTCTATGTCGCCAACTACACGAGCGCAACGGTGACGGTGATCGACGGGGCCACCAACACGACCTCCACGGTTGCAGCAGGAGCCGGAGCCAATTCGATCGCGGTAAATCCGGTCACAAACAAGATCTACGTCGCCAATGCGGGCTCCGGAACCGTGACGGTGATAGACGGGGCCACCAGCGCGACCTCCACCGTCAGCGTGGGCAACGCTGGGGAGGTCGCCGTCAATCCCGTAACCAACAAGATCTACGTCACCAATCACCTCACCAACGGGCTGACGGTGATAGACGGGGCCACCAACACCGCCACCACCGTTGCCGGGGGTGATGGCGCCTATTCCATAGCGATCAACTCGGTGACGAACAGGATCTACGTAGCCGACGACAACACAATCGGCGCCGTGATCGTCTTCGACGGGGCCACCAACGCGATCATCGCCACCGTAACGGTGGGCGACCACCCCCTGGGGATCGCCGTGAATTCGGTAACCAACAAGATCTACGTCACCAACCAGAACAGCAACACCGTCTCGGTGATCGACGGGGCCACGAATTCCGCAGTCACCCTGAGTGCCGGAACCAACCCGAATGCGATCACGGTTAACCCGGTTACCAACAAGATTTACGTCGCCAACGAAAACAGCGGAAACGTGACGGTGATCGACGGGGCGACCAATACCACCTTCGCCGTAGCCGCCGGCACCGCCCCATGGGCCATAGCGGTGAACCCCGTGACCAACACGGTCTACAACGTCAATCTCACGAGCGGAAACGTGACGGTGATATCCGAGCAACAGGTCCAGACCGTCCCGTTGAGCGCCAGCATCACCTCGCTCCCCGGAAATCAAACCGCCAGCCAGACCCCTTTGCTTACGTTCACCGCGGCAAGCACGTTCAGCCCGTCCACACCACCACCCCAAAACATCTTCTTCCAGGTGGACACCTGGCAGGGCTCCTGGACCCGGGCGACAGCCTCCGGCGGCTCGTCGTGCACCGGCACGACCACGACGCTTCAACCGGGACTCCACATCGTCTACGCCTATGCTGACGACGGCCAGGAGGCGACCTCGACCCAAGCAGCCTCGCCGCTTATCAGCAGCATTGTCGCCTACGAGTTCCTCGTGATACCCACGCATTTCTCCGTCAGCGCCCCGGCTAGCCCAGGCTATGGGTCGGCGGCAAACATCACGGTGACGGCGCAGGACGCGTCCAACGCCACGGTGACGACTTATTCGGGAACGGTCCACCTGACCAGCACCGACGGTGCGGTCGTATTGCCTGCCGACAGCACCCTCACCTCAGGTGTCGGAACCTTCAGCGTCACGTTCGAGACCCTGGGCGCGCAAACCGTGACCGCAACCGACACGGTCACATCGTCGATCACGGGATCGGCTTCGGTCACCGTTGCAAAGGGGACGCCGACCATCACCTGGAACACTCCGTCCGCGATTTCCTACGGGACGGCGATCTCGGCCACCCAGCTTAATGCGACAGCCAGCGTGGGCGGTGCCCTCACCTATTCCCCGACAAGCGGGACCATCTTGGACGCGGGAGCGCAAACGCTTGAGGCGCGTTTTGTGCCGTCGGACCTAGCCCACTACAACACAGCGACCGCCTCGATCTCGCTGGAGGTTGCGAAGGTCCCCGCGACCCTGGCCTTGGGCAATCTCACGCAGACCTATGATGGTGCGGCCAAAGCCATATCGGTTCAGACAACGCCAGCGGGACTGAGCGTGAGCATTATCTACGTAGGAGCTGGCGGCGCGCCCGTCAAACCCGGCCAGTATACGGTGAGGGTGAGCGTGCTCGATTCGGATTACTGGGGTGCGGCAACGGCAACGATGACCATAAACCCGGCAAGCCAGACGATCTCGTTCCCGGCGGTGGGGGCGCTCGTCGGGGTTCCGGTGAGCCTGCTGGCGACGGCCAGTTCCGGGCTGCCGGTGAGCTTCTTGCTTGTCAGCGGCAACGCGACGCTCTCGGGAGGCACTCTGACCATCAACGACACAACGCCGGTAACCGTTCAGGCGAGCCAGGCCGGCAACGGCTCCTACCAGGCCGCAGCAAGCGTCACCCAAACGGTTTCGGCCTCCGCGAGCAAGCAGCCCCAGACGATTTCCTTTACCCAGCCGGCGGACCAGCAGACGACCTCCGGGCCGGTCACCCTGGTCGCAAGCTCCAGCTCGGGATTGCCGGTGGCCTTCAGCCTGCTGAGCGGACCGGCGACCCTGAGTGGCAACGTCGCGACCCTGACCGGGGCCCCGGGCACCGTGACCGTGCAGGCGAGCCAAACCGGCAACGGCATCTACCAAGCTGCGCCCAGCCTGACCATCAGCTTCAAGGTCGTCGCCCCGGGTCCGCAGACCTACTTTGGGCACACCGGCAACTCCTCGGGCTCCTCGATTGGAACGGGGTTGCACGCCGAGGCCTCCGGGGCGTCTGGGATAAACCTCGCCGCCTATGTGGCCGGCGACAACAGCAGCGGCACCCTGATTGGCTACCTGAGTGCCCAGTCCCAGGGATTCTCGGTGAGTTTTCCCATCGACTCCCAGGGGAACTTCACGGCCTCGACCACGGCGCTCACGGGCTCCGCTACGGCTGGTCCAACCCTCACCTTCGTCGGCCGGGTCGCCAACGCTGTAATCACGGGATCCATCTCCGAACTCGGTCTGCCCTTCTCAGCCACGCTGGACCCGCCGACCGGTCCGTCCTCAGCAATCGCAGGCCTCTACCGGAGTTCGTCACTCGCCTCGTCCGCAGGCACCACCTACTCGATCGTGGGTACCCAGGGCGAGGTCTACGTCCTGGCAGTAACCCCGGGCCTGGTGACGGGCGGCCCAGGCACGGTCGCCTCGAACAACGTTTTCTCGGTGTCGACCGCCCAATCGGTGACGATCACAGGCTCGGTCGATCCCGTTTCAACGATCGTCACCGGTTCCCTCACCCTGCCTGCGGGCGGAGTCGTGTCCTATTCGGGTCTCCCGAGCACGACGCCTCGGACCGACAAGCTGGTCAACCTCTCCTCCCGAGGCCTTGTCGGGGCCGATCCGGGCGGCCTTGTTGCGGGCTTCTTCATCGGGGGCCAGGGCTCGAAGCAGGTCCTCCTGCGCGCCATCGGGCCGACTCTGGCCTCATTCGGGATCTCCGGGGCCCTCACAAGCCCCGTCCTTCGTCTCTATGACAGTTCCGGGGCTCTCCTATTGACCAACGCGGTCTGGGGCGGATCCCTGGGCCTTGCCACAACCTTTATCCAGGCCGGCGCTTTTCCGCTTCCTGCGGGAAGTTCCGACTCGGCCGCAGTTGCAACCCTGCAGCCCGGGTCCTACACGGCCCAGGCGACTGGTCTTTCCGGCTCAACCGGCATTGCCCTGATCGAGATCTACGACATCAGCGGCAGCTCGCAACCGTGGGCGCTTCGGGTGATCAACAGCTCCACCCGGGGCATGGTTGCCGCTGGGTCCGGAGCCCTCGTCAGCGGCTTCGTCGTCAGCGGAAACTCGCCCAAGAAAGTGCTCGTCCGGGGCATCGGCCCGACCCTGTTGGCCTCCTTCAACCTCTCCGGGACCCTGGCTGACCCCTTCCTCCAGATCTACGACGCCAAGGGCTCCCTGGTTGCCCAGAACGACAACTGGGGAACCCCGGTACCCGTCGGCTCGTCCCAGTCCGCCGCCACCGCTGCGGAGATCGCCGCAGGCGCAACCGCCGTTGGAACCTTCCCCCTGGTAACGGCGAGCAAGGACTCGGCCTTAATTACAACTCTCGCCCCAGGCGCCTACACCGCCCAGCTCTCCAGTGTTGGAGGTGCAACTGGCACGGCCCTAATCGAAGTCTACGAGATTCCCTGATCTAGCTGCGCGCGTTGGGCGGACTCTTGCCGCTCGGTTAGGGGCTGTAGGTGATCTCGCGCCCGTCCCGCGTGCGGACAACAAGGGAGCTGCCCTGCGAGAACCGGATCTGGCCGTAATCCTCCCCCTCGACGGGGGTCAGCGACTTCACGTACTTGTCGGGGCCGACAAGCTGGTCCAGGCGCACGGTCGAAACACCGTTTTCCAGATAGAACTGGTCTGCTGCGGCCGAGAGCTGCCGCAGGTTATTGAGGACCGCCTTGTCCCGGCTGACCTGAGAAATCCTCTCAAACGCGGTCCAGGTCCTGATCGCAACACCGCCCGCGGTCAGGATCCCTAAGACAGCAAGGACAAGCAGGACGAAAACGCGGATGGAGATGTTCCTCCTGGGGGCGCCCGCCCGCGAATCCGCTTCCCTGGATTGGACCTTGGCCTCAACGACGCGCGGCTCGGGCTGCGCCAAAGGCCGCGCGGCGGGTTTCACGACCGGCTGAACCTGAACCCTCGTTACGGGCAGGACGGGGGGCGCCGGCGCGACCTGCGGCTCGAGGGCCGGGGCGAGCAGGCGCTCGATGTGGGCAATGATCAGGTTAACATCGGAGTTAAAGTGCGGATCGGAACGGATCGAGGCCCCGTTCCGGAACGAGAGTTCCCGGATCGACTCCGGCAGTTCGTTCGGGGCCGGATGCTGGGCGTCGTGGACGAGCACGGGGATCACCCGGACATCCCGCTTCATCGCCGAATGGATCTCGATCTGCACATGGTCGAGCTCGTCGTCGATCCGGCGCCCCCCCGCCGCGTTCTTCGCGCTCAGCCACTCGCGGCCAATGACGACGATCAGGGCGGAGCACTGCCGGATCGTGGAGTCGATGTGGACCCTGAAGTCGGCTCCGAGCGGGATCGAGTCGACGTCCTTGAACACCGTGTCCCGCCCGAAGCGGGCGACAAGCCGGTCATAGAAACGCCCGGTGATGTCCGCCGAGTCCGAACGGCGGTAGCAGATGAAGAGTTTCCCGGTGGCAGGGGCGCCCACAGGATCCAGCAAAGCGGGCCCCGGAATTCCTGGCAAGTGCCGTCGCGGGCGGGAAGGGCCCGGGGCTTTCCCCCAAAGCTCGCGCCCCAGGATGATGGCTGCAGTTAAGGACTGCCACTCCGCCAAAATCGTGCTCCAATCTCCCGCCCTCCCCAATGAGTTCCAACAACCCCGGCCCCTCGGCCCCAACGCCACGCCTCTCGCGGCCTGTCGCCTTGGCCCTGATCGGCGCCCTGCTTCTAATCGTGGCAGCCCTGCTCGCCGCGAACGGCACCTCCTGGCAGGAACTGCGGCTGCCCCTTCGGGTCACGGCACGGATTGCCTTAGCGCTGTTCGTTGTGGCGTTCGCAGCCCCGGGCGTGCCTCTCCTGAGGTCCTGGCAGCCGACCGCCGCCCTGGCCTTCGCCGGCAGCCACTTCATCCACCTGGGCCTGATCGTGGCCCGGGCCGGCGTGGGGCATCGGCTCGCAATCCTGGAGGACTTTCTCGGGATCATCGCCTACGCCGCCGTGGCCTTCATCGGCTGGCGGGCATGGAAGAGCGGGGCGCAGGGTCCCCTGCGCTCCTGGATGCCCTATGCCGACAGCGCGGCCTACTGGGTAGTCTGGGCCACCTTCGCCGAGATGTACTGGGGAGCCATCCGGGCTCCGTTTAGTTCGGTTGACTGGACCTATCCCGTCCTCCTGGGCGAACTCGCTCTCGCTGCCGCCCTGCGCCTCGGCGGGCCGTATCTGTTCCGCAGGGGCACCTCCGGGGCGGCTGGCGGACCGTCCTGAAATTTCCGTAGTTTCAGAGGGCGCATCTCGGCGGCAGGGAGGAGTCCGCTGCCCAAAGGGAATCGGGTCATTCCTCCTGAAGCGGCGGACCATGGGCACCCACCAAGGCCGAATAAGCTCGAACCTGCTACAGTCTGTACTCGATGAAGCCGTATTTCGCACCAACCGCACGGCCCGCAGCCGCAGGCTTCTTGGCCAACGCCTCCCGACCCAGGCGGCCATACCTTATTAGCCCCTCCTCATGAACAGGCCCGCCATAACTGTTCCGGCCGACTACGCCAATTGGCTGACCGACCTCAAACAACGCATCCGCGGCGCCCGGCAGCGTGCCGTGCTGGCGGCCAACGAAGAGCAGATACGCCTCTGCCACGGCATCGGGATGGACATTTTGGATCGCCAGCGCCGACAGGGCTGGGGAGCCAAGGTGATCGATCGCCTATCCGCGGACCTTCGACAGGCCTTCCCGGACATGAAGGGGTTCTCATCGCGCAACCTGAATTACATGAAGACCTTCGCCTAGGAATGCCCTGGCCTCCAAATTGTGCAGCAGGCTGCTGCACAATTGCCATGGTTTCACATCGTTTTGCTCATCAAAAAGATACCGGATTCAAAAACGCGCGACTGGTATGCTCGCGAAGCGCTCCGGCAATCCTGGAGGCGTGAAACGCTCGCTCTCCAAATCAAGAGCCAACTCCACCTCCGACAAGGCTCGGCCGTCACCAACTTCGATCAGCGCCTGGCCCCGCCCCAGGCCGGGCTCGCAGCCCAGATCCTCAAGGATCCCTACCACTTCGATATCCTCGGTCTTGGAGATGAGGCGCAGGAGCGTGACATCGAAGGTGCCCTGATGCGCCACATCACCCGCTTTCTGTTGGAGCTGGGCGCAGGCTTTTCCTTCGTCGGTCGTCAGTTCCGTCTAGAGGTCGCTGGCGACGAATTCTTCATCGACCTGCTCTTTTACCATACCCGGCTGAAATGCTATGTGGCTGTTGAACTCAAGGCCGACGCGTTCAAGCCGGAGCACGCCGGAAAACTCAATTTTTATCTCGGCGTGGTTGATGCCCAGATCAAAGCACCAGACGACCGGCCGACAATCGGGTTACTGCTCTGCCGAACGCAGAATAGGATGGTCGCCGAATACGCACTCTCAGGGATAGGCAAACCGATCGGCGTGGCGGAATTCCAACTCGTCCGCGCGTTGCCGGAACCCCTCGACACGAATCTTCCCAGCATTCAGGAGATTGAAACCGAGCTGTCGTTCGATCTGAAAGGAGGGGAAATACGGTAATTCGGTGAATTACACACCCGGATTTACAGCAAGAGATTATCTTGGAATCTGTCAGCGGGCCCGGCGGCCTTCGCGCCGGTCCGAGGCCCCTAGTAGCCCCCTATCTGAACCCCGCCCATGACCCGACTTCTGATCCTTTCGGTCGCGCTCGCCGTGAGCGCCTCGGCTTCCCCTGCCCCTGCCGTCGACATCGGTTCCCGCCGCGAGCTGTTCGTCGACAACGCCCTGATCGAGCACCTGTCCGGCCGGGCCGAGTTCCGGCTTCACGAACCGGCGGACCGCGGGGTCGTCCTCAAGCACGACCTGGCCTGGAAGGGTCCGAGCTGCGGCTACCACAGTATCTTCAAGGACGGCCCGATCTACCGGATGTACTACAAGACCTGGCAGCGGACCGTGGGTCCGGGGGCGCCGGACACCCGGCGATCTTCAAGGACACGAATCCCGCGGCCGCTCCACACGCCCGCTCCAAGGCGGTCTTCCGGTCGGCCAACCCCCGCGGGATGCTCGTCTTCAAGTCCCCCGACGGGCTCCACTGGACACCGATCGCGGGCGCCCCGGTCCTAACCGACGGGGCGTTCGACTCCCAGAACCTCGCCTTCTGGGACCCCACCCGCGGCGAGTACCGGGCCTACTGGCGGTACTTCTCGGGAAACAACGAGGGCTCCGGAGGGCTCAACCCCGCCGGCGTCCGGGCGATCCGGACTGCGGTGTCGAAGGACCTGGTCCACTGGGGTCCCTCCGAGAACCTGCGCTACGTCGACCCGCCGGCCGAGCAGCTCTACACGAACACGGTTGCCCCCTACGAGCGGGCGCCCCACATTCTGATCGGGTTGCCCGCCAGGTACGCCGACCGCGGCTGGTCGGAGTCCCTGCGCGAACTGCCAGGCCTCGAGCACCGGCTGTGGAGGGCGAAGCAGAGTGAACGGCTCGGCACCGCCGTCACCGACTCCCTGTTCATGGCGAGCTGCGACGCCGACCTCTATGCGTTCTGCTTCCAGCCCTAAGGCGTCATCGCTGTTGATCTTCCGGGCATCCCCCTGTAGGCAAGGGGCGAGGCCCGACCATGAGAACCGACACGGGGGCTAGCGACCGCGGCGTCCTACGAAGAATCACCCCCATCGCCCTGCCGCTGCTCGGGTGTCTTCTTCTGGGGACACTCCGGGCCGAGGAGCTGTTCTCCGCGCGCTGCACTCCGGCCCTCACCAAGGGCTCGCCCTCATGGGCCATCGCCGACGCAGGGGGCCGACTGGAAATCGACTACGCCGACGCGGCCGACACGAAATTCCATGCCGTCGTCTCCGGCGCGGACGCCGAAAGGCTCCGCGGGCAGGTCGCCTCCCTCGAGCTCACCCAGGCCGACGTCGAGATCCTCCAGTCCCGGTCGGTTATCCGATCCGACGGCAATGCAGGGGACGAGGTGGTCATCCTCCGCCCCTTTGACGGCGCCGTGTACCAGTTCCTGATCCGGGGAGCGGGGGGACTTCGCAGGGTCTCTATCGACAACCCCGACTTCGACCTGATGTACCATCCGCAGCTGAAGGAGACGGCACGCCTGAAGGTCGTCCTCGATCTGCTGGAGGTTCTTAAGGGATGGGCCAAGGCCGGGACGAACCCCAAACCGGCAGACAAGCGGGACTGAGTGGCACCCAGGTCCACCGGAAGACATCAGCGGACCCATCCCGCCTGAAGGCTGTCAAACCCGAGGTTAACCCAATGAAAACACCCCTCCTTCCGCTGCTGCTCGGCCTGTCCCCCCTCCTTGCCCCGGCGCAGCCGCTTCCCCCCGAGGCGAACGCGGTCGTCGCCGCAAACACCGCCTTTGCACTGAACCTCTACAGCGACCTCAGATCGGCCGACGGCAACCTGTTCTTCTCGCCCTACAGCATCTCGACGGCGCTCGCGATGACCTGCGCGGGGGCGCGGGGCGAGACGGCCGGGCAGATGGCCCGGGTCCTCCAGCTGCCGCAGATCCCCGCAGCCGGACTCCACGCCGCGTTCGGGACCCTGAGGGACCGGATCAACTCAGTCCCCGGCGGATCCGTGCGGCTCACGGTCGCAAACGCCCTGTGGCCGCAGAAGGGTTACCCCTTCCTCAAGGACTACCTCTCCCTCCTGAAAAAGGACTACGGCGCCGCAGTGGTGCCGCTGGATTTCCGCACGGCCCCGGCGGCTGCCGCCCGGACCATCAACCAGTGGGTCGTGGAGCAGACTCAAGGAAGGATCGCCAACCTGGTCAGTCCGGACTCTCTGGATGCGCAGACACGCCTGCTCCTCGTCAACGCGATCTACTTCCTCGGCGACTGGGCGAGCCCGTTCAAGGCGATGTCGACATCGTCGGACACGTTCCACGGCCCGGACAACCGGGAGATTAATTGCCGGATGATGAACCAGACCGCGACCTTCGCGTATGCCGAGACCCCAGAGCTCCAGGTCGCCGAGCTTCCCTACAAGGGAAACGACGTGTCGATGGTGATCCTGCTGCCCAGGGCCACCGATGGCATCGGCGCCCTGGAGGGGGGCCTGAGCCCCGAGAAGCTGGCAAGATGGATCAGCAGCCTGCGGGAGCAGCGGATCGACGTTGAGCTTCCGAGGTTCACTCAGACGGGCACCCTCAGCCTGGCCGACCTCCTCAAGCGCATGGGGATGGACCTGGCCTTCGGCCCCCAGGCGGATTTCTCCGGGATGGACGGCCACACGGCCTCGCTCCGGATCAGCGCCGTCCTGCACAAGGCGTACGTGCGCGTTGACGAAAAGGGCACGGAGGCGGCCGCGGCGACTGCGGTGGTGATGACCCTCGCGGCGATCATGGAGAGCCCCTGCCCCGTCTTCAGGGCCGACCATCCCTTCCTCTTCCTCATCAGGCAGAAAAGCACCGGCAGCATCCTGTTCATGGGGCGGGTCGTGGAGCCGAAAGTCTGAGGTGCTGCTCCCCTCGCATGAGCCTGGACCTAGTCAACGAACGGGGCTCGACCCGCTTCACCGTGTATGTCTGGGACCAGACCCTCGCCCTGGCCCGGATGTATGGCTGGAGGCCTGCCGGGACCCGCCCACCCAAGGACTGGCCGGAGGAATCCGAGGGCCGGGCGTGGAGCGGGAGCTATGTCCTGAACGGGGGCCAGACGGTCGCCCGGGAGGACGCCTCGCACTTGGCCGACGCCCTGGAGCGGGCGCTCGACGACATCCCGGACCACTACGCCGCCTGGCCCAAGGCCGTGGAGGGCAAGGACGGAGGGCCCCTGATCCCGGTCAACCCGGCGGCAAGCCGGCTGGAACGGGTTCAGCCGCTGGAGGCCCTGAGCGGCGAGAACAAGGCCGCTTTGGCCGAGTTCATTGCCTTCTGCCGCCAAGGCGCATTCGAGATCCGTTAAAACGCCGGTCAGTCGCACGACTGACCGTATTCGGACAGGGAAGAACAAGGCGTGCAAAGGTCTTCCACCAGCTCCGGTGCCAGGTCCGACTGCACCAACAACAACGGCGCAGTCTTTCACCCGCTCTCTGAGGGGGTACTCTTCGCACGCTGATTTTTAACCAATCATTACCTTGACTCCTGAAAAGTAAGCTGTTTAAGGAGTCTTTGTCGTGTTTGACCGCCTCTTTTCTCCCCATTTTGCCGCACAATCGGCCAAGCCCTATGTCAGCTTGCTCTTTGGTGCCCGCCAGACGGGCAAGAGCACCTTGATCCGTTCGGTTTATCCCGAGCCCGCCCTGCGCATCGACCTCACCAACGCCGAGGATCGGTTGCGTTACGGCACCTCCGCCACCGGCTTCGTCCAGACCTGCCGCGGGCTCACCCCAGGGGAGCAACCCGCTACGGTGATTGTGGACGAAGCCCAATTGAGCCCGGGGATTTTCGATGCTGTCCAGCATCTCTACGACGAAGACAAAACGCGCTGGCGCTTCATCCTCTGTGGCAGCTCGGCCCGCAAGCTGCGGCGCATTGGGGCAAATCTGCTGCCGGGGCGGTCCTTTTACCACCGACTCTATCCTTTGGTGCAGGCCGAGATCGCACCCGGCCTTGATGCGGCCTCACCGATCCCAGCACCCGCATGGGCGGAACAGGCAACCAGACCGTTCCCATCAATGGGGTTGAACGACCGGCTGGCCTACGGCGCGCTCCCCGGTATCGTCACCGCCCCGGTTGAGGACCGGGCTGCGTTGCTGCGCTCCTACGCCGCCATTTATTTAGAGGAGGAGGTGCGTCGCGAGGCTTCGACCGTCAACCTCCCCAGCTTTGCCCGGTTTCTCCAGCTCGCCGCCCTCGAATCGGGCCAGATTGTCAATCACGCCGCGCTCGCCCGCCGGGTTGGCATCACCGGCAAGACGATTCAAAGCTACTATGCGCTGATGGAGGACATGTTCGTCGGTTTCCTTCTGCCCGCGTTCTCCGGCAGCACCCGGCAAGGCGTGCTCTCGACTCCGCGGTTTTATTTCTTCGACCTCGGGGTGCGCCACGCCGCCGCCGGTCTTCCCCCGGAGCCCACCCTCGTACTCGCCAATCCTGGACCGCTGCTCGAACAGTGGGTCGGCATCGAACTCTGGAAGCGCATCGGCTACCTCGGCGAAAGCAAACTCAGCTACTTCCGCACCAAGACTGGAGTCGAGGTGGATTTCATCCTGGAGCACCAAGGCAAACTCACGCCCATTGAGGTCAAATGGACCGACCAGCCTGATGTTTCCGACGCCCGGCACCTGCGCGGTTTTCTCGACGACCACAAGCAGGTCGCCACGGAGGGTCTCATGATCTGCCGCTGCCCGCGCCCGCTCCAACTCGCCCCCAACATTCGTGCCCTGCCGTGGTGGATGCTGTAGCCAAGGTCAACCTTAGGGGCTGTTGGCTCCCACGCCGGATGAAGACGTCGCCCGCCAGGTTCAGAGGGTGCGGGCAGGCCGGGTCAGGCAGTGCCGGAAGAGCACAACCAAGCCCCGGAAATGGGCTAAGCCTTGCTGGACCACAGGCTCATCGTGCTGCACCAGAGCCGAAAATGGGCCTCCTGCGCACACAAAAATGCGTCAGACTCTAAACGGCATAACCAGAACCTAGAACGTCACTCAAAAACCGGAGAAATCATGAGCCCTGAACCTGTCACCCCGCGCAGGAACCTCCGGCGCCTCCAGCCATGAGCAGACCCTATGTCTTCCTGGATCCGACCGGGGCCGGCGACCTGGGCCTGTGCCTTATCGTGCCGCACCCGACAGGGATCGACTACGGGCACCAGTGCGGCGGGTATCTCTGCGAGGAGAAGATGATGGAGGGCTACGCCGTCCCTCTCGGGCAGCGGGAGATCGAACTCAAGATCTACGAATTCTTCGACCGGGAGTTCGCCGGCCACTGCTACCCGCCCAGGAACACCTGGACCCCGGACCGGACTGCAAAACTGAACGAACTCCTGGCCCAGGTGAGCTGCACGCGGTGCTCGGAGGCGAGCGGCTCCGAGGAGGAAGGCGGCCTCACCCTCGACCCGGAGAGGATCCACGAGTGCGTCGAGGGATGGATCCCCGTGAAAGGCCCCCTGGGGCGCGCCGTGCTGACCCTGATCAACTGCGACTGAGGCCTGCCCTGCCGGAACGGCGCCGTCCCTATCCCCGGGGTTGCTTTCGCGGGGGGCCCTGGGATATCTTGCGCAGGCTGGGCCTGCCGGCATCCCTGAGGACAAGGGACGCTTCCGAAGTGCCTTGTCCCCAACGCCTGCCGCAGGGCCGCCCTCCTCATGTCCCCCCTCGCCTCCGACTACTCCGCCACCGTCACCCGGCTGATCAAGCGCCTGTGCGACGTGAACGCCCCCGTCCTGGGAGCCCTCGCCCCGATCATCGGCCGCTCGGTCGCCGAGGGAGGGGTCATCCACACTTTCGGAAGCGGCCATAGCGACGTCATCGCCCGGGAGATCGTCGGCCGGGCCGGCGGCCTGGTGTGCGTGAGCAGCGTCGAGGACCCGACGGCCGGCCACGCCGAGAACATCGTCGGCTACGGCACCCGGATCGCCGAGCGCCACGACAACCGCTACGGCCTGCGGACCGGGGAGACGATCATCGTCATCTCCAATTCCGGCAAGAACTGCTCCCCGATCGAGGTGGCCCTGTACGCCAAGCAGAAGGGCCTCACCGTGGCGGCCCTCACCTGCCTGGCGATGTCCCGGGAGGCGAAGACCGTGCACCCCGGCGCCAGGAACTTGCACCTTATCGCAGATCACGTCCTGGATAATTGCGGGGTGTCCGGGGATGCGACCCAGGACGTCGGCGACGGCATCCGGGCGGGGCCGACCTCCACGATTGCGGGGGCCCTGCTCCTTAATCTCCTGTTCCTCGAGGTCGTCGACTGGCTGAAGGCAAACGGCCACACCCCGCCGCTGCTTCGCAGCCAGAACCTCCCCGGGGCGATCGAGCAGAACCGAGCGCTCGCAAGGCGCTACGCCGGGCGGCTGAGTAAGCCCCTTGCCTGAGCCGCTCCCGATGGCCTTCAGAATCGGAGTCGACGGCGGAGGCACGAAGACCGAGTGCGTCCTTGTTGACGCGGGCGGGGTCGTGCTCGCCCGGCACACCGCGCCGGGATGCAGCCCGAGCCACGCCGGGCCCGAAAAGGCCCGGGCGATCCTCGGCGAGGCGCTTCGCGACCTCCTGTCCCAGGGTCCCCGAGGTCCGGTTGAGCAGACGCTGCTTTGCATGGCGGGAAACCCCGCGTTCTGGAGGGAGACGGCCTCCTCGCTGCAGGGCTTCGGCCGGGTCGAGACCGCGGCCGACCACCTGCCGGTCCTGGAGCTTGCGACCGGGGGAGGGCCGGGCCTGGTCCTCCACGCCGGGACGGGCTCCTTCGTCGCGGCTCGGGGTCCGGACGGCAAGGTCCACTATGCGGGGGGCCTGGGCTGGCGCTTCGGGGACCCGGCAAGCGGCTACGAGCTGGGCCGGCGCGGGGCGGCCCGGGCGCTTCTGGAGCTGCAGGGCTGGGCAAAGCGGACCGCGCTCGCCGAGGCGCTCGCCGCCCACACAGGCGTCCCCGACTACACGACCAATTCCAGGATCCTTAACACCCACGCCGAGGCCAATTCAAAGATCGCCTCCTTCGCGCCGCGGCTGGTCGAGCTGGCCGAGTCCGGATGCGAGCCCGCCCGCCAGGTCCTCCTCGACTCAATCGGCGGCCTGGCGGCGATCGCCGACTCGGTCCTCGCCCGGGTGTTCTCAAAGGGTTCGCCTCCCCTGCCCTGCGGCGTTTCCGGCATTCTCCTCACCCGGCCCGCCGTTTTCGCCCTCGTCGCGGAGGAGGCGGCCGCGCGGGCCTGGCCGGTCATCCTGGAGCCCGTCATCGAGCCGCCCATCGAGGGGGTCCTAAGGCTCCTTCTCAAACCCCCGGGCTCCCCGCTGTGAAGCGGACCGCACTATGGTTTGCGGCCCTGGCCCTGGGCGCGCTCGCCCTCTCCGGGTGCGGGCGCGACGGGACTTCCCCGTCCACCACAGGCTCGGTCGTCCGAATCAGCCAGAGAAACGAGCCTGAGGACCTGGATCCCGCCCTGGCCTCGATCCCTGACTCCTTTTTCGTCATCCGGGCCTTGAGCGAGGGCCTGGTCCTTCCGACAGCCACGGGCCCCGTTCCCGGGGCGGCCGAGCGATGGGAGGTTTCGCCCGACGGAACAACCTACACCTTCCACCTGCGCGAGGGCGCCCTGTGGTCCGACGGCGAACCGGTCACCGCGGAGGACTTCATCGCCTCGTATCGCCGGCTGCTGACCCCGTCGACGGCAGCGCCCAAGGCGGAGCTTTTCTACCCCGTCCGAAACGCCCGGGACTACGTCGCTGGCCGGATCACGGATTTTACCGAGGTGGGCTTTCGGGCCGCCGACCCCCGGACCCTCGTTATTACCCTGGAGCGACCGGCGCCCCGGTTTCTCGACTATGCGGCGAGCGGTCCCTGGATCCCCGCGAGCCCCGGGGTGGTCGCCCGGTGGGGCCGCCAGTGGACGCGGCCGGGGCACCATGTCGGCAACGGGCCTTTCGTCCTTTCCGAATGGCTCCCCAACCAGCGGATCACCGTCACCCGGAACCCCAGGTACTGGGACTGGGCCTCGGTCCGGCTGGATTCGATCCAGTTTGTCCGCCTGGACGATGGGGAGTCCGAGGAGCGGGCCTACCGGGCGGGCGACATCGACGTGACGCTCGCCCTGCCGTACACGAAGCTTGAGACCTACGAGCGGGAGAGGCCCGCCGACGTGCACCGCCTGGAGCTTGGGGAGACCCGCTACCTTTCCTTCAACACCCGCCGCCCGCCGCTGGATGACCCGAGGGTGCGCCAGGCCCTGTCCCTGGCGATCGACCGGGAGCGGATCGTAACCGACGTCCTGAGGGGCGACCAGCCGGCCGCCGCGCGACTGCTCGCCCCGGCGCTCCTTGGTTCTGCCGGCTCGGGCGAAACCCCCGCAGGCCCGCCCGCCTCCGGGGATCCCGCGGCCGCGGCCCGGCTCCTTGCCCAGGCCGGATTTCCCGGCGGGCGGGGGTTCCCCAGGCTCGAACTCTCCGGCTGGTCGGCGACGCCGGTCCTGGAGGCGATCCAGGCCATGTGGAGGAAGGCCCTGGGGATCGAGGTGTCGGTCTCGGTCCGAGAGGCCCGCGTCCACGTCGCAGCCCTGCGCTCCGGGGCCTACGATATTGCGCTCGTCACGCTCATTCCCGACGTCGCCGACCCGCTCGCGGCCCTGGAAAACTTTTCAAGCTCCTCCCCGGGAAACTACCCACACTGGTCGGACATCGGCTTCGACAAGCTGCTCGCCGGGGCGGCCTCGGCGGGGACCCCCGCCCAGCGCTCGGCGTTCCTGTTCTCCGCGGAGAAGCGCCTCCTCGAGGCGCAGCCGCTGGCCCCGCTTTACTTCAACGTCAAGATCTGGGCCATGAGGCCGGCGGTGACCGGCTGGGAGGAGGACGCCCTGTGGAACCGGACCTACTCCCACCTAGGGTTGGGGTTGCCATCGGGCCCGGCGCCGTAACAATCCGCCCCATGCGCACCCTGGGATTCTTCCTCGCATTTGCGGGCGCGGCGGCGCTTTCCGCCAGTGAGACCCGGCCCGCCTTTTCCGGCGACCGGATCCTCAAACACATCAAGGTCCTCGCTTCCGACGATTTCGAGGGGCGCGGACCCGGGACGGCCGGCGAGGTGAAGTCGGTCGCCTACCTGATCGACAACTTCAAGGGCTTCGGCCTCCTGCCCGGAAACCCCGACGGCACGTTCATCCAGGACGTGCCGCTCGTTGGAATCACCTCGCAGACGAAGAGCTCATTTGCGTTCGCCTCCCAGACCATCAGCCCGGTGTGGATCAACGACTACGTGGCCGTCTCGCACCGCATGGCCCCCCACGTCGAGGTGAAGAGTAGCGACCTAGTCTTCTGCGGCTACGGGATCGTGGCCCCGGAGTTCGGATGGGACGACTTCAAGGGGGTCGACGTCCGCGGGAAGACCATCGTCGTCCTGGTGAACAACCCGCCCTTCAAGGGCAACCGCATGTTCTACTGCGGCCGCTGGTCCTACAAGTACGAGCAGGCCTCCGCCCTCGGTGCGGCCGGCTGCCTGATCGTCCACGAGCCGGGACCGGCCGGGTACCCCTTCGCAGTCATCGCCGCCAGCCAGGCCCGCGAGAACTTCGACCTCGAGGCCGCAGACGGGAACGCTAGCCAGGTTGCGGTCGAGGGCTGGCTGACCCTCAACGGGGCGAAGACCCTCTTCGCAGCCGCGGGGCTGGACTTCGCCCAGATGAAGGCCGCGGCGCTGAAGAAGGACTTCCGCCCGGTCCCGATGAACGCCAAGGCCTCCTTCTCGATCGACAACGTCGTGCGCAAGGTCGCCTCCAAGAACGTGGTCGCCAAGCTCGAGGGCTCGAACCCGAAACTCAAGGACGAGCTCGTCATCTACAGCGCCCACTGGGACCACCTCGGGAAGGACTCCCGCCTGAAGGGCGACCCGGTCTTCCACGGGGCCCTGGACAACGCCTCGGGCTGCGCGGCCCTGATTGAGATTGCCCGGGCCTACTCGGAGCTCAAGGGAGCGGACCGGCCCCAGAGGACGATCCTGTTCTTGTCGATCACGGCCGAGGAGAAGGGCCTGCTGGGGTCGCGCTTCTATGCGACCCACCCCCTCTACCCCCTGACCAAGACCCTGGCCGACATCAATATGGACGGCTTCAACGTCTACGGCCCGTCCGACGACCTCGAGAGCGTGGGGCTGGGCGCCTCGACCCTGGACGACATCTCGGCCGAGCTTTTGAAGCCGTCGGGCCGCTACCTCGTCGCCGAACTCCACCCCGAGTGGGGCAGCTACTACCGAAGCGACCACTTCGAGTTCGCCAAGGTCGGCGTCCCGGCCTGCCACCTCGGGGGCGGATGGCACTACGTCGGCCACCCCGAGCAGTTCGGCAGGGACCTGGCGAACTCCTACACGATCAACGATTATCACAAGGTGACCGACACCATTAAGCCGTTCTGGAACCTGGGCGGCGCCGCCCAGGATGCCGCCGTCATCTTCGAATTGGGGCGCCGCGTCGCCGACGGGGACCGCTGGCCCGAGTGGAAGCCGGGCAACGAGTTCAAGGCCCGGCGGGACGCCATGATGGCTGCGCCCCACTGATCCCGTGCTGCGCTTCATAGGCCGCCGCCTCCTGGAGGCCATCCCCGTGATGCTCGTCATCGTCACGGGGACCTTCTTCATGCAGCGCTTCGTGCCCGGCGGCCCGTTCACGGCGGAGAAGGCGGTGACGCCCGAGGTGATGCATAACCTCGAGGCGTACTACCACCTGAACGACCCCCTGTGGAAGCAGTACACCGATTACCTCTGGGACCTGTGCCCCAAGAGGTTCCATCCCGGTGAACTCGCCAAGGGCCTGGACTTCAAGGCGGCCTTCGGGGTGGATTTCCGCCCGTCGTTCAAGTACCCGAACCGCACCGTCAACGAGATCATCGCCGACAAGCTTCCGGTCTCCCTGGAGCTCGGGGGCTGGTCGCTGCTCGTGGCCCTGGGGCTCGGGCTACCCCTGGGGATCCTGGCCGCCGTGCGGCGCAACACCTGGGTCGACTACCTGTGCTCGTCGCTTGCGATGACGGGCATCTGCGTGCCGACCTTCGTTCTGGGCCCGATCCTCGTGCTCGCCTTCGCGATCCACACGGGCTGGTTCAACGCCTCGGGCTGGTACGGGCCGATCGACCGGGTGCTGCCCTGCCTCACGCTGGGCAACGTCTACGCGGCCTACATCGCCCGCCTCACCCGAGGGGGCCTCCTCGAGGTGCTCAACCAGGACTACATCCGAACGGCCCGGGCCAAGGGGGCGAGCGAGCTGCGGGTCGTCTTCCGGCACGCGCTGCGCGGGGGCCTGCTTCCGGTCGTGTCGTTCCTGGGACCAGCGACCGCGGGCATCCTCACCGGCTCCTTCGTGATCGAGACCATCTTCCAGATCCCCGGCCTCGGCCGGGAGTTCGTGAACTCCGCCTTCAACCGGGACTACACCCTGGTCCTGGGGACGGTGATCCTGTACGCCGCGATGATCATCATCCTGAACCTGGCGGTCGACGTCGTCCAGGTCCTCATGAACCCGCGGCACAAGTTCGAGTGACGATTTTTCCCCCCAGGAATCTCTCCGCCCCCGGTGCCGCGCTCCCCTCCGAGGAGAGCGGGCACTCGCCGTGGAGCGACGCATGGGCCCGGCTTCGCAAGAACCGGCTGGCCGTGGCGGGAGGGATCGTGGTCGTTGTCCTCGCCGTCTTGTGCGCCGCCGGCCCCATCTTCTCCCAGTCCTACGAGGAGCAGAACCTGGACCTGGGCGCCTCCTCCCCCAGCCTCGCCCACTGGCTGGGAACCGACACCCTGGGCCGCGACCTCCTGGCGCGGGTCCTCTACGGCGGCCGGATATCGATCCTTGTCGGGCTTGTCGCCACCGTCGTCGCCCTGGTGATCGGGGTCACCTACGGGGCGGTCGCCGGGTTTGTCGGGGGCAAGGCCGACACGGTCATGATGCGGGTCGTGGACATCCTCTACGCCCTGCCGTTCACGATCTTCGTCATCTTGCTGATGGTCTTCTTCGGGCGTAACATCTTCCTCCTGTTCTTCGCCATCGGCGCGGTCGAGTGGCTGACGATGGCCCGGATCGTCCGGGGCCAGGTGCTGTCTATCAAGCGCATGGAGTTCATCGAGGCAGCCCGGGCCTTAGGCTACGGCCGCAGGCGGATCATCTTCCGCCACATCATCCCGAACATCCTCGGGCCCATCATTGTCTACACGACCCTGACGATCCCCGCCGTCATGCTTCTGGAGGCCTTCCTGAGCTTCCTCGGCCTCGGGGTGCAGCCGCCGATGAGCTCTTGGGGGGTCCTCATCAAGGACGGGGCCGACAAGATGGAGGAGTACTGGTGGCTGCTCGTCTTCCCCGGGACGGCCTTCTCCCTGACGCTTTTTTCCCTGAATTTTCTCGGCGACGGGCTCCGGGACGCGTTGGATGTCAGGGCGTCCAAGGACTGACTGGATGAAGCGCTTCCTCCCCTACTTCAAGTATCTCAGGTCCGTGCGGACCCAGATCTGGGCTGCGGTCGCCTGCGCGCTGGTGTTCGGCCTGACCAGCGGCGCGAGCCTGCCGATCCTGATCAAGTACGTCTTCCCTCCGATCTTCCCGAGCGCGGCCCACGCGGCGATGCCGTTTTTCCGGGTGATCCTGATCGCGGCCGCGATCCCGCTCGCCTTCGCGCTGC
The DNA here is from genome assembly GCA_903862935.1 of uncultured Opitutaceae bacterium. Taxonomy (GTDB): domain Bacteria; phylum Verrucomicrobiota; class Verrucomicrobiia; order Opitutales; family Opitutaceae; genus Palsa-1447. The sequence goes on from CAIOZY010000004.1 coordinate 39,846, forward strand.
GGGCCTTCAGCGGGTACCTGAACAGCTACTTCATCCAGGCGGCGGGGGTGCGCATCCTCGAGTCGATCCGCGTGGACTACTTCCGCAAGCTCCAGATCCTGCCCCTGTCCTTCGTGCAGGGAAAGTCCAGCGGCGACCTCATCTCCCGGGGAATGTCCGACACCGGGCAGCTCCAGTCGACCCTGACGGTCCTGGCAAGCGACGGGATCAAGCAGCCGGTGACGCTCCTGGGGGCGGTCGGGGCCCTGGTGCTGCTCGCCCTGACGACCAAGGGGGTACTCCTTGTCCTCGTCAGCCTAGCGATCGTCCCGCTGTCGGTCTTCCCCGTTCGCTACGTCGGAAAAAAGGTCATCAAGCGCGCCTACCAGATGCAGTCCCACCTGGGGTCCGTGACCGGGCACTTCGCCGAGAACTTGGCCGCCGCCCGCGAGGTGCGCGCCTTCGGCCTGGAGGAGCGCGAGATCGGCCGCTTCGCGGTCGCCTGCCGGGCCCTGATCACCTCCCAGATCAAGATCGCCAAGTACGCCCAGGCCCTGACCCCGGCGATCGAGTTCATCGCCGCGGCGGGGATCTCGGTCACCTTGGTCTTCGCCTACAAGGCCGGGCTCGACCTGGCGACCTTTGTCGCGATCTGCACGGCCCTGTACATGAGCTACGAGCCGATCAAGAAGATCGGCGGGCTCAACAACGAGCTCCAGCGGGGAATCGCCGCCCTGGACCGCCTGGAGTTCGTCCTGCACGCCCCGGTCACGATCACCGACCCGGAACATCCGGTCCCGGTCGGCCGCCTGCGCGGCGAGATCTGCTTTGAGAGGGTCGAGTTCGCCTACAACGCCGCGGAGCCGGTCTTGAGGGACGTCTCGGTCCGGATCCCCGCCGGGACGGTCTGCGCCCTGGTGGGCCCGAGCGGGGCCGGGAAGACGACCTTCATCAACTTGGTGCCCCGCTTCTACGAGGTGGGCTCCGGCCGGGTGGCGGTCGACGGGTTGGACCTGCGCTCGCTCAAATTGTCGGACCTGCGGCGCAACATCGCGGTCGTCTCCCAGGACCCGGTGCTCTTCAACGACACGATCTTCAACAACCTGCTGCTCGGCCGCCCGGAGGCGACTCGGGAGGAGGTCATGGCGGCCGCGGCCGACGCCCACGCCCACGAGTTCATCCTGTCGTTTCCCAACGGCTACGACACGGTGGTCGGCGAGCGCGGGGTGCTCCTGTCGGGAGGGCAGAAGCAGCGGGTCGCCCTGGCCCGGGCGTTCCTGCGCAACGCCCCGATCCTCATCCTCGACGAGGCAACCTCGGCCCTGGACTCCCAGAGCGAGCAGTTCATCCAGGAGGCCCTGCGCAAGCTCGTCTCGGGCAAGACGGTCCTCATCATCGCCCACCGTTTCAGCACGATCCGCGACGCCTCGCTGATCCTCGTCTTCGAGCGCGGCTCGATCGTGGCGCAGGGCACCCACGCCGAGTTGTACGCGGCGAGCCCCCTGTACCGCTCGCTCTACGACCGCCAGCACCAGCAGGTGGTCTGACCGGCGCACCCTTTCCCGCGACCCGGCGTCATTTCCTTGGCAGCAGAAGCGATGACTCCCAGGCCCAAGATCAGCGTCCTGATCCCGACTTACAACTACGCCCGGTTCCTGCCGGCGGCGATCGAGTCGGTCCTAGCCCAGGAGTTCCGCGACTTTGAGCTGCTGATCAGCGACGACGCTTCCACGGACGGCTCGGCGGAGGTGATCCGCTCCTACGCCGCGCGCGACCCCCGGATCCGGTTCCTCCTCCACGCGGCGAACCTCGGGATGGTCAACAACTGGAACTGGTGCCTGAACGAGGCCCGCGGGGACCTGGTCAAGTACGTCTTCGGGGACGACGAGCTCCGGTCGCCCCGGGCGCTCGCTCGGATGAGCTCGGCCCTCGACGCAGAGCCCCGCGCGGTGCTGGCCGTCTCCGCCCGCGAGATCCTCGACGAGGAATCTCGGCCCGTGGGCATCTGGGACGAGCTCGGGACCACGGGCTTCCACCGGGGGTCGGACGTCTTCCTCAGCTGCCTTAAGCGGGACCGCAACCTCATCGGGGAGCCCTCCGCGGTCCTGTTCCGGCGGGCGGCAGCCGCGCGCGGCTTCGACCCCACCTTCAGGCAGCTGGTCGACCAGGAGATGTGGTTTCACCTGATGGAAGGCGGCGGCCTCTGGTACGAGCGCGAGCCTCTCTGCGCCTTCCGGCGGCACCCGGCGCAGCAGACGGCCGTCAACCAGTCCAGCCGGATCGCCTCGGCCGAGTCCCTGCGGATCCTCGCGCGGCACTTCGGGGGGTTCACCGCCCAGGCCGGGGCCGATCCCCGCTCCTTCGCCCTGCGCCGGCTTCTGTTCCGGTCCCTCTACTACGCGCGCAAGAACTCCCCGGACGGCTTCGGGGCCGCTGCGGCCGAGGCCCGCATCGGGCAGTGGCTGCCCAGGGGATGGTACCGGGCCCTCCTCGGGCTCCACCGGGTCACCAAGCCCGTCGTGAACCTGCGCCGGAGGGTCACGAGGCCGGCGGGTGGGTACGCCGGCTGGATTCCCGAGGCCCCCCGGATCCTGGTGATCCGGCGCCGGTACCTGGGGGACATCGTGCTTCTGGGCTCCTTCCTTCGGAACCTCCGGCTGCGCTGGCCGTCGGCCCGGATCGAGGTCCTGGTCGAGCCGCAGTTCGCCCCGATCCTCGCGCTCAACCCCGACGTCGACGCAACGGTCGCCGTCCCGCACGGGGCCTTCGCGTGGCACCGGCTTCTCCACAACCTGAGGGACAGGCGCTTCACGCATGTCTTCAACTTCGACAACACCGAGGGGACGGCCTTCATCACCCGCTTCTGCGCCGCCCCGGTCCGGATCGGGCTTCATCACGGAGGCTACCGGCTGAAGTTCCGCTGGGCCTACACCCATGCGGTCAACGACCCGAACGAACGCCACGAGTCCCGCCCGTTCACGGAATACTACCTGTGCGCCCTGGAGGCGGCGGGGGTCGCGGTCGAAACCCGGCAGGTCAGGCTCGTGCCGCGGGAGGACGACCTGGCCGACATGGCGCGCTTTGTCGGAGCCGGGGGCCGCCCGGTGCTCTTGGTCCACCCCGGCAGCCGCAGCCCCTGGCGGGTCTGGCCGGCCGAGCGATTTGCCGCGGTGTGCGACCGCGCCCAGGAGGAGCTCGGAGTCCAGGTGGTGATCGTCGGGGGCCCGGCGGACGGCCCGCTGATTGCCGAGATCCGGCGCCTGGCCCGAGCGCACGTGCTCGCCCTTCCCGAGCCGCCCCCCTTGGGAAAACTCGCCGCGCTCTCCCGCCTGGCGTCGGTCGTCCTCTGCCACGACAGCGGGCCCATGCACGTCGCCGCGGCGGTGGGAACCCGGGTCGTCGCCCTCTACGGCTCCCAGAACGCGGTCCTGTTCCGGCCGCCGGGCGAGGGGCACACGCTTCTCCAGCCGCCGCTGCCGTGCCGGGACTGCGTGGCCCCGGATCGGTGCGTGCCGCTCGATTCGTACCGCAACTACTGCGTCCGGCGCATCACGGCCGACGAGGTCTTCTCGGCCGTCCGGGCTCAATTCGAGGGGGCGGGGGCGGCCCGGGCATGAGCAAGCCCCTGCTCACCTTCGGGATCCCCGCCTACACCCGGCCCGAGCTCCTCGCCGAGGCCCTGGGCAGCATCGCGGCCCAGTCGGCCCAGGCCGACTGCGAGGTCGTTGTCTGCGACGACGCCCGGAAGGACCGCACGCGCGAGCTGGCGAAGGCCTTCACCCGGTGGCCGTGCCGCTACCTGCCGAACGAGCCCGCGCTCGGGGCGGTCGGCAACTGGAACCGGTGCCTGAGGGAGGCGCGGGGGACCTGGGTCACGGTCCTCCACGAGGACGACGCCCTGTTCCCTGGCTATCTGAAGGCGGTTTTTCCCAGGCTCAGGGACGGGCTAGCCGCCGTGTGCGCCCGCACAGTCCAGGGCCCCGCATACCCGGCGGGCGGCTCCGCACCCCGGGGCGGGAGCCCCCGGGTCTGGTCCTATCCGCCCCGGCACTTTATCAAGAGCGCGATGAGCCCGTTTCCGGGAGTTCTCGTCCGCACGGACCTCGCGCTCCGGCTGGGCGGGTTTTCCGAGGCCTGGGGCCCGCTCGCCGACTACGAGTTCTGGTACCGGCTGGCCTGCGCCGGCCCCGTGGAGGTCGTGCGGGAGGAGGCCGCCTTTTATCGGGTGGCGCCCGGGCAGTGGACCGAGCAGAGTTGGCGGCGAATGCTCCGCCTGACCCACCTCTTGCGCCTCCGGATCGCCCGCGAGCAGTTCGGTGGGTCTCCGCGGCTGGGGCGCTGGCTCGCCCGGTTCTTCACCCACCGAAACGCCCTCTCCTACGCCGCGCGCTTCGGCGGACGCGACGCCGGGCTCGCCCGGGCGCTCTCCCTGGGCAGGATCCCCCTCGCGTGGCTTCCCAGCGGCTGGGTCTGGCAGGCGCTCAAACGGGAACGCTGATGCAGGTCACGGTAGCCATCCCCACGTACAACCGCTGCGGGTACCTCCGGCAGACCCTCGAGGGCATCGCCCGGCAGGACTTTCCCCGGGGGGATTTCGAGGTGATCGTTGTCGACAACAATTCGACGGACGGGACCCGCGAGATGGTCGGCGCGTGGGGGGCGGTCGTCCCGGGACTTCGCCTGGTAGTCGAGACCAAGCAGGGGCTCGACCACGCGCGCAACCGCGCCGTCGCCGAGGCGGCCGGCGACATCGTCCTATTTGCCGACGACGACATCCTGGTCGAGCCGGACTGGGTCCGCCAGATGGCCGCCCCGTTCGCGGCGGACGGCCGCGGCACGATCGGGGCCGTGGGCGGCGAAGTGATCCCGGTCTTCCCTGACGGGCTCCCGTCCTGGGTGTCGGAGTGGCACTCCCCGCTCGGATTCCGGCCCGACGCGGGTCCGCTCGCGCCGGACCAGTCGCCGATGGGCGCCAACCTCGCCTTCCGCAGATCGGTCTTCGCCGGGCTGGGCCTTTTCCATACGGAGCTCGACCGGGCGGCCGGGAGCTTCTTCTCGGGCGGCGACGCCGAGATGGTTCGCCGGGTGCGGGCCGCGGGGCTTCAAGTCTGGTTCGCGCCCGCCGCCGCGGTCCGCCACCAGATGCCGGCCGGCCGGACCACCTTCCGCTACGCCTGCCGCCACGCCTTCGACTCCGCGCGCTCGCGGGTGATCGACCGGGCCTGCCGGCCGGGGGCGGCGGGGTACCTGCTGACCCGCTTGGGCGCGAACGCGGCCAAGGCCGCCGGGTTCGGGCTTGCGGCGGCCCTGGGCTTTCTGATTTGCCCCGCGGCTGATTTTCCCAAGAAATCCCTCGTGCGGGCCTGGCGCTCGTGCGGCTACCTTTACCAGATACCCAGATCGCTATGCCGGAAAACCTGAACGCCGCCCCGCTCCCCCTGTCGGTCGTGATCGTCGCCCGAAACGAGGCGGCGAACCTTCCGCGCTGCCTAGCTAGCGTGCAGGGATGGGCCGGGGAGGTCCTAGTCGCCCTGAACGGCACCTCCGACGAGAGCGCGGCCGCTGCCCGCAAGGCCGGCGCGCGGATTCACTCCCTGGTCTGGCAGGGCTTCCGCGACACGAAGAACGCGGCCCTCGCCCTGGCGACGCAGCCCTGGGCCCTGTGCCTGGACGCCGACGAGGAGGTCTCCGGTCCGCTTCGGGACGAGATCCGGGCCTTCCTCTCGCGCCCCGACCTGGCGAGCTTCGCCGGCGCCCGGTTTCCCCGCCGCGTCTGGTTCATCGACCGCTGGATCCTGCACGGGGACTGGTACCCCGACTACAGCCTTAGGCTTGTCCGCCGCGACCGGAGCCGGTGGGGGGGCGACGCCTTCGTCCACGAGAAGATCGTGTGCGACGGGCCGGTGGCGACCCTGCGGGGGGACTTGAACCACTATTCCTTCCCAACCCTGTCGAGCCACGTGGCAAAGATAAACCCGTTCGCAGACCTGTTCGTCCAGCAGCAGCGGCAGAAGGGGGGCCGCTTCTCCCTGCCCGCGGCGGTAACCCGCCCGGCCTGGCGGTTCTTCAGGGCGTATTTTCTCAAGCTGGGGTTCCTCGACGGCTATCCCGGCTACTACATCGCCTGGGCGAACGCCTTCGCAGGCCTCGTGCGCCAGAGCCGCCTCTACGAGGAGACCCACCGGGCCGACCCGCCGCGGGAGGGGGAAGGCCCGACCCATGCCTGAGGAGCGCCCCACCTTCTCCCGGGCCGCCCAGGAGGCGATCGGCCAGTTTCGCGGCATCCCCTTTGCTGAGCCCGCGAAGATGCGCCGCAGGCCCACCAAGGACATCGGGTCGGTCCTCGAGGACCTCCGGATCAAGTACCAGATCGGGCGGGCCTCGCCCGAGCAGGCGATCCGCGAGCGGTGGAGCGAGCTTGTGGGCCCGGCCAACGCAACGTACTCCCATCCGGCCCGCATCGACCTGGGCCGGAAGCTCGTGGTGCATGTGTCCCACTCGGTCGTGCGAAACGAGATCTTCCTGAACCGGGAGGCGATCGTGGGCCGGATCCAGAAGCTTCCCGGATGCGGCAAGGTGACCTCACTGCATCTGCTTCCCGGGTAGGCTCAAATTTCGCTTGCGCCGGACCTTCCGGCTTGGGAAGGTTGACGCTTCCGTTAGTGGATTCCTGCTGGTCGCGGGGGTCTGCCATGACTGACCCCGATAACCGGGGCTAGAACGGTGCGTCGGCCACATCCCTCTGATTACCAGCGGGCTGGGGCGGGCGGCAAGGGGTCCCCTCCCCGGGGCTTCTACAGTCGTGCAATCCAGCAATCCAAACCATGCCAACTGTTGTAAAACCCGAAATCATAGCAGAATACAAGATTCACGATAAAGACACTGGCTCGAGCGAAGTCCAGGTCGCGTTGCTTACCGCCCGGATCAATCACTTGACCGAGCACCTGCGCACGCATCGCAAGGATTTTCACTCCCGCCGGGGGCTTCTGCAAATGGCCAGCCGCCGTCGCAAGCTCCTCGACTATCTCAAACGGCACAACCTGCCCAAGTACAACGAGCTGCTCCAGAAGCTCAACCTCCGCAAATAGCGCTTTCCTCAGACGGGCGACCCGATCCGCGGGTCGCCCGCTGTCTTAGAGGCACTCGACTCCAGACCGGGACATTTCCGCTTGTTTCCCCGCCGCACGGGCGACAAACGGAAATCTCTCGAGTCTGGCCGAGCAGATGAAAGCCCCCCGGCCCTCTTGGCCGGCAGACCGCTTAAAACCAATACCCTGGGCCGCCCTGATCCCCCATCGGGCGACGGCGTCCCTAGTTCCAGACCCTCCGACACAATGAATCAGAAACACACTGTAAACATACCCGAGTGCCGTCTCACGATCGCCACGGGCTCCCTCGCCAAGTTCGCTAGCGGCGCGGTCACCGTCACCTGCGGTGAGACCGTCGTCTTCGTCGCCGCAACCGTCGCCTCAACCGTCCGCCCTGGGCAGGACTGGTTCCCTCTCACAGTCGACTACCGCGAGAAGTACGCCGCGGCCGGCCGCTTCCCGGGCGGCTACTTCAAGCGCGAGGGCCGTCCCTCCGAGAAGGAGATTCTGACCTCCCGCCTGTGCGACCGCCCCTGCCGGCCGCTGTTTCCCGAGGGCTTCCTGAACGAGGTCCAGATCATCGGGCTGCTGCTCTCCGCGGACCAGACCAACGAGTCTGACATCTCCATGGTCAACGGCGCCAGCGCGGCGCTCGCGATCTCCGACATTCCGTGGAACGGCCCGATCGGCGCCGTCCGCGTCGGCCAGGTCGACGGCAAGTTCGTCGTCAATCCGACGATCGAGCAGATGTTCTCCTCCACCCTCGACCTAATCTATGTCGGCAACGAGAAGGACATGCTAATGATCGAGGGCTCCGCGGACCAGATCCCGGAGGAGAGCTTCGTCGAGGCGCTGGCCTTCGCCCACGAGGCGATCCAGCCGATCATCAAGGCAATCAGGGAGCTGGTCGCCATAGCGGGCAAGCCGAAGGCCAAGTTCGACCTGGTCGCGGCCAAGCCCGAGGTGCGCGCCATCATCGAGCGCGTCGCCAGCCCAAAGATCTCCGACGCCATCTTCGGCAAGGAGAAGGCCGTGCGCACCGCCAACGTCAACGCCCTGAAGGAGGAGGCCAAGGCCGCCCTCGTGGCGGAACTCGGCGAGACGGGCTTTGCCCCGCACGAGTTGGGCATCGTCTTTGAGGACCTTCAATACAAGGCCTACCGCCGCACCGTTCTCGAGCGCGGCATCCGCGCCGACGGGCGCGACGCGAAGAGTCTGAGGCAGATCTCCTGCGAGGTCGGCGTCCTCCCCCGCGTGCACGGCTCGTCCATCTTCGAGCGCGGCGACACGCAGAGCCTGGTCCTGATCACGCTCGGGCCCACAAAGGAGGCCCAGGACATGGACGGACTCACCGGGGGCGCGACCTCCAAGTCCTTCATGCTTCATTACAACATGCCGCCGTTCACGGTGGGCGAGACTGGCCGGTTCATCGGGCCGGGACGCCGTGAGATCGGCCACGGGGCCCTCGCCGAGCGCTCGCTCGTGCCGGTGCTGCCCCCGGAGGATGTATTCCCGTATTCGATCCGTGTTACCTCAGAGGTCATGGCCTCCAACGGCTCGACCTCGATGGCCTCGATCTGCGGCGGGTGCCTGGCGCTCATGGACGCGGGCGTCCCGATCATCGCTCCGGTCGCCGGAATCTCCTGCGGCCTGATGACCGAGACCGCCGAAGACGGCTCCATCTCGAAGTGGGTGACGATCACCGACATCCTCGGCGAAGAGGACCACTTCGGCGACATGGACTTCAAGCTCGCCGGGACGACCCAGGGGATCACCGGATTCCAGCTCGACCTGAAGATCCACGGACTGCCCGCGGAGATCGCCAAGGTCGCCATCTTCCAGGCCCGCGACGCCCGGATTGAGATCCTCAAGAAGATGCTGGCCTCGCTGCCCGCGCCGCGCGCAAGCCTCTCCAAGTACGCCCCGCGCATCCAGACGATCCAGATCGACCCCGAGAAGATCGGGCTGCTCATCGGCCCCGGCGGCAAGACGATCCGTCGGATCACCGAGACCACCGGTGCCCAGATCGACATCGCCGAGGACGACTCCGGAAAGGTCTTCATCTACTCCAACAACGCCGACGCGATGGCGCGCGCCGTCCAGGAGATCGACGCCCTCTGCGGCGGCGGCGCCCAGATCGAGATCGGAAAGCTCTACCAGGGCCGCGTCACCGGCATCAAGGACTTCGGATGCTTCGTCGAGTGCATGCCGGGCAAGGAGGGCCTCTGCCACATCTCCGAGCTCGCGGACTTCCGCGTGCGCCGAACCGAGGACGTGGTGAAGATGGGCGACATGATCTGGGTCAAGTGCGTCGGGGTCGACGAGCGCTCGGGCAAGGTCCGGCTCTCGCGCAAGGCCGCGATGAAGGACATGGAGGCCCAGAAGCCGGCAGCGCCCGAGGCGCCGGCCGCACCGTAAGGCGATTCAAGCTCCGCCCGGGCCGAAGCCTTCCCGCAAGGCCGACGCCCCGGCGGGACCGCCGCGCATGCGCCTCCTGGTCACCAACGACGACGGCATCGACAGCCCGTTCCTGACGGAGCTCGTCCTCGCCCTTCGCTCGTCGGGCCAGGACGTGTGCGTTGCGGCCCCCCGCAACGAGCAAAGCTGGGTTGGCGCTGCAAAGTCCCGCAACCGCCCGGTGCACTCCGCCCCGGCCGACAAGGGCCTCGGCTGCCCCACCTGGATCGTCGACGGAACTCCGAGCGACTGCGTCAACATCGCGATCGACCACCTTCTTCCGGAGCCCCCGGAAGGGGTGGTAAGCGGAATCAACGTCGGGCTGAACGCCTCGCTCGGCTTCATTATAGCGAGCGGGACCGTGGCCGGGGCCTGGGAGGGCGCTCTGCACGGGTTGCCGGCGGTCGCCGTCTCGCAGGACGTCACCTACGAGGTCTACGAGCACCTCAAATCCGCCAACGGAAAGCCGGACGGGACCCTGCTCTCGACCCTGCGCATGTCGGCAAGCCACGCCGCCCGCCTCATCCCGGGCCTGGTCGCGGCGACGGCGCCGCGGACCTTCGTCATCCACAACCTCAATTTCCCCTACCCCTGCCGGGCGGATTCGCCGGTCAAGCACACCGTTCCCGCCCGCAACCTCGTCCCCGGGCTCTTCAGCCCCCAGGCGGAGGACGGCACCCACCGGCTCATCTTCACCGCCGGCGAGGACGTCTCCCCTTCGGGCGCCCTCACGGATCGCGCCGCGCTTGCAGCCGGCTGGATAAGCCACTCAATACTGGACTACACGAAACTGGGAACATGATCGAAGTCCGCGACCTCACCCGCGTCTTCCGGACCTACAAGAAGCAGGTGGGCTTCTGGGGCGGGGTGAAGGGGCTGTTCCACCGCCGGTACGAGGAGATCGCGGCGGCGCGGGATATCACGTTTTCGATCGCGGAAGGGGAGTTTGTCGGATTCCTCGGCCCGAACGGGGCCGGCAAGACAACAACCCTGAAGATGCTCTCCGGGCTCATCTTCCCCACGTCCGGATCCGCGCGGGTGGGAGGATTTGACCCCACGAAGAGGGAGAACGCCTACCGCAGGATCTTCGCCCTGGTGCTCGGGCAGAAAAATCAGCTCTGGTGGGATCTTCCGGCAAGCGAGTCGTTCGCGCTGCTCAGAGCCATCTACGGGATCCCCGCTGCCGACTACCGGAAGACGCTCGACGAGCTCGTGGAGCTTCTGGGAGTCGCCGGCAAGCTCGACGTCATGGTGCGGGAACTATCGCTCGGCGAGCGGATGAAAATGGAACTGATCGCCGCGCTGCTCCACCGCCCCCGGGTTCTGTTTCTCGACGAGCCGACAATCGGTCTCGACGTCATATCGCAGAAGGCGGTCCGCCAGTTCCTTCGCGATTACAACCGCCGCTTCCACGTCACCATCCTCCTAACCAGTCATTACATGGCAGACATCAAGGAGCTGTGTGAGCGGGTGATCGTGATCGACCGCGGCCGCAAGATCTACGACGGCGATCTTAATCGGCTGGAAAGCAGCTCCGGGAGTCACCAGCGCGTCATCACCTTCCTTCCCAAGGACGGAGTCTTCCCGGACACGTGGCAGTCGCGCCTGGGCAAGACGACCCGAGAGGCAGATGGAAAGTTTACGGTGCGCATCCCCAGCGAGATGGTCGTTGCCGTCTCCCAAGAGATCCTGAGCACAGGCCCCGTGGCAGACATCACGATCGAGGAGATCCCGCTCGAGGATGTGATCGCGGAACTCTTCACACAGGTACGCTAGGCGGCAGCTTGAGTATTCTTGGCCGATCAGACCATGCATTCCACATAGTCTGACACAGACTAGCGCTGCTCACCTCGCTATCTTAGGTCAGGCCAGTGCCAGGAACCCCCAACGAGTTCCTTCATCAGAGCCCTGCATGTCGTGGCACTCTTTTCCACCGCCGCGTGCAGCTCTGAAGCCTCAAGTTTAGCTTCAATAGAAATGGCAGCCAATTCCTCAGGTGTCGCGATCCGCTCAATTCTCCTAGCCTTCGTGAACGATCTTTGGTTTCGCCGCTGTTTAAGCTCATGAAGCAGCTTCAGATTTACCTCAAATAACTCCTGATAGAGGGTGCGTTGCGCAGTTCGCAACTCTCCTCGGGACAATTTGCGCATCACCCATACGTAATCGCAGACGAAGTTTTCGGCGAGCTGTCGAGCTGCGTTATCACTTAACCGAGGATCTTGAACTTCCAAGATGGCCCTTTGATATAGCCTTCCCCATGTGTCAGCTCCTTTTAGGAAGCGCCAACCTGGGCGTATGACCTCTGCAATATCTTGAAGGCGCCTCTTAGTCCACCCGTCCCGTTTGTGAATACGAAGAGCGAGCCCCAACCTGACCCGGTAAAATAGTCGTGCTGGGATAATTACAAAGTCCGCCTCTGCACCAGAGAACACGGCAGCAACTTTGGGCACACCACCTATAATAGCCGTACGCACTGAATAGGCCTTCAACTCACACCCGGACAACCTGCGGGTCCAAAGACTAGTAGTAAACATCTCTGGATCGGATGAGACGATGTGAAAATCCCAATCAGAGAACGCATCGGCCGCTTCAATCACCTCAGATGGCTTACGTTCACGAGATCCTATTATGATCAGAGCCTTAACTGTAGGCTCATTCTCAGCCCACTTTGACATCGCGAGCCCAAAGTCAATAGGTGCACTCACTTGAAAGCGTTGAAGGGTCGTTGCCGAATGAGATGACCTCTGGACCTATAAACTACGGAGAGAGATTAGAATCTCGGTACCTTCCAAACCCGGTCCTGCGTGAATCTCACCGCGATGCAAACGCAGGATCTCCTTCGCCAAAAACACCCCTAGCCGACCGTGATTCGGCACGGATTCCTTCGACGGCTCGGGAAGGATGCCTTCCAGTTCAAGATTGCGGCCCTTTATCGAAAGCAGAGCCGTCATCTCAGATCCTTCCCCTGACGAGCGCACCTGCATTTCGAGTTCCCGGGTGCCACTGTCCGGCCGATTTTCAGCAATCGTCTCAATCAACGACCGCAACGCGAACTCTACCATATCCCGCGCGAGTGACAGTCTGACCGGGTCGGGTCCTACCTCGACACGCATATTTAACCCAACTCCCACCGATTTCGCGAGGTCCCGGACATCCACGGCCGTAGCTCCCACCTCGTGCAACATCTGCATCAATCCGAGCTGCCGATTCAAATTTTCTAGCCGGGCAACATCCCCGCGGGCGGTCTCGAGGAGTCCGGGCGGCATGGGCTTGTCGCTTCCCAGTTGGCGAAACGTGGCAAGCGACACCAGCGCGTTTCCGAGCTCGTGGCTCAGGGTGAGTGCAATCTCGCGGAGCAGCCCTTTCCGATCGGCCCGCTGGCGCAAGGCAGCGTCATGGACCTCGGCACTGGCCTCCTCCCAGAAAGCCCAGGTGCCGCCGGTCTCTGTGATCAGCCCAGCCGCTGCCCGGAACGGCTGCCCTTCACTCGGGGAGATCCGGCACACCTCACGATTTCGTCGGGTCCTACCAATCATCTCACGCACCACGACCGGAACATGTCTGGGAACGCTCTCGTTGGCCCCAATAACTAGGGTGCTGGGGAGATATTTGGCTCCCAAGACTGTCTGCTCTGTGAGGGAACTCAACCGTCCCAGCTGCGTTGCCTTGGCCAGACAGTGGCGCAACAGTCGCGCGAAGAATACGGCCCGGGTCCGGTCCGCCTCATCATAGGCCTGTCCATCATCACGTACACCTAATGCAATTAGGCCGAGCAACCGCCCGTTGTCGTGGATGGGGATCAGCAGCCGCGCTCCCCACAGTGCAAGCCGGTTGCGCACGGCCAGCTCCGCAACCGGGTCCGCACGGCTTTCCCAGGTGTTGCCATCCATCACGGCCGGATGGTTCTCGAAAAACGCAACGATGGGATCGTCGACCCCAAAAAACGAGGTGCCCCGATCCGCGCGGAAGCCATCAGCCTCCCTTAGGAAAAAGACCGCATGAGAGGCATGCAGCAGATGCCGCGAGGCCCGTCGGAACTCGGTAACGAGCCTGTCGCGTGTATCGAGATTCTCAACCGCCCCCTCCAGGAAATCCCAAAGCTCGGCGGCATCCGCAGCAGACGGTTGCCGAACGGATTGCCGCGATGGCTCTGCGTGGCGGTTTTTTTCAACCAGCAGATCGAGCATCGACTGCTTTTCTGCGAGTTCCTCCAGCAAAGGAAGAAAGTCAGCCAGCTGCCGCGTGCTTTGCTCGTAGGAAAGATAGACTCGGGCGCGTCCGGCGAGCTTGGCCTGCTCGAAGGGAAGACTGCGGGGCTCCCCAACGTAGATTGTCGGGCACCGGGTAAGCACCGTGGGGAGCAGGCCCTCCGCCGCGGAATCCAAGATAACAGCCGCTGCCAAACCAGCTGCCGTGCTTGTCGGCAACTCCTGCCGACCCAAACGCAGGATCGTCCTTCCGGCCGGCACTTGGCCCTCCCACGATCCAGCCAGCTCTGGATCGGTCGTCGCTAGTATCAAGAGGGTTGGCATGGGATAGTCACACGGAACGTCGCTCCGCCTCCATTAGTCGGTGGATCAACGGCGATTGAAGCATTCAGGCCAACCAAGATATCACGGCAGATTGCCAATCCAAGTCCGAATCCCGTGGACTTTGTGGACTGGAAGGGTTGGAAGAGCCGAGTTTGCATTTCCGGGGCGATACCCGGACCGCTGTCGCTCACGGCTATCTCGATGTGGTCCTGAACCCGGCGGGTGGTGACCTTAATCCAATCGTTTCCGTCCCTGTTTTCAAGAGCCTGTATGGCGTTGAAACACAGATTGAGCAGCACCTGTTTTACCGCCGAGGCATCGATGTAAGCCTTGTCCGGCACGGCCTGGAGATCCGTGAGAATCTGGACATGCCTGATCGCGGCCTTCGGGGCGACAAGATCGAGGCTCGCCCTGAGCACCGGGTGCAACTCGATCACTTCCGAAACGTAGGCCCGAGGCGAAGCCAGCTCGAGGAGCTGCTCAGTGAGCCTGTCGATGCGTGCGACTTCGTCTGTCATCAAACGGAAAAACTTGTCTCGGAATGCCGCATCCTGGTACCGGCTCGGAAGCAGCTGCACGAATGTCTTGATCGAAACCAATGGATTCCGGATCTCGTGGGCCAAGCTCGCGCCCAAGAGTCCCACTGTCGCCAATTGTTCAGCATGCTGCATCTTTGCTGTCAGGTAAGCTCGCTCGAACGCACCCTCAAAAATCGAAATTAGCTCCATCAACTGCATCACCTGAGGATAGGTATAGGGCCTGTAGGTTGCCGGGACGCCGACACTCACGACTACGCCCAACGTCGGGTTCTGTCCTACCGCCATGACACCCAGTCTATTGTCCGATAAAATCTTAGCCAATATCTGTCGTTCCGCGGAGGTCTTCTCCCGGGCCAGCCGCTCCGGGGAGATCCAGCGGAGTTGCCGCAGGGTGCGCATCGCAGCAGAGTCATCTGTTAGCTCGGCGCCCAAAGCCCTTACTGGGCCGCCATTCCCTACGAGGACCAACGCATTGTCAGTCTGCCCCCAGCCCTGCAGAATCTTTACGAAACCCTTCTCAAGGTTCTCGACCCGTGACTCCCGTCCAGCCACAGCAAACGCCTCCTGACGGGCCTTTGTGGCTTGCGGGAAAAACTTGAACCAGCGATCGAGCCAACTCTGCATGGTGACTGCCGTCAGAAGCGCAGCGATCGTAGTAGGAACAAAAGCCAGCCCCGTCGGAAGCATCTGTTGGGATCCAATGAAGACCAGATAGGCAACACCCGTCGCTCCCGCAATCAATGCAGCCTTGTTCACCGCGATCAGAAGAATCTGGGCAGAATCGAAAAGCCGATGGGTCGTGACCGCATAAGCAGCGCTGGCATAGAATCCGAGGACCAAGAGTGGCTGCAGTTGGATGTAGACCTGGTCGTTCGTCGCAGTGTTGAGTATCATCGTCGCCAAAATGGCGACTACCACGGCGCACCCGCCGATCAACCACACTTGGAGTTCCATTCGGCGCCCTTCCGTAAGCGCTTTCGCATCGATAGAGGTTCGCAGAAGTATAAACCCGTTAAGCGCAAAGTAGCCGGTTATGTATGCATAGTAACCCCAGCCCCGTACTCTCTGCAGTTCGGTAGAGTGAGAAGGTACAAAATAATCCGTGAAACATATCCACATCAATGCAGCCGAAACCACTATCCATACGAGCGACCTGAAGAGAGTGTTCCAATTCCAGAGCTTCTGACTCGATGCTATAATCTCCTTAGCAATCCAATAGTGAAACGGCAGCCAAGCTCCGACCGCGCACGATAGTCTAAACCAGAACAGACCGCCATGGAGGAACGCCGCTACGTGCAGACACGCCAACCAGGCGGCCCAGTGCAGCGAACACGTGCAGACAACGCGGTTTACCGCTCGTCTGGGATTTGACCAAAGAATGATCCCTCCGGCAACGACGCCGATCAGAGCAGCCAACAGTGCTGTGGACCTCAGCATTTCTCGAGAATCAGACTGGAATTAACCCCCGCCAAACCGTGGGCATTGATCAGGGTAAGAGAATGCTCAAGGGCCCTGCTGCTTGCGCTCAGATTGAGGGGGCACGCGGGGTCCGGATAGAGCCAGTTGACCGTCGGGGGAATGATCCCGTGGCGCTGTGCCAGGGCCGCAGCGGCGACCTGGATAGCCGGGGCGCCCCCGAGGGGATTGCCGATCGAGCCTTTGATCGACACCGCCGGAATATCCGGCAGCGCCGACTGGAAGACCGCGATGAGAGCGCTCGCCTCCGCGGCGTCGATCGCCCTGTGGCCAGGACCCCAGGCATTGATCGAGTCTACCTCGTAGGGGCGGATGCCGGCCTCAGCCAAGGCGAGCCGGTTCGCCGGGATCAGGCCGCTGCACAGCTTGTCCGGCTCGTCGTTGCCGAACGCATACCCCGATATGAAGCTGTAGCCTTTCCTCGGGCTGGATTCCGGCTCGAGGACGATCATACAGGCGCCCTCACTCACGACGCCGGTCGTCCGCCAGAGGTCAAACGGGCGGTCCAAGCGCTCCGGCATCGCATCCGTCTCCGGCGTAAGCCCGGCGGCTCGGATCTCCAGGAGCGGAAATCTGTGGAGAGGGGCCTCGGTCCCGCCGCACAACGCAATCTCGGCCTCGCCTTCGGCCACCATGCGCGCAGCGTACCCGATCGCGTCGAGCCCGGAGCAGCAGGAACTCTGCATGACCATCGTGCGGGCCGCCGTGCCGAGCACCCGGTTGATGGCTCCGGGAATCCCCGCCGTGCTGATGCTGTAGATCGTCCGCGGCAGAGTGCCATGTGCCCCGTGCTTGCTGACCGACTCGATCGAGTGGTTGATCGACCCGAAGTCCATCAGAGCCGTGCCCACAAAGATCGAGGCATGCACCCTTCGGAACTCCTCAAGTGATACCCCGGCATCCTGGATCGCGAGCATCGCGCCGGCGACAGCAAACTGGGTGTGGCGCGCCGCGCCCTTGGGAAGCAGACTCGGGTCCACGTAGCTGCCCACCCTGAACGTATCCATGTGAGCCGCCACCAACGGCCCATACTGGTCGCCCAGTTTGCCGTAGGGCCTGACCCGGCTGACGGGCTCGAGGATCCCCTTCCAAAAATCATCCCGGCCGATCCCCGCGGGGGTCACCGGACCGATTCCCGTAATCTTAACTCGCCTTCGTTTCATGCCGTGCCGGGGTTCTTGGGGTCTAGCGCCGGTAGCGGGATATCAGCTCTTCGGCGCTGCCGGGAATGACATCCGCACGATCGTGCCCTTCGCGGGCTGGGACTGGATATCAAAGGTTCCCCCGTGCGCCGCTACTAGATGTCCGCAGATGCCCAGTCCGAGCCCCGTGCCGCTTTCCTTGTTCGAAAAACCGCCCTTCAGGGCCAGCCGCAGCCGCTCCGGATCCATGCCCGTGCCGTCGTCCGAGATCACAACCTCGACGCCTTTGGCCGTTGTCACAAACGCGATCTCGACGCTCTTCGCCCCGGCCTCCAGTGAGTTTTTGAGGAGGTTCTGGAACACCCGCATCAGCTCGAACTTGGACCCCAGGATCACGGCCTCCGGGGCTCCTCTCACTGCGATCGAGGCGTTGCCGAAGAAGATCACCTGCTTGACGTCCCGGGCCACCTGGACGAGGTCAAGCTGGACCATCTCCGAGAGCTTCTTCGAGGCCTGGCGCCAGTTCTCCGAGAGATGATGGCAATATTCGGCGGCCTTCTCGACCATGGTCGCGTACTCGAGAAGCTTCTGCGCCATCTCGGGGTTGTGCTCGGAAAGGGCCTTCGCCTCCTCAGAGACCAGGCTCGAGTAGCCAATCACCACGGTGAGGGGATTGTTGAGGTCGTGGACCAGCTCGACCGAGGCCCGGCCCTGCCAGACCTGAGGCTTGGTCTGCTCGATCTCGCGTTTGAGGGCCGAGTTGAGCTCCACGGCGGCGGCTGCAAGCCTCGCGTTGTGGCGCCTCAGGCCTGTCGCCTTCGCCTGGGTGCGGACGGCACCCAGCAGTTCCTCAATGTCCGGGGGTTTCCTCAGATATTGGTTAGCCCCTCCAACCATCGCCAGCTGGGCCGTGAGCAGCGTTCCGTACCCCGTGAGCATGATCACCCCAACCAAGGGGTCTATCTTGCGGATCTCCTCGAGCGCCCGGATCCCATCCATCTCCGGCATTCGGATGTCGAGAATCACACAGGAAAACGGCCTCTCCTTGATCTTGGCAAGGGCCTCCATGGCGCGATCCGCCGTGTCGACCGCAAACTCCGTCGAAAGCGCGAAGGCGACCGACTCGCGTGGGCCGTATTCATCGTCGACGACCAACACCACAGCCCGGTCGGCCTCAGCCGCCTTTGGGGGCTCTTCCTGTCCTAACATAAGTCCTTTGGAGTTTTCATGTTCCTACGATCATTGATGAGATGTAACCCCGCCCGGCTCCGATATTTAAGCTATTGCTTTGCGGGTTTTTACCCTGATGTCAAGGGGACCATCCGAGATTGGATTGCCGGCGGCGCGGCCGGAGACTAGACCGTCGCACTGTGGAGATCATTATAACAGTGCTTGCCGCGCTCGGCGGCGCCGTCCTTGTCTGGCTGTGGCGCCAGAGCCACGAGTCCGCCCTGGCTGAGAGAATGCGGTCGACTGCGGAACAGGCCGCCCTGGAGAAGTTTGCGAACGAATTCAAGACCATCGCGGCCGACGCGCTCCGCGCCAACCGGTCCGATTTTCTCGAGCAGGCCAAACAGTCCTTTGACCAGCTCCGGCAGCAGTCCGTTGGGGACCTCGACCAGCGCAAGCAGGCCGTGGAGAGCCTCGTCAAGCCGCTGCGCGAGTCCCTGGAGAAGGTCGACGGCAAGATCGCCGAATTTGAGAGGGCCCGGGCCACCGCCTACGGCGCCCTCGGCCAGCAGCTCGCCTCCCTCAACGCCGCGCAGGTGCAGCTGCAGGCGGAGGCGGGCCGCCTCTCGACCGCGCTCCGCTCAACGACCTACGCCGGAAGCTGGGGCGAGCTCCAGCTGCGCCGGGTCGTGGAGATGGCCGATATGCTGCCGTACTGTGACTTTGCCGAGCAGGAGACCGCCGGCGATCTCCGGGCCGACCTGGTTGTGAGGCTTCCCGGCGGCCAGCGGATCGTCGTCGACGCCAAGACCCCGCTCGAGTCGTACCGGGCTATCAGCGACGCCCCGGACGAGGCCTCCCGGGCGGCGCGGCTTGCCGAGCACGCCCAGAAGATCCGCGGCCACATCGACTCCCTCGGATCAAAGGCCTACTGGGAGCGGTTCAAGCCGTCGCCCGAGTTCGTGGTGCTCTTTCTTCCCGGGGATCACTTTCTGACCGCGGCGCTGCAGGCCGACCCGAGCCTGATGGACCGTGCTTTGTCGCGGCGGGTGCTGCTCGCCACGCCGACCTCCCTGATCGCGCTGTTGAAGGCGGCCGCCTACGGCTGGAGACAGGAGGCCGTGTCCCGAAACGCCGAGGAGATCAGCGGGATCGGCCGGCAGCTCTACGACCGGCTGGCCATCTTCGCCGAGCATTTCTCCAAGGTCGGCGCGGGCCTCGACGCGGCGACCCGGGGCTACAACTCCGCCGTGGGATCATTCGAGCAGACGCTGCTCCCGGCTGCCCGCCGCTTCACCGAGCTGGGTTCAAAGGGGGCGAAGGACCTGGAGGCCCCGGGGCCGGTGGACACCAGTATCCGCGAGGTGACCAAGCGAACCTGAGCCGCGGATGCTCCTGACCGGGTTATTTGTCTATCCGGTGAAGTCCCTTCGGGGCTGCGCCGTCGACCGGGCCGAGGTGGACGAGCTGGGGCTTGCGGGCGACCGGAGGTTCCTCGTGGTCGACGGGACGGGGAGCTTCCTGACCCAGCGCGCCCTGCCCCGGATGGCGCGCATCGCGACGAGCCTGGGCTCCGGAGCGCTTGTCCTTTCCGCCGAGGGGTCGGGGGCCGTGTCGGTCCCGAGGCTCGGCGGCGCCGCCGCCGAGCGGCGGGTCTCCATCTGGAGCGATCCCGGGCTCCGCGCCGAGGACTGCGGGGATGAGCCGGCGCTCTGGCTCGGGGACTTCCTGGGGGTCGCCTGCCGCCTGGTGAGGATAGGCCCGGCGTTCTCCCGGCCGATCCCGGCGCGCAAGATCCCCCCGGGGCTTTCGGGGAGGCCGGACCCGCAGCACCGCGTCGGCTTTGCCGACGGCTATCCCTTTCTCGTGGTTGGCGATGCCTCCCTCGGGGACCTCAACCGGCGGCTTTCCGCCGCGGGCGAGGCACCCGTGCCGATTGACCGGTTCCGCCCGAACCTCGTCGTGAGCGGGGGCGGGGCCTTCGAGGAGGACCGCTGGAAGCGGCTGCGGATAGGCCCGGTGACCTTCCATTCGGCGGGCCCCTGTGCCCGCTGCGCCATAACGACGACGGACCAGGGGAGCGGCGAGCGGGGTCAGGAGCCCCTGAGAACCCTGGCCTCCTACCGGCGTAACCCGGACAAGCCTGGCGACGTGAACTTCGGCCAGAACCTGATCCATGAGACCAAGTCCGGGATGCTTCGGGTGGGAGACCCGGTAGAGATCCTGGGCTAGGCGCCGTGCGGCCTACCACTCCCCCACCCGGCCCCGGTCGGCCTTCCGGCGGGCGCGGTGCTTCTTTGACTCGATCATCCTGACCTTCTGCCCCCGGCTCTTCTGCCGGGTGCGACGGCCCTCGCGGGCGAGTTCCTGCTTGCGCGCCTCGGCCGCCGCGCGCCTGCGCTGCTCCAATTTCGCGCAGAGTTCGGCCCAGGCGAGTTCCCGGTTGGCCGACTGGAACCGCTCAGCCTGGCAGCGCACCTCCACCCCGGTCGGCCGGTGGCGCAGCCAGACGGTCGACGAGGTCTTGTTGATCTTCTGGCCCCCGGGACCCCCTCCCCGGATGAACCGCTCCTCGACGTCCCCCGGGCGGATCCCGAGGGAGGCGAGCCTGCCGATGATTTGGGGTGGTAAGGCCATGTCCGCCAGTATCTAGTCAGAATCGGAAACTCTTTGCCGCGCCGCGAGTCATAGTTGAGCCTCCATCCAAGAATTGCCAGCCCCCGCGGCCGGACTCAACTTCGAGAATCACCCCCACCCAAAGGTCTTTACCACCATGATCAACGGTCCCACCTGGTCCAAGAAGATACGCGATGAAGTCGGCAAGGCCGTGATCGGCCAGGACTCGATCGTCGAGCGGCTGCAGGTCGCCCTCCTGGCGAACGGCCACGTGCTGCTCGAGGGCATGCCCGGCCTTGCGAAAACCCTGCTCGTGCGCTCCCTCGGCTCGGCCCTCGGGGTCCAGTTCGAGCGGATCCAATTTACCCCCGATCTGCTTCCCAGCGACGTCGTCGGGACCATGATCTTTCAGCCGAAGACGGGCACCTTCAGCCCCCACCAGGGGCCTATCTTCGCCAACATGGTGCTCGCCGACGAGATCAACCGGGCGCCCGCAAAGGTGCAGAGCGCTCTGCTCGAGGCGATGCAGGAGCGCCAGGTGACGATCGGCGGCCAGACTAAGCCCCTGCCCAGGCCCTTCTTCGTCATGGCGACCCAGAACCCGATCGAGCAGGAGGGGACCTACCCCCTGCCGGAGGCCCAGACCGACCGGTTCCTCTTCAAACTGATCGTGGGCTACCCCAAGGCCGAGGAGGAGTCGGCGATGATGCAGCGCTGGGGGCAGGTGACCCAGCAGCCGTCGGTTGCGGCGGTCTCGAGCGGCGAGGAGCTCTTAAGCCTGCGCTCCGAGGTCGACGGGATCCACGTGGCCCCGGCCGTGCAGGCCTACATCCTGGCGCTCGTGCGCGCGACCCGGGCCCTCGCCGAGGGATCGGTCGGCAAGCGCCTCCTCAACTATGGGGCCTCCCCGCGGGCCTCCCTGGCCCTCTACCAGGCGGGCCGGGCGCTCGCCTGGCTCCGCGGCCAGGACTACCTCGGGCCGGCCCTCGTCCAGGAGCTGGCCCCCGACGTGATGCGCCACCGGCTGGGCCTCACCTACGAGGCCGAGGCCGAGGAGCTCACGGCCGAGGGCCTCGTGGCCCAGGTCCTGGAGAAAACCCCCGTTCCGGCCGTTTGAAAGCTCCCCCCTCCCAGTCGTCGGTCCTGTCGATCCTTCGGCAGCTCGAGTGGCGGGTCCGCCACGCCGTGGAGAACACCCTGAGCGGCGAGTACCGCTCGACCTTCAGGGGGCGGGGCATGGAGTTCGACCAGGTCGTCCGCTATGAGTTCGGCGACGACGTGCGCGACATCGACTGGAACGTGACGGCGCGGCTGGGCGAGCCCTACCGAAAGAAGTTCGTCGAGGAGCGGGAGGTGACGCTCCTGCTCGTCTTCGAGGACTCGCCGAGCCTGCGGTTTGGCTCCGCGGAGCGGTCCAAGCGGGAGGCCCTCCTGGAGCTCGCCGGACTGGTGATGCTGCTCGGGGCGGTGAACCGGGACCGCGTGGGCTGGGTCCACGTATCGCCCGCCGGCCACGTGTTCCACCAGCCCGAGCGCGGTCGGGGCCCGATCCTGCACGCGGCGGCCAAGCTTCTGAGCCAGCCGGCACCCCCGGTCGGCGCCCCGGGGGCCGCGGACATCCCCTGGAAGTTTCTCTCCCGGGCCGCTCCCAAGCACAGCGTTCTTCTGTGGCTTGGGGACTTCCCGCCCCGCCCGGCCCCCGAGGGCTGGCCGGTCCTGAGGCGCCGCTACCAGACCATGGGCTTCAGGGTCGACGACCCCTGGGAGCGCGGCCTGCCGCCGCAGGAGCTGTTCGCCGCGTACGACCCGGCGGCGGAGCGGCTCGTGACCCTCGAGGGCAGCCCCGCCGAGCGGGCCGCCCAGGCCGAGTGGGCCGCCCGCAGGGACGAGGCCTGGAAGGCCATATTTCCCGAGCCGCTGAGCCGGCTCGTCGTCACAACCCAGGACAACGGTCTGGACGCCCTCGTGCGCCTGTTTCAGGCGCGGATGAGGGCCGCGGGCGGAGGCCGCTCCTGAACGCCATGGCCCCCGTCCTTGCGGTTTCGGCCTGGCGGGTTGCCGACCCCCTCTGGCTTGCGGCGCTCTTGGCGATTGCGGCCGCGGTGTGGCTGCGGGGCCGCTCGCGGGTCGCCGTGTGGCTCGTTCCCTTCGCGGCGGCCTGGCACCGGCCGTCGATCCTGGGCTCCTCCCGGTGGCGGGCGGCGCTGGCCGCGGCGGGACTCGTCCTGGTCGTTTTCGCGCTGGTCCGCCCTCAGCGCACCGAGGAAAAGCACCAGGCCCGCTCCCGGGGCTACGACATCATGCTGTGCATCGACCTGTCCTCCTCGATGCTGAGCGAGGACTACGAGAAGGCCGGGGAGCGCATGAACCGCCTCCAGGCGATCAAGCCCGTCATCCAGGCCTTCATCGAGAAGCGCCCGTCGGACCGGATCGGGATCGTCCTGTTCTCGGGGCGGGCCTACACGATGTCCCCGCTCACGACCGACCACGAGTGGCTCGCCCAGCAGCTCGGCCGTGTGAAGATCGGGCTCATCGAGGACGGGACGGCGATCGGGGACGGGCTCGGGGTGGCGCTGACGCGGCTCGAGCAGGCGGGCCGCCAGAGCGGCGGCCGGCGCCTGGGTGCCTTCATCGTGCTCCTGACCGACGGGGCGAACAACCGCGGGGCGCTCTCCCCCATGCAGGCTGCCGGGATCGCCAAGGCCAGGGGGATCCCCGTCTATACGATCGGGGCGGGCAAGGACGGGATCGTCCCGTTCCCAGTCCTGGACGAGAAGGGAAACCGGATCGGCACCCGCCGGATCCTCGCCGACCTGGACGAGAACGCCCTCAAGGACATCTCCGCAGCGACCGGCGGGCACTTCTTCCGCGCGGCCGCGACCGGCACGATCGAGTCGGCCTTCCGCGATATCGACCGGGCCCAGAAGATCGACTTCCAGGCCAAGAGTTACCTGGTGACGACCGAGCTGTTCCCCTGGCTCGCCGTACCCGGCCTTGCGCTGCTTGCTCTCGGGGCGGCCCCCTCGCGGCGGCAGCGGCCCCGGACCTCATGAACTTCGCCTGGCACCAGCTCCTGTGGCTTTTGTTCCTGCCGGCCTGCCTGCTGGCCTGGGAGGTCCTGCGGCGCCAGCGCGGCGGGGCCCCGGCTCGCCCGAACATCCTGAGGGCCGATGCGGGACTGCGCTCGATCCGGCTCTCGGGCCCGGCGCCCTCGCCCGGCGACCCGTCCGGCCGGAACCGCCCCCGGCTGTGGCTGGCCTGCGGGCTGTTCCTGGGGATCCTCGCCCTGGCCCGGCCCCAGTGGGGACGGATCGACGAACCCGTCCTCGACCAGTCGCGGGAGATCGTGATCGCCCTCGACCTGTCGCGCTCGATGCTGACACCGGACGTGAAGCCCACGCGGCTGGAGCGGGCGAAGCTGCTCGTCTCCTCGCTGCTGGACCGGCTCGCCGGGGAGCGCGTGGGGCTGGTGACCTTCTCCGGGACGAGCTTCCTGCAGTCGCCGCTGAGCGCCGACTACGAGATTTTGCGGGAGTTCCTGCCCAGCCTCGGGCCCGACTACCTGCCCGAGGCCGGGACCGACTACGGGGCCCTCCTCGACACGGCGGCCCGCGCCTTCACCTCCGACGGCTCGTGCGACCGCTACCTGATCGTCCTCAGCGACGGTGGCGCCACCGACGAGGACTGGCGGGGCCGCGTGGGCAAGCTGAAGGACCGCGGCATCCGGGTCATCGGCCTGGGGATAGGCACGGCCCAGGGGGGATTCATCCCGGACGGCGCCGACGGGTACATGAAGGACGAGTCCGGCGCGGTCGTGAAGTCCAGGCTCGAGGCGGACACCCTGCGCGAACTCTGCGACAAGACCGGGGGCGCCTACCGGGACGCCAGCGAATGGGTGGACCTGCCGGGCCTGCTCAAGGCGACCGTCGAGGCGGGCGCAAAGGGGCGCTTCGTCGAGAAGGCGTCTGTCCGGTACATCGAGCGCTTCCAGTGGGTCCTGGCGCCGGCGTTTTTCTGCCTTCTGATGAGCTTCTGGCGCGAGATCCCCGTCAGGCCGAAGCCGCGGGACATCCGGCTTTCCGGCGCCGCGGCGGCCGTGCTCGCCCTGGCCCTGGCCTCGGTCCCCGGCGCCTTCGCAGGGGCGTCCGAGGGGCCGCCCGCGCTCCCTCCCGGGACGCTCCTGGGCCGGATCGTCGGCCGGCTGTCCGGGCAGGACCGCCAGTCGGCGCTGGACTGGGTGGAGATGGCGCACCAGACCCTCACCTGGGGGCGCGACCTTCAGACCGGCGGCAGGCCGGTTCCCGAGGGCCCAGTCAGGGACGCCCTGCAGGCGGTCGACGCGGGCGAGAGGGCCGATCCGAAGGGCGCCGACTGGGCTAAGATCCGAAGCGACCTCGAGGACCTGATCAGAAAGCCCGAGGACAAGCCCAAGCAGCAGCAAAAACAGAAGCAAGACCAGCAGCAGCAGCAACAACAGCAGCAGCAGCAGGGCGGCCAGAAGCAGGAGCAAAAGCAGGACAAAGATCAGCAGCACGAGCAGCAGCAAAGCCCAAGCCCGCAGGACCGGCGGCAAGGCGAGCCTCAGCCGCAGAAGGCTTTCAGCGACATGAAGCAGCCCCCCGAGCCGAGGCAGGGCGCAACCCAGCAGGTCGGCGGCGAGCCCGACCACCCGCCCCGGGATCCGGCCGCGGCCGACCCCGAACTCGCGGCGCCGCTCCAGAAATTGGACCAGGTCCGCAACCAGGACTCACCCGCGCAGCTTTTCCAGATGATCGAGAACAACCAGTCCCGCCCCCCCGAGAAGAAAGGCAAGCCGTGGTGACCCGAATGAGACTCCGCCCCGCCCTCGCCCTGTTCGGACTCGGGCTGCTGGGCGCCCCCGAGGCCCCCGCCCAGTCGATCCGCTGGGATCCGCCGGGCGGCAGCCTTGCCGTCGGGCAGACGACAGCGCTGCAGCTGGTGTGCGAGGACTGCCAGCCGCGCGAGAATCCCGTCCCGCCGAAGGTCGACGGGCTGACCCTGGCCTTCGCCGGACAGTCGACCAACATGTCGTTCGTCAACGGGACCTACTCGAACAGCGTCTCGTACAGCTACGCGGCCCTCCTGACCAAGAAGGCCCGCGCCGAGATCCCCGCCTTTGACGTCGAGACCAACAAGGGCGTAGTCCACGTCGCCGCGGCCCGATTCGAGCCCGGAAGCGCAACGATTGCCGGCACCGGCCAGCCGCTCGAGTCGGCCGCGAACTCCCGGCTGGAGGCCTCCCCGGGGAGCGTCTGGGCCGGCGAGGTGTTCGACGTGGGGTACTCGATCCAGGCTGCGCGCAGCTACACGCCCGACTTCGGCCGCGGGACCTTCGATTGGAACCCGGATCCCCTGGTGGTCGAGGACTGGTCGGCCCCCGAGCCCTTCGACCTGAGGAGCGGCGGGGAGCCCCAGACGGGTTTCGCCTACCGGACCCGCGCGATCGCGCCCAAGCCCGGCAGCTTCCGGCTGAACCCCGTCAACCAGCTGGTCAACCTGAGCGTGGGGGTCAGCGGCTTCGGTTTCTTCCAGCAGCGCCAGTACCAGCAGTTCTCGGTCACCAGCTCCACCGCGACCGTCCAGGTGCGCCCGCTGCCGCCGGCCCCAGCCGGCTTCAAGGGCGCCGTCGGGCAGTTCAAGTTCGTATCGAAGATCGTGCCCGAGCGGGCCTCGGTCGGGGACCCCGTCACCTGGACCCTCGAGCTGTCGGGAACGGGGAACTGGCCCGAGGTCTCGGGACTGCCCGCCCGCAGGATCTCCAAGGACTTCCAGGTGATCCAGCCCAAGGCCAAACGCGTGCCGTCCGCAGGGAAGCTCTTTGATGCGAAGCTGTCCGAGGACGTCGTGCTCGTGCCCACGCGCGCGGGAGAGTACGAGCTGCCGCAAGTGAGCTTTGTCTTCTTCAACCCCAGGACGGGCGAGTATGAGACCGCAACGGCCCCGGGAGCAACGGTCGTCGTGACCGAAGAGGCCCCCGCAGGCGGCCCCCCGCCGCCGGCCGCCGGGGAGCCCGGCCCGGGCGCCGAGCGAAAGACCCCGGTCCAGCCGCCCCTGCCCGCGGGCCTGCCGCGCGACGCCCTGGCGAGCGAGGGGCCTGCGGACAGCCCGATTGAGGCACGGGCCTTCGCCGCGGCCCTCCTCGCCCCCCTGGTTCCGCTTGTTCTGTTCTGGGGCTATCTTTCGTTCCGAAAGGCCCGGCGGACCGACCCGGACCGCCCGCGGCGGCTCGCCCGCCTCAGGCTCGCGGCGACGGTCGGCCGGATCGGCGCCGAACCCGCGGGGGTCGGCCCGGATCGGATGGCCCCGCTACTCTTGTCGTGGCAGCGGGACGCCGCGGAGCTTTGGGGGCTGACCCACGCCGCCCCGCCGCCGGAGGCGCTCGGCGACCCCGCCTGGCGGAGCCTGTGGGAAGAGGCCGACCGCACCCTTTACGGAGCGGCCGCCGCGCTTCCGGCCGACTGGGCGGCACGCGCGAGGGCGGCCCTTGGCTCAAAGAGGGTCCCCCGGTTTGCCCTGCGCAGGATATTCCTTGCCCGCAACCTGCTGCCGTTCCTCGCGGCCCTGGCGCTTCTGTCTATAGCGAGCCCGGCCCGGGCCGACGCCGTCTCGTCCTACCGGCGGGGCGACTTTGCGGGGGCCGAGCGCGCCTGGCGCGAGGCGGTCTCGAAGTCTCCGGCCGACTGGGCCGCCCGCTACGACCTGTCCGTCTGCCTGGCCCAGCAGAACCGCTGGGACGAGGCGGCCGCCCAGGCGGCGGCCGCATTCGTCCAGAACCCGGCGGACCCGGCCGTGCGATGGCAGTTCGACCTGGCGTGCGAGAAGGCGGGATTTGTCCCGGCGCCGCTGGCCGTGTTCCTCTCCCCGGGCGCGGCGGCGCGGCTCGCGCGGCTCGCCTCGCCGGCCGCATGGCAGCGGCTCCTGGTGGGCGCCTCCTGCCTGGCCGCGCTAGCCCTCGGGATCCTGCTTGCCGCCGCCTACGGGCGGAGCAGGCGCCTGCGAACGGCGGCCCTAGCGCTGCTTGTCCTCGCGGCCGCGCTCGGCTCCGCCTCGGCCATCGGCTGGCAGGCCTACGGGGCGGCGGCCGAGCCCGACTGCGTCCTGATCTGGCGCGGAAGCACGCTGCGCTCGATCGCGACGGAGGCCGACTCCTCCCAGCAGACGGCCCCCCTTGCGGCCGGGAGCATGGCCCGGGCCACGAAGAGCTTCCTCGGGTGGGTGCGCCTGGACTTCGAGAACGGCCAGACCGGCTGGGTCCGCCGGGAGGAGGCCGTCTGGCTGTGGCGTTAGCCGGAACTCCTCAGCCCAGGGCCAGGGTCTTGCGCACCAGGCGGGCCATCGACTCCTCGGGGTTGAGCCCGGAGACCCGGGAGAGCTCGACCCAGGCGAGGTCCTTCGACTCGCTCGAGATCACCAGGGGTTCGCCCCGGTCGGCCTCGATCAGGAACCTGAAGTCGTAGTGCCAGTGCTCGGGCTCCGCGCCCCGCCCCGGGATGCGGTGCCGGTCGAAGTCGAAGAGCTCCTCCGAGACCGGCCGCAGCCGGGACAGCCCGCTCTCCTCCCGGGCCTCGCGCAGGGCGACCGCGAGCAGGTCCCCGTCCCCGTCGGCGTGGCCTCCCACCTGGAGCCACTTGTCGAGCTTGTGGTGGTGGGTCAACAGCGTCCACGCGCGGTCGGCGCTCACGATCCAGGCCGAGCCGGTCAGGTGCCCGTCCAGGCACCGGCGCCACAGGCATTCCGGGTGGGAGCCAATGAAGGAGACGGCGTCTTCCACCATCGCCGCCTCGTGGGGGTCGAGCCCGGGCGCCGCGTGGGCGCGCAGCCGGGCGAGCGCCGGGGAGAGGTCCATGCCGCTCACTTTCCGGTTCGCCACAGGGCGTCTGCCTCGTAGCGGGCGGGCTGCTCGAGGTGCGTCCAGATCTCATCGACCGTCGAGGCGACGGAGTAAAGCCCGCTCATCCCCGAGGTCCGGAAGCGCTCGCGGCTCATGCGCTCGAAGAAGCGCAGCAGGTCGTCGTAGTAGCCGTTCTGGTTGAAGAAGACGGCCGGGTGGCCGAGCTGGGCGAGGTAGCGCAGCGTGAGGACCTCGGTCATCTCCTCCAGGGTGCCAATCCCCCCGGGCAGGGCGACAAAACCTTCCGCCCGCTCGATCATCCGCCGCTTGCGCTCGGCCATCGTGGCGACGATCACCAGTTCGTCCGCTTCGCGGAACGCGAGCTCCCGCTCGATCATGAAGTCGGGCAGGATCCCCACGACGCGGCCTCCGGCCGACTTGACCCCTCGGGCGACCGATCCCATGAGCCCGGCCTTGCCGCCTCCGTAGACCAGGTCCCAGCCGCGCTCGACCATGCCGCGGCCAACGGCCTCGGCCGCCTGGTGGTAGGGGGCCGCCACATCCGAACTCGACGAACAGTAAACGCAAAGTAGCTTCGACATTGCTGGATTCGCCATTGACTGAAAATTCCCGGCGGCCCGCAATTCGTTTTCATGCCCCCGCCCACCCCCTACCGGGGCCGCTTGGCCCCCTCTCCGACCGGCTACCTGCACCTGGGGCACGCCCGGACCTTTTGGGTAGCCTTCCGGAGAGCCCGGCAGGCCGGGGGCCGCCTCATCCTGCGGAGCGAGGACCTCGACGCGGAGCGCTTCCGGCTGGATTTCGCCGACGCCATGCTCGAGGACCTGCGCTGGCTGGGGCTGTCCTGGGATGAGGGCCCCGACGTCGGGGGCCTCTTCGGGCCTTACCGGCAGAGCGAGCGCCGGGGCCTGTACCGGCAGGCCCTGGAGAGCCTGCGCGGCCTGGGGCTGGTCTACCCGTGCACGCGGACCCGCCGCGATGTGATCGAGGCGGCGGGCGCCCCCCACGAGGGCGGGGCCGACGAGGAGCCGGTCTACCCGGCAAAATTCCGCCCGGACCCGGGCGCGCCTCTCCCCCCCCTCGGGGAGAAAATCTCGGTCAACTGGCGCCTGCGCGTCCCCGACGGGGAGCCGATGTCGTTCTCGGACGGATTTCTGGGAACCCAGGGCTGCGTCGCCGGCCGCGATTTCGGGGACTTCCTCGTCTGGAGGAAGGACGACACCCCGAGCTACCAGCTCGCCTGCGCAGTCGACGACGCCGCGATGGGGGTAACGGAGGTCGTCCGCGGAGCGGACCTCGTGAAGTCGACCTTCCGCCAGATCCTCGTCTACCGGGCCCTCGGACTCGCAGCTCCGGCCTTCTTCCACTGCCCCCTTATGACCGACGAGAAGGGCGAGCGGCTCGCCAAGCGCCACGACGCCCTGAGCCTCAGGGCAATGCGCTCCGCCGGGGCCGACCCCGAAGAGATCACCGCCCGGTTCGAGTCCGGCGACCTCAGACCTGGTAGGATTTGAGCGGGACGGGGTCCAAGACCTTGGCCGAGGGCATCCGCTGCGCCAGCTCCTGGGCGAACCACGCCCGGGCCAGAGGGTCCCCGTGGGTCAGGACGACGCTGCGGGCCTGGGTCTGGATGGCGAACTCGAGAAGCTCGGAGCGGTCGGCGTGGCCGCTCAGCTCGAACCTCTCGATGCGGGCCTTGACCTTGGCCTTCACGTGGGCCTTCTCGAAGACGAACATGTCGCCGGGCTTCGCCTTGAGGAGCCGCCCGCCCGGGGTGTCCGGGTCGCAGAAGCCGACGAATCCGATCGTGTTGCGGGCCTGCCCGAGGAGGCCGGAAGCCAGGGTGTAGCTCGGCGTCCGCTCGGTCATCATGCCGGCGCTCACGACGTACAGCCCGGCCTGGGCAGGGGGCTCGCCCGCCTTGAGCTTGCGGGGCACGGGCTTGATGTGGAGGTCCTTGATGACCGACCGGTTGAACTGGATGTGGTGGGTCTTGCGGGTGATCTCGTCGAAGTAGTCCACCAGGTCGAGCCCGAGCCCCGAGGCGAAGATCGGGCAGTCGACGATCCGGCGGAATCGGCGGGCGTCGTGGATGATCGACAGGATCTCCTGCATGCGCCCGAGGGCGAAGACCGGGATCAGGTAGGTGCCGTCCCGCTGGATCGTGTCGTTGATGCTGGCGACCAGCCGGGCCATCTCGGCTCCCCGGTCCTTCCCCGCGGGCCGCTCGGTGTCCCCGCGGGTCGTCTCCGTGACGATCGTGTCGAAATGGCCCGACGGGAACTTGGCCCCGGGGACGGTGCGCTGGTCCTCGAAGAGAACGTCCCCGGTGAAGAAGATCCCCCGGTGCTTGTGCCGGATCTCGACCCCGGCCGCCCCGGCGACATGGCCGGCCGGATGGAAGATGATCTCGATCTCGTCTTTGGCGCCCCGGATGCGCTTGGCGTGCGCGAAGGGCAGCCCGACCATCCGGCCGGCGCAGCGGTCGATCTCCTCGTGGGTGAACAGCGGGTAGTCGGGGATGTTGTCCTCCTCCTTCTGGCGCATCATCACGTTGGCGGAATTGTGGAGCATCCGCTCGATCAGCATGCGGCTGGAGGTGGTCATCACAACGGGCACCTGGGGGTGCTCCCGCATGACGACGGGCAGGCTCCCGATGTGGTCCAGGTGGCAGTGGGTGATGACGATCAGGTCGAGGTTCACGCCCCGCAGGGGCCTCAGGTCCGGGGTGGCCTTGCGCCCGGTGAGCTTGGGATGCAGCCCGCAGTCGATCAGGATGTTGACGTCGCCGAGCTGCACGAACAGCGAGTTGGCGCCGATGCCCCCCTCGCGGTTCAGGTCGATTAACTTCATGGCTAATGATCGGGGGCCGCGGGGAAAATTGCCACAACGTCCCGGGGGCCGCTAGGACAGCGCCTGGTCGCGCAGGTCCTTGATGGCCGCGAACTGCCGGGGGGAGATGAGCCTGCGGGGAACGCGCCTTTCGGCCGTGACGATCAGGGTGTCCCAGTCCTCGCGGGTGGGCGCGTGAGGCACCCAGGGGGTGTGGTGCCCCTGCTTTCGCTCCCAGGAAATATTGCCCCCGTGGACGGCGGCCCTGACCTGGTACTTGCCCTCCAGGGGATCGCGGTTCCACCATCCAAAGTCGGTGCTCATATGCTAAGGTCTACTTGCGGGAAAGCCCCCGGGATGGTCAACTCAAACGAATGAACTACCGGCACAGGTACCATGCGGGCAACTTCGCCGACGTGGCGAAGCATGCCCTCCTGGTCGCGCTGGTGCGGGCTCTTCAGCGCAAGCCCCGGGGGGCGCTCCTTTTGGACACCCACGCCGGCAGCGGCTCCTACGAGCTGGCGCAGGCCTCCCGAGGGGACAGCCTGGAGCGCGAACCGGAGC
Source organism: uncultured Opitutaceae bacterium (assembly GCA_903862935.1). Taxonomy (GTDB): domain Bacteria; phylum Verrucomicrobiota; class Verrucomicrobiia; order Opitutales; family Opitutaceae; genus Palsa-1447. The sequence goes on from CAIOZY010000004.1 coordinate 72,114, forward strand.
ACCCGGGCGGAATCGGCCGGGTCTGGGCCGCCGACGGGCTGCCCGGGGCCATCGCCGAGTATGTCCGGCTCGTGCGGGAGTTCGACGCGTCGGTGCCAGGGGCATCCTCTGCCACCTGCCGCCGCTACCCGGGTTCACCGTGGCTTTTCAAGCTGCTGGCCCGGCCGCAGGACCGCCTGGCCTTGTGCGAACTGCACCCCGAGGAGGCCCTGGCCTTGTGCGGGGAGTTTTCGGGAGCCCGATCGGTCTCGGTCCATGAGATGGACGGCTATGCCGCGCCCCGGGCGATGCTGCCCCCTCCCGAACGGCGGGGGCTCATCCTGATCGATCCGCCCTATGAGGCCCAGGACGAGGGGGAGCGGGTCGCCACGGCCCTTTCCGAGGGACTCGAGAGATTCCCATCGGGCCTGTACGCCCTCTGGTACCCCCTGACCGCAAGGGCGGGATCAGGCGTGTTTCTGGAGCGGATTCGCGCGGCCTGTGCGCAGCCGGCGCTGGCTGCGGAGATCTGCATCGACCCCAGGTCCGAGGGCCTGCGGGGCTGCGGCCTTGTGATCGTCAACCCGCCCTGGAAGTTCGAAGGCGAGGCCGCCGAAATCCTCGGCTGCCTGGAGCGGCTTCTGGCCCGCTCCGGGGGCGCCTCCTCCTCGGTATCCTGGCTTGTGCCGGAGAAGGCCTAGCGGGACGCAAGTCCCGGTTCGCGGCTCGGGAACAGACCGGGCGCAAAGTCGCGGGTTGTGGGGGCAGGCGGCTTGACCCGGAGGGGGGGAGCCTTGAAGACGGGGCGGTCCCACATCACGTCCTGGGGGAAGGCAGCCCGCACGAGGGCGGGAACCTCCCTGTCGGGCTGTGGGTGGTTGAAAGGAACGGTCGGTGTCATGGTGAGGTAAGCGTTTTGACCGCGGCCCGCGACATTTGTGCCATCGCGGGCGCGGATTTTTCGCGCGAACCCCGGAGCCCGTCAGGCCACCCGCCTGAGGCGGGAGGCCGAGCCGGCCGGGTCGCTCACCCGCTTCGGTAGCGTGATTGTGAGGACACCGCCGCCAATCTCCGCCTGCATCCGCTCGTAGGCGAAGTCGCGGCCCAGCCTGAGCCGAAGCAGGTAGTCCTTCTGCAGGGACTCCAGGTTCAGCGGCTGCCAGTTGACCCGCACAAAGCGGGTTTTGCGGGCGGTGATGACGATGTCCGGACCCCGGGCCTCGATGCTCACGCCCGAGGCATCAACGCCGGGGACGTAGACGACGAGTTTCATCCCGCCGGCCTGGCCCTGGCAGTCGTAGACCGGCTTGCGGAATGCGGCAGTGGCCGTTCCGGAAGTGGAGGTTCGACGGTGGGTTTCGCTGGCTTGGATGATCGTGTGCATGGGAGGAAGGGGTGATGGGAACGAAGGAGCCCCTCGGTGGTCTGGGACCGCCGGGCTTCAGGGGGCTGAACTCAGTTCCTCGGGGAGGGGAGTTCTAGGCCTGGAAGCCCGCGCCGGTCTTTTTGTTCCAATGGAAAGCGACCGGACACATGGCGGCGCAGCCAAGAATGACGCAGGCCTTCGTAGACGAAGTGCCTGCGCGGCTGCGCTTGGACTGTTGCTGGTACCGGTTCACTGGAACGTGACAGACCCTGCATACCGCCGGGCCCATGCCAAGAACATTTTTTGGCCCGCCTGTTAAGATGGCGTGACGGGGGGCGCCCAAGGGGATTAGAAGGGGGGCGGTCCCTCAGCCCTCTCTTTACCATGGCCCTCACCGACTCCACGACCTGCGTTGCCGAACTCAAGTCCCGCGTCCTCGCCTTCGTTCGCGAGCGCGATTGGGAGCAGTTCCACGCCCCGAAGAACCTGAGCATGGCCCTCGCCGCCGAGGCGGCCGAGCTGATGGAGCACTTTCTTTGGGCGACCCCGCAGGAGTCCCAGGCCCTTGCGCAGGACCCGGCCCGCCGCGCGAAGATCGCCGAGGAACTCGCCGACATCGTGATCTACGCCCTGGACTTCGCGAACATGACCGGGCTGGACGTCGCCGGGGCGATCGAGTCGAAGATGGCCGCGAACGCGGCAAAGTATCCCGTCCACAAGGCGCGGGGGCGCTCCGAGAAGTACACCGAACTCTGATCAGGCCGGCGGGCGGAAGACGCGGATCGCCTTGGGGTCGGCCTCGATCCGGGCCGCCCCGATCAAGTCCAGGCAGTACGGGATCGCCGGGAACACGGCCTCGAGGTTTTCGCGGACGGCCTTCGGACGGCCGGGGAGGTTCACGATGAGGGTCTTGCCGCGGATCCCGGCCGTTTGCCGGGAGAGGATGGCGGTCGGCACAAACTTGAGCGAGGCCGAGCGCATGAGCTCCCCGAATCCGGGCAGGAGCTTCTCGCACACCGCCTCCGTCGCCTCCGGCGTCACGTCCCGCGGCGACGGACCCGTGCCGCCGGTCGTGACGACCAGGCAGCAGCCGGCCTGGTCGGCCATGCGCCGCAGCTCGGACTCGATCCGGGCCCGCTCGTCGGGGACAACCGCGTAGTCGACCTCAAAGGGGGTCGCGATCCACGCGCGCAGGAGCTCCACGCAGGCCTTCCCGGGCGTGTCCTCGTATACCCCGGCGCTGGCGCGGTCGGAAACGTTGACGACCCCGATGCGAGCCGACGCGTGCATCAGGAGGAACCCGGCCGGGTCAGGGTCTCGAGCCGGTCGGCCATTGCGGGGCTCCCCGCGACGTAGATGATGCGCCGCATCTTAAGGTCGAACTGCCGAATCGGCAGCTGCTCGCCGTTGAGGAACCGGACGACCCCGCCGGCCGCCCGGCACAGGGGAATCGCGGCCGCCAGGTCCCAGATCTTCACGTTGTAGTCGACTGCCCCGTCGAGGATCCCGGCGGCGACGTAGGCCAGGTGCAGGGTCGCGCTCCCCAGCCCGCGGATCTTGAAGTTGGCGAGCACCCCGTCGGCAAGCGGGACGAGCTTCTTGTCCGAGGGGCTGTGAAACCCGATCAGGCTCTCCGGGCCCGGCAGGTCGATGACGCGGGTCGTCCGGTCGCCGTCGTTCATGCCGAAGCCAGGCCCCCCGTGCATGAGGATCTTGCGGCTCAGGTCGTAGACGACCCCGTAGACGGGTTCCCCCTTCTCCAGGAGCGCGAGCGCTATCGCGCAGTGCGGGATCCCGAGGGCGAAGTTGTTGGTCCCGTCGATCGGATCCAGGACCCACGACCACGGGGCGGTCATCGGGATCGGGCCACCCGGGTCGGCCAGCTCCTCGCTCAGGTACTGGTCCTTCGGGAACTGGCTGCCGAGCTCCCGGAAGATGTTCTCGGAAATGGCGACGTCGATCGCGGTCACCCGGGAGCCGTCCCACTTCCAGTGACTCTCGGCGCGGCCGAACTCGCGGTGGAAGAGCGCGGTCTGGGCAAGGACGGCGCGCTTGGCCGCTTCGATCCGGGTCAAAAGGTCTGGTGAGGGCACGGGGTTCCTTGGGTTATTCGTAGTCGTAGAGCTTCGGGTCGCGCACGGGGGGCGGACGGCGGACTCGGGGGCGCGACGGGGGCTCCTTCGGGTCGGCCTCAGCCCTGGGCGGCCCGCCCGGGCCCTCACCGTAGGGGTCGTCCGCACCGGGCTCGCCCGGGCCGCCGAGCTGGTCCTCCAGGCTCTCCGGGTCGGCGCCCTCCTCAAGTTTGCGGACCACCTCCTCCATCTCGCCGTCGATCTTCTCCCCGGTCAGCTCGGCCATGCGGCGCATCATGCGGCCCATGGCCCTGGGGTCGTTCTCGTCGACGTTCGAAAACTCGCTTTCCATCGAGGCGAGCGCGGCGTCCATCCGGGGATCGTCGCCGCCGCCGGGTCCGCCCCCCGGGGCGGCGGGCTCCGGGGTCTGGGCCCCTGCCTCCCCGGACTTTGCGCCCTTCTTTTTGACGGCAAAGGGGGAGACCATCTTCACCAGGGCGTGCGCCGGGTTATCCGGGCACCGGGGGGTCGTCCGGCCCTGCGCCAGCGTCTTCGCAAAGAACTGGTAGATCCGGTTGTGCTCCGGGCAGTAGTACTCGTAGATCGGCATGGTCCTTCGGACTGAAGTAAGTGGCCCGGGTTGGCGCGGCAGGTCAAGCCGGAGAAGCCCGCCCGCTCCCGCGGGCCCCGAGCCAGGCCTTGATTTCGGGTAGGGGCCGCGTGTTGAGGACCTGGCCGCGGGTGAGCCAGCCCTTCCTCGCAGAATTGATCCCGGCCCGCACGTACTCCAGGTCGGAGGGCGCGTGGGCGTCCGGGTTGATCGAGCACAGAAGGCCGCGCTCGGCAGCCTTCCGCCAGTGGCGCCAGTCCATGTCCAGCCGCTGGGGGTGCGCGTTGAGCTCGATCACGACGCCGCGCGCAATCGCTGCATCGATGACCTTGCCGACGTCGACCCGGCTCGCCTCGCGCCGGAGGAGAAGCCTCCCCGTGAGGTGGCCCACCATCGTCGTCCGGGGGTTCTCGATCCCCCGGATGATCCGGGCCGTCATCGTCGCCTCGTCCTGGCCGAGGGCGTTGTGCACCGAGGCCACGACGTAGTCGAGCTGCGCGAGGATCCCGTCCTCGAAGTCGAGCCTCCCGTCGGCGAGGACATCGCATTCAACCCCGGCGAAAAGGTGCGTCTTGAGGCGGCGCGAGGCGTTGAGGCTTCGGATCTGCGCGACCTGGGCGAGCAGCCGCTCCTCGCTCAGGCCGTTCGCCTGGAAACTCGCCTTGGAGTGGTCGGCGATCCCCAGGTATTCCCAACCGAGGGCCGCGGCCGCCTCCGCCATCTCCTCGAGCGAACCGTGGCCGTCTGAGGCCGAGGTGTGGTTGTGGAAGGCCCCCCTCAGGTCCCCGAGCTCGACCAGGCGGGGCAACTCCCCGCGCTCGGCCGCCTCGATCTCGCCCAAGCCCTCGCGCAGCTCGGGCGGGATGAAGTGCAGCCCCAGCAGGGCGAAGATCTCCCGCTCGGTCCCCGCGGGCAGCCCTCCGCCGGCGACCTTCTCCTTGACGCTCGCCTCCCCCTCGGCCGCGGCCAGGCCCCATTCGCTCAAGCTCAGGCCCCGCGAAAGGGCCCGCTGGCGCATCTGGACATTATGGTCCTTGGACCCGGTGAAGTGGTGCAGGGCGAAGGCAAACTGCTCCTCAGGGACGATCCTCAGGTCTGCCTGGAGCCCCCCCTCGAAGCGCACGCTCGCTTTGGTGTCGCCCCGGGCCGTCACCTCTCGGACCTGGGCGAGCGAGGTGAACCAGGCGACGACCGGCCCCGGCTCCGCCGAGGCGACGATGAAGTCCAGGTCGCCCACCGTCTCCAGCCCGCGCCTCAGGCTTCCGGCCGCCTCGGCGCGCCGAACCTGGGGGAGCGAGCGCAGTCCGGCGACGATCGGCTCGGCCACCGCGGCCGCCTCCCACCAGCGGTGCCTCCGCCCGTAGGCCTCGCGGTTCTTGATTCCCGCCAGGATCTTCTCCTGGGTCTTATCCCCGAAGCCGTCCAGTTCGGCCACGCGGCCCGCCGCGCAGGCCGCGGTAAGCCCGGCGATGTCCGCAATCCCGAGCTTTTCGTGCAGGGCCCGGATCTTCTTTGGGCCGAGTCCCGGGATCTGGAGCATCTCGATCAGGCCCGGCTCGATCGAGGCCTTGAGCTTTTCGTAGTAGTCCAGCCTCCCGGTGGCGTGCAACTCGGCGATCTTTTTCGCCAGTGCCTCGCCGATCCCCTTGACGCTCTGCAGCTCGCCGGCCTTCGCCAGGCGGTCGAGCTCGGACTCCTCCAGCGACTCGAGGACCCGGGCGCCGGCCTGGTACGCCCTCACCTTGAAGGGGTTCTCCCCCTGCAGCTCCAGCAGGACGGCAATCTCGCCCAGGACGTCGGCGATTTCGTTTCGGGTCATCGGTCCAAGGGATACACTGAACCGGGCGCGGGGCAAAGCCCGAGTTGGAGTGGAACCCAAAATCGAGATACCGTGTCTATCAAGCCGACCCGATCATTTCGCATGACGAAACCGAGTTCCACCCTTCCCCTCCCCACTCCCGGAGAGCTGCTCCGGGAAGAATTCCTAAAACCCATGCGGCTGACGGCGCGAAGGCTGGCCCGGGACATCGGGGTGCCGGCGTCCTGGATCGCGGATATCCTTGCGGGCCGGCGGTCAATCACGGAAGACACCGGCTTCCGGCTCGACCGCTACTTTGGGCTTTCCGAGGGATGGTGGCTGTGGCTCCAGATCGAGTGCGACCTCCGCTGCGCGCAGTACCGGTTTCGGCAGGGGGTGTAGCGGAGGATCACCCCGCGCGCCGTTCGATTATGAGTTGAGCAGGGAGCCGGACCGGGTAGCCTGCCAGGCGCATGCCCTTCACCTACAGCCGCGGCGTCCACTTCGCCGACACGGATGCCGCCGGGGTCGTCTTCTTCGCAAACTACCTGGCGATCTGCCACGAGGCCTATGAGGAGGCGCTGGGGGCGGCGGGAGTCGACCTACGGAAATTCTTCGCGGACTCCGGAGTCGTTGTGCCCATCTCCAAGAGCGAGGCGAGCTACCTGCGGCCCCTTAGGCCCGGGGACCGCGTGCGGGTGACCTGCAGCCCGGCCCCGGTCTCGGCCGACACCTACGAGGTCCGCTATGAGATTACCCGGCTGGGCACCCCGGAGAAACTCGCCGGTCGCGCCCGGACCGAGCACGTGTGCATCGACTCCCGCAGCCGGGAGCGAGCGAACCTTCCGCCCTCCATCGCAGCCTGGGTCAAGGCGGGCTGATCACGCCGAGGCCGCCCTGCGGGCTAGTTCGACCCGGTTGAGTTTTCCCTGCGCGTTGCGCGGCCAGTCGCCGAGGGCGACATAGCGGCGGGGCCGCTTGAAGGAGGCAAGCCGGGCAAGACTCTCCCCCACCCGGCCCATGTCCGGGGTCGGCTGGCCCGCGGGGTAGCAGGCCACAGCAGCCGATCCCCACTCGAGGTCGGGCACCCCCACGACCGCGACGTCGGAAAACTGCCCGCTCGACAGCAGCGCCGCCTCCACCTCCTGGGGATCAACCTTCTTTCCGCCGGTGATGATGACCGCGTCGCTCCGGCCAAGGATCCGCAGGGCTCCGCGGGCGTCGACCTCCCCGAGGTCCAGGGTCGTGTACGACCGCTCCGCGCTGAAATCCGGGTAGTATCCGCGGAACAGCGATTCACCCGAAATGCGCACGAGCCCATCGCCGGACAGGTCGACCGAGAGATGGGGCAGCGGACGGCCGCAGCCGCGTTCCCCGGCCAGAAACTCCCCGGGGAGCAGGGCGGCCGCCATCGCCGCGGTCTCGGTCATTCCGTAGGACAGGGAGACCGGCAGGCGGGCCCGGGCCGCGGCCTCGGCGAGGCCCGGCCATGCGGGGCCTCCCCCGACAAAGACCGCATCGAAGCGCCTCAGCCAGTCGGCCGCCGATGTCGAAGTGAGAAGGCGCTGGAGCTGAGTCGGCACCAGCGAGAGAAACCACCGCTCCCGGGAATCCGTCCGGTCGGGCCCGGGGTGCGGCGGCAGGTCCCCGGCCTCAAGCGTTTTCCAGTCCCACGGAACATAGGTTCCCCCGGTCAGGGCCGATCGAACCCACGCCATAAGCCCGCTCACGTGATGGAGCGGCAGCACTCCGACGCAGCTGGTTCGGCCCGCCTGAAAATGCCTGCAGAATCCCTGCACCGCGGCGGACAGGGTGTGACCGTCGTGGCGAGCGAATTTGACCCGGCCTCCGGTTCCCCCGCTCGGGACCATGAGCCAGCCCCGGCCTTCCGGAAAATCCGCGGGGCGCCCGGCCAGTTCCGTGAGGACCGCCCGCTCCGCCGGACCCCACGAGGGATCGACGAGAAACACGGGGCCGGCCCCCGCGGCCGCCCGGGCAAACGCCGCCATGAAGGCGCCGGGATCGCGCTCGCAGATAGACGCCGGGGCGCACGCCCGGTCGGCCCCTTTCCCGGAAAACCCGAGGCTCTTCGCTAGCTCAAGGCGTTCCACAACTCCTCCGGGTTGATGCGCTCGGCGTCGGCCTGGCTGATGAAGGGCCCCGCGCGGGGGCCGTCGAAGCGCGAATCGGCAAAGATCGGCCAGACGCCAAAACCCGCCGCCCTCCTCGCCCCCCTCCAGGAAAACGCGGCCCGCAGCGCCGAGCGGGCGCCGATTCCCGTCTCGAGGGCTGAGGAAAATACGACGGACGAGCCGGCCTTTTCCAGCAACGCCAGGGCGGCGGGCACGTTTCCGAGAAGCGACGGCTTGACGACAAAGACACCGGGCCAGCCGGCGCCCACCCAGCGCTCGAGGTCCCGCCCGCCGGCGACCGACTCGTCCAGGGCTACCGGAGTCGGATAGTCACCCGCGAGCCCGAGCAGGAGGTCCTCCGATCCCGGGCGGTGCCGCGAGACCGGCTGCTCGACAAACTCCACGGGGCGGCCAACGCATGTTTCAAGCCAGCGCTCGGCGCCGCGGCGGTCCCAGGCTCCGTTGGCGTCGAGCCTCAACTTCGCCACAGCCGGCAGCCCAGCGCACACGTCATCCAGAAGGGCGAGCTCGTCGCGCAGGTCTCCCACCCCGACTTTCCATTTGAAGGTCCTGAACCCCGACTCGACGAGAGCCGGCAGCGCCCCAAGGGCGGCCCGGCCGGCGGGAAGAAGCGCCGAGATCCAGAGGGGCTCCGAGGCCGTTCGGGAAACCCCGGAAAGTTCATCGAGGGCCGACGCGAGTGCGCCGCGCAGGCACTCCAGGGCCTCGGGCAGAGCCTGGCCGGCATCAAGCCGGTCGCCGAGGGCCCTGCAGGCCTCCTCGTCGGCATCGGCCGTCTCGTCCCCGAATCCGGGGACCGCGGCCGCCTCGCCCCAGCCGACGGCGCCCCCGGGGGCCTCAAGCCGGAGGATCAGTCCCTCGCGCTCGCTCCAAAGCCCGTGGGCCGTTCGCACGGGATTGCGGAACGGGATGCAGTAACGGCGGTAATGGAACTTGTAGGTCACGGGCCTGGGCCGGGACCGCGAGCACTACCGCCGGGGGCGGGCCATGGCAAGCCGCGGCCATTCCCAAGAAATCGGTTGCCATCTTTCGGATCCGGCTTATTTCGCTTGTGGCAACTCATCCCCTGGTTGCCATGTCCTCCGACACCGAATTCTACCTTCCCGCCGAGGCCTTCTTTCGCGCCAATCTGCCCTCGGCGCTGACCTTCGACGACGTCTCTCTGGCCACGCTCTACTCCGAGATCCTGCCCCGGGAGGCCGATCCGTCGACGAGCCTGTCCGAATCGCTGCGCCTGCCGATTCCGATCGTGTCGGCGGACATGGACACCGTGACCGAGTCGCGGATGGCGATCGCCATGGCGCTCAACGGCGGACTGGGACTCATCCACTACAACATGCCGGAGAAGGACCAGGTCAAGGAGGTCGCCCGGGTCAAGCGCCACATCCACGGCCTGATCCAGGATCCGATCTCGGTGGGGCCGGACTCCAAGATCGCGGAGCTGCTCACGCTGATCGAGGCCCGGCGCTTCGCCTTCTCGACCTTCCCGGTCGTGGACGCCCAGGGAAAGCTCGTCGGGATGCTCTCCGGCAACGTGGTCAAGGAGCGCTACCGCTCAAAGAAGGTCTCCGATGTGATGACTCCGCGGGCGAGCCTGATCACCGTCGGCGAGGACGCGGTGTCGGGGGACCCGATCCGCGCTGCGGACCAGTTCTTTAGCAAGCACGTGGGCGTGAACAAAATGCTCGTTGTCGACGGATCCGACCGCCTGAGGGGCCTCGTCACGGCCTCCGACGTCGAGCAGATCACCGCCGAGTCCAAGAGCCGCCGCAAGCCCGCCCGCGACGCGCAGTTCCGGCTCCTGGTGGGGGCGGCAGTCTCGCCCCTGCGGACCCCCGACGGAAAGCTCGACCAGGCCCGCATCCTCGCGCACGTCGGAAGCCTCGTCGCCGAGCGGGTTGACGCGGTCGCCGTCTCCACCGCCCACGGCCACACCCGCGGCGTGGGGGACATGGTGAAGCTGGTCCGCAAGGCCTTTCCGGAGCTGACGATCATCGCGGGCAATGTGACGAGCGCCTCGGGCGTGGACTTCCTCGCCGAGTGCGGGGCCGACGCGATCAAGGTCGGCCAGGGTCCCGGGTCCATCTGCACGACCCGGGTCGTGGCCGGCGTGGGGATCCCCCAGCTGACCGCCCTTCACGTCGCCTCGACGGCCGCCCGCAAGCGCAAGGTGCGGCTGATCGCCGACGGCGGGATCACCAAGTCCGGGGACATCGTCAAGGCCCTCACGATCGCCGACGCCGTGATCTGCGGCGGGCTATTGGCCGGGTGCCGGGAGGCCCCCGGAGAGATCATGGAAATCGGCGGCAAGGTCTACAAGCAGTACCGCGGGATGGGGTCGCTGGCGGCCATGAAGTCCGGCAGCGCCGCCCGGTACGGGCACGACAAGGCCGACACCCAGCGCAAGATCGCGGCCGAGGGGATCGAGGCCCTCAAGGAGGTCAGCGGCTCTGTGGATGACGTGCTCTCCGGCCTGATCGGCGGCGTCCAGAGCGGGATGGGCTACCTCGGGGCGGCGAACCTGCCGGAACTTCGGACCCGGGCCCGTTTCGTGCGGGTCACGCCCGCGGGCCACAAGGAGGGCGACACCCACGACGTGGTCGAGGTGTCGACCCGGGCGAGCTGAGCCGATCCCCCTCCCAGGGGGCCAGGATTTTTGTTGCGCTCAGGGGGCGCGCCGAGTCTTTCCTTGTCCGCAACGGGAGCCCTTTTGCTTCGGTTGCGCCGCAACCCATGTCACTCCTCCCCTTCTCCAGCCGGCTGATCGCCGATGTGGGCATTTCCCTCGGCGACGAGGGCAAGGGCCGCCTGATCCCCGAGATCGCCGAAGAGCTCCGCGGGAGCTCCTCTGCGGTGTCCGTCGTCCTCAAGGTGAACGGCGGGGCCAACTCCGGGCACACGGCCGGGGGGATCAAGCTCAACCTGCTTCCCGCGGGCGTCGTCGAGCGGGAGATTTTCCACCTGGCGATCGGAAGCGGGGTGGTCGCCGACCCGCGGAAGATCTGGTGGGAGACCTTGCCGCTGGAAAAGAAGGGCTACTCGATCCTGCCGCGGCTGTTGATCGACGAGCGCACGCTCGTCTCCGACGTCTGCCACCGGATCCTGGACCTGGCCTGGGAGGACTACCGCGTCAACCAGCTCAAGGAGGAGCCGCGGGGCTCGACCGGCCGGGGCATCACGCCGGCCTACCTCGAGGAGGTCGGCCAATGGCAGATCACCTTCGCTGACTTCCTGGCCGGCAAGAACTACTTCGCCCGGAAGATCTCCCAGCGGGCGGATCGGGCCGTGCGCACGATCCAGCACGTCTGCGGGGTCAGTCCCGAGGCCTGGAACGGGTTCTTCGAGAAACTGACCGAGGCAGAGCTGCGAGCGAACGCCGAGGGGATCGCGATGGGCGCAATCAAGCCGGAGGATGTCGACTTCAGGCAGTTCCGCGGGGCCCGCCCGTTCACCCTGGACGCAGACCGGATCGCGCACGTGTATTGGGAGGCGGGGACAGCCCTCGCCCGGAACATCGGGGAGGTGCGCGAACTCGTCCTCTCGGAGCTGCGGGCGGGCCACACGGTGATCGGGGAGTTCGGGCAGGCCTTCTGGCTGGACAAGCGCAGGGGCTTCTCGCCGAACGTCACGGCCTCCCACACCTACACCCCCGAGTTTTTCGAGAGCGCCGGGATCCCCGTGCAGCCCGTCCACACCTTCGGCGTGGCAAAGGCCTACGACACGAAGGTCGGCACCCACACTTTCCTCACGCAGATCGAGCCGGGGCACCCCCTCGGCGAGAAGCTGAAGCGCCTCGAGTTCGGAACGAGCACGGGTCGGCAGCGGATGGTCGGCTGGTACGACGCCGTGGAGAAGGGCGACGCCCTGCGCTACGGCGGCTTCCAGGACCTCATGCTCAACAAGCTCGACGCCCTCGCCTACGGCGGCGAGTGGCGCGGAGACCTGTTAATCTGCACGGCCTACGAGGACGCCTCGGGCCGCCGCTACGCGCACGTTCCCCGCAACGAGGCCGTCCGCAAGGCGCTGCGCCCGGTCTACGCGAAGTACCCCGGGTGGTCCGAGGACCTGAGCCAGGCCCGCCGCTTCGCCGAACTGCCCGCCAACGCCCGCCGCTATGTCGGCGGCATGGTGAAAAGCCTGATCGAGGTCGCCTATGCGGGCGAGCCCTGGCCGGCCGAGCTTCCCAACCTGCGCTACCTCGGGGTCGGGGCTCTGCCGTCCCAGATCATCAAGGACGTGCCCGCAACCCGGGAGCTGGTGGCGCTCGCCTAGAAGTCCTGGAGGCGCCCCTCGCCCGGGCCGCGCTCCGGCTCGAGCCGGCAGAGAACCTCGCCGAGCAGGTAGATCGAGCCGGTGACGACTACGCAGTCCTCGGGCCCACCAGCCGTGCAGACTCCGGGTTTCGGGAAGAGCTTCTCGACCGTGTCCCGGACGAGCGCGCCCCCGAACCCGCCGGGAATCAGACTCTCCAATTCCTCATAGCCGCAGGCCCGGGCCTGCTTCGGGACGACCAGGTGGATTTCCGCGGCGTGCCGGGCAACGACGGCCATGAGCGCCGCCGCCCGCGCTGAGCCGAGGGCCCCCGCGACGACCACCGGCCTTCGCCCGGTCTCCGCGACGAGCAATCCCAGGTTCGAGTCGAGGACCCCGGCCCCCTCGGGGTTGTGCGAGGAGTCCAGGACGACAAGGCGCCCCCCCAGGTTCCTGCGGTCCCAGCGCCCGGGCCAGTCGACATTCACGAGCGCTCTGGCGACCAGCCCTCCCCCTAGCCTCCAGCGCCCCCCCAACAGTCCGAGGGCAAGCGAGGCCGTGGCGGCATTCCAGCGCTGGTAGTCCCCGAGCAGATTGGTCTTCGGCAGGCGCCCCACGTCCCGGCCGAACTCCTCGGCGACGGAGACGACCCGCGAGCCCCTCTCGAGCGCGACTGCCCGGATCACCGCCTCGGCCCCAGGCGGCATCCGGCCGATAACGACCGGGCGGCCCGCCTTGATGATCCCGGCCTTCTCCGCGGCGACGCTCTCCAGGGTGTTCCCCAGCATCTCGCAGTGGTCGAGCCCGATCGAGGTGATGACCGAGACCTCGGGCTCGACGACATTCGTCGCGTCGAGCCTGCCTCCCAACCCCACCTCGAACACGTTGATGTCGGTCCTGCTCCGCTTGAAGTGCAGGAAGGCCATCGCCGTCATGAATTCGAAGAAAGTCGGGTGGTCGCCTGGGCCGCCCGCCGCGGCAAGCCGCTCGGCCACGGGCCTAAGCTCCGCGGCGAAGGCGGCGATCCGGGCCTCGTCCAGAGGGACGCGGCCGACCTGCACCCGCTCGCCCAGCCGGACGAGGTGGGGCGAGGTGTACAGGCCCGTCGTCCATCCGGCGCCCCGCAGGGCGGACTCGATCATGGCCGCCACCGAGCCCTTGCCGTTAGTCCCGGCCACGTGGACGCATGGCGACGCAAGTTCCGGGCGCCCCAGCGCCTCGGAGAACGGCCGCATCCGATCGATCCCGAACTTCACCCCCTGCGCCTTCAGGCTAAAGAGGTACTCTTGTACGGCCGCGTAGTCGGTCACTTACTTCTTCCTGACGTAGAGCGCCTGCAGGATGTCCCGCAGGCGGTCGCGCATCTCCAGCCGGCTGACGATCTGGTCGATCAGCCCGTGCTTGAGGAGGAATTCGGCAGTCTGGAAGCCGGAAGGCAGCGTCTGCTTGGTGGTGTCCCGGATGACCCTCGCCCCGGCGAACCCGATCAGGGCGCCGGGCTCGGCCAGGATGACGTCGCCCAGGGTGGCAAAGCTTGCGGTCACCCCGCCCATGGTCGGGTGGGTCAGCACCGAGATGAACGGCAGGCGGGCCGCCGCGAGGCGGCCGAGGGCCGCGCTCGTCTTGGCCATCTGCATCAGCGAGTAGATTCCCTCCTGCATCCGGGCGCCACCGGAAGCGCTGAAGATGATGCAGGGAATATTTTGGTCGATCGCCGCCTCGACAGCCCGGGTGATCTTCTCGCCGGCGGCCGCCCCCATCGCACCGCCGCAGAAGCGGAAGTCCATGATGGCCGCGGAAACCCGGATCCCATGGATTGCGCCCACGCCGGTGATGACCGCCTCGGGCAGGCCGCTGTCGCGCTCGTAGCGCTTGAGCCGGTCGGGATAGGCCTGGGAGTCGACGAAGGTCAGGGGGTCGCCCGAGCGCACGTCCAGGTTGGACTCCGTCCAGCTTTCCGGGTCAAAGAGCTTGGCGGCCCTCTGGCGGGCGCCCATCAGGAAGTGGTGTCCGCTCTTAGGGACAACCATCTGGTTGTCCTCGATTTCCTTGTTGAAGAGGATCTCCCCGGTCACCGGATCCTTGGTGTACAGCCCCTGGGGGATGTCCTTCTTTCGGGTCCTCTTTACAGTATACGTGGGCTTGTCGAAGTGCATCGTCGGGTGCGAGTTGCGTTAGCCGCGGGCGAACGTCACGACATCGAGGCTGGGGCAGCCGGCCTGCCGGAGGGCGCGGGCGCAGCTGTTAAGCGTGGAGCCGGTCGTGAAGACGTCATCGACAAGGAGGTAGCGAAGGCCGGCAGTAAAGGAGCAACCCCGGGCCAGTGCAAAGGCATTTTTGAGGAGCCTCTCTCGGCTCTCCCGGTCGAGGGCCGCCAGGGGCGGGGTGTCCGCGACGCGGCGCAGCAGGGCGGCCGTCCGGGCGCCCCCCCCAGCCGCATTGGCCAGGCATCGGGCCAGCAGTTCGCTCGGGTTCAGGCCCCTCTCCCGCCGCCTCCTGGGGTGCAGCGGGACCGGTACGAGGACGGCCCCCCGGGCGAGCGCGAGGACCGCCGGAGAAAGCCGGAAGACCGTCTCGGCGTCCCGGATCAAGTGCACTCCGCCGCGGCGCCCGAAGCCCGCCACGAGCGATCGGGCCGGACCGCGAAACAGGACGGCCGACCGAGCCCGTCCGTAGGCCGGCTCAAATCCCCCGCAGTGCTCGCACTCCCCCCGGCCGTAACGGGGGTGGCCGCAGGTCTCGCAGCAGGGAGGCCGGACAAAGTCGATCCGCCGGGCACACTCTTGGCAGAGGTAGCGGTAGCCGCTGCCCTCCACGAGGCCACCGCAGTGCCCGCAGACCGGCGGAAATAATACCTCCCCCAGTCCCCGGACAAGATCCCGCCAGGTCATGGCAGGCGGCCGCCTCACCGGTAGATCACCCGGTGAAGGAAGAGCCCCAGCGGCGGCGCGGTGTGCACGGGCGGACCCCGGCGCTTCGACAGGAGGATCTCCCGGACCCGGCCCGGCTCGAGCCGCCCCTCGCCGACCAGGACCAGCGCCCCAACGAGGCTGCGCACCATCTTGTACAGGAAGCCGTCGGCCTCGGCCGTGATCCTTACCCGCCGGCCGCGCCGGACGACGTCGAGCCGGCGCAGGTCCCTGACCGTGTCCTCCTTCTCGCCTCCGCGCGAGGCCGAGAAGGCCTCGAAGTCGTGCCGTCCCCTGAGGAGCGCGGCGGCGGCCCTCATGGCGGCGACGTCGATCGGCCGGAAGACCGACCAGGCGTAGGGCCGCGTGAACGGGTCGGCGTCGCCGAGCCACACGTCGTAGGTGTAGATCTTCCCCTTGGCCGAGAGCCTCGCGTGGAAGCCCGCCGGCGCCGGCCGGATCGAGCAAATCTGGATCGAGGCCGGCAGGTGCGTCCTGACGGCGGCGGCGAGCTTTTCCGGGCCGTGCCTCCAGGAGGCGTCGAAGTGGAACACCTGGCCCCGGGCGTGGACGCCGGCGTCGGTCCGGCCGCTTCCGTGGATCTTAGTCCCCGCCCCGAGCACCGCCGAGAATCCGGCCTCGAGCGCGTCCTGGACGGTGGGGATCACCGGCCGGGCGCCCCCGGACCGGGAGGTCTGGCTCTGCCATCCGGAGAAACTGCCCCCGTCGTAGGCGCACACGCACCTCCACCGGCGGGGCCGGACCGTGTCGCGCACTGGGCTGGGCTTTGTCATCCGGGGTTCGGGGCCTATTATGGCAAGGGGTGGCGCTGCCCAAGAAAATCCTGCAGCAGGATCGTGGCGGCCCGCGAGTCGATGATCCCGCTTGCTCGGACGGCCCTGAGGCGGGACTTGGGGATCGTCTCTTCCGCCTCGAAGCTCGTCAGCCGCTCGTCGACCAGGTGCACCGGCAGGCCCAGTTCGGCCCGGAGCCGCTCGGCAAAACGCTCGGCCTCCTTCGCCTTCGGCCCGGCCGACCCGTCCATGTTCAGGGGCAGCCCGAGCACCACGTCGGTCACCCGGCGCTCGCGGGCGAGGGCCTGCAGGGCCGCCCACTTGCGGGCCGGGTCCGAGCCGGTGAGGGCCGGCAGCGGCGTGGCCACACCGAGGTCATCGCCGTAGGCGAGCCCCCAGCGGCGCGCGCCAAAATCGATTCCCAGGCAGCGCATCCGTCAGAAAATCCTGACGCCGGGGTGCTCGGCCGCGTATCGGCGGGCGTAGGCGCCGAATGCCTCCTTCAGGCGCGCCGTCGCCGTCTGGGGTCCGGTCCGGAAGCGGACCTGGTCTATGGCCGCCACCGGGGCGATGTCCTTGGTCGTCGACAGCAGGACGCACTCCTCCATCGAGGGAAAGTCTTCGGGCCGGACGGCCTGCTCGCGGGCCGCAAGGCCGGCCGCCGCGGCTATCCCTTCCAGGACGAGCCGCCGCGTTATCCCCCCGAGGATCCCCGCCGACAGAGGCGGGGTCACCAGGGTCCCCTGCCGGATGAAGGCGATATTGCAGACCGCCGCCTCCGTGACCTCGCCGGCCAGGTTGAGCATGACGACCTCGTCGGCCCCGCGTGAACGGGCCTCCCTCAGGCACAGCAGGTTGTTCAGGTAGTTGCCCGTCTTCCAGGCGGGGTTGAGGGCGCCCGGGGGGTTGCGGCGCAGCTCGTTTGCCTGAGAAAGCCTCAGACCGTCGCGCGCCTTCTGCGCGGACAGCTCCGGGCAGGGCTGGACGAGGATCGCGAAGTCGGGCTGTCCCGCCAGGGCCGTGTCCAGGCCTATGGGGCCGTCCCCCCGGCTGACCTGGAGCCTCAGGTAGAGCTCGCCCGCGTAGCCGCTGGCAGCCCGGTGGGCCGCGGCTGTCCGCCGAAGCTCATCCATGACCCGCTCCGGGCCAAAGGGCAGCTCGAGGTGGAGCGCCCGGGCCGACGCGCCCAGCCTCTGCCAGTGCTCGTCCCAGGCGAAGGCCACTCCTGCGTAGGTGCGCCAGACCTCGTAGATCGCGTCACCATACAGGAAGCCCCGGTTCAGCGGGGACACAGACGGCTCGCCCGCGGGATGCAGCCGGCCGTTGGTATTGGCCTGTATATAGTGGCTCGGCAATTATTTCCGGGCCTTGACCAGTCCAAGGGCCTTCTTGATGTTCTGCACGCTCGGCAGCGATATCTTGAGGGCCTTGGCGATCTCCGCTCCGGTCTTTCCGGCCGCGGACAGCTTCTTCACTTCGGCGCGCGTCGCGTCGGTGATCACCGCCCGGCGGCGGCGCTTGGAATTGCCGGCCGGCGCCTTAGAACGCTTGGCGACGCGCCCGCCCTTGGCGGCCGCCCGGACCGCCTTGGCGAATGCCGCCACGCTCTCGAACCCGTAGGCCTTCGGCAGGGACGCAAGCTCCCGCCTCAGCTCCAGGGCAACCGTCTTCTCGAGATTCGCAACTTTTGCCTTGGTGGCCCTCAGTTCCTTGATTTTATTAATGACCATAAGGGTGTAACGATACCCCGTTGTATAGCCTATAGCAAGTGTTATAGTGGATATGTATATATACTAAATGGTCATTGCGTGGTATCCACCATCTACTACAAGTTCTGATCCCGTGACGAACCCGGAGGCCGCGTCCGATGCGAGAAAGATCGTGGCACCAACGAGTTCTCGGGCCTCTCCCATGCGTTTCATGGGGGTGTGCCCGAGAATTGCGGCAACCCGGTCCGCGGACAGGACCTTGCGGTTCTGCTCGGCCGGAAAGAACCCCGGGATGAGGGTGTTGACCCGCACGCCGCGGGGCGCCCACTCGCGGGCCAGGTTCTTGGTGAGGTTGTGGACGGCCGCCTTGCTTGCCGAATACGAGAAGACCCGGGAGAGCGGGACGATGCCCGACATCGATCCCAGGCTGATGATCGAGCCGCCCTGGCCTCGTTCGACCAGGTAGCGCCCGAAGACCTGGCAGCCGAGGAAGACGCTCTTGACGTTCACGCGGAAGATCCGGTCGAATTCCTCCTCGGGGATGTCCAGGTACGGGGTCGCCGCGTTGATCCCGGCGCCGTTGACGACGATGTCCACGCGCCCCGACCGGGCCAGGACCGAGGCCAGCAGGGCCTCGAGCTGGGACTTGTCGGTCGCCTCGGCGGCCGCGAAGTAGCCCTTGCCCCCAGAGGAACGGATGCGCTCGAGGCGCGGCGCGGCCTTTTCGGCGTTGCGGCCCACGAGGACGACCTCGGCGCCCGCCGCGGCGAGGCCCTCGGCCATGGCTCCGCACAGCTCGCCTGTGCCGCCGATCACGACGGCCACCTTGCCTTTGAGGGAGAATAGCGTTTGTAGATAGTCGCTCATAATGAAGGACACCTCTGATGGCACATATCCCGCTCGAAGACAATTACACTGATGTGATCGGAAAGGCCCAGCGCGGCCTGAAGGTAACCGACGCCCAGCTCGCACAGCGGGCCGAGGTGAGCCTGGCGGACCTGGCGGCCGTCAAGGGGGGAGCGCCGATCGACGCGGTGCTGCGCCGGATCGCCCGGCACCTCAGTCTGGGGCCCGACGCGCTCGAGGCCCTGGCCCACCGGAAGTGGTACCCCCAGATCCCAGATTTTTCGCGGGGGTTCGCGATGTTCAACACCCCCTACGGGGACATCACGGTCAACAGCTACCTGGTGTGGGATCCCCGCACCCGGGTGGGGGCCGCCTTTGACACGGGAGCGAGCTCCGAGGACATGATCGACCTGGTTAAGGCCGAGCGCCTCAAGCTCGCCTACATCTTTCTCACGCACACCCACGAGGACCATGTGGCGGACCTGGCGCGGCTGGCCCAGGCGACGGGCGCCGAGGTCTGGGCGAGCGAGCGCGAGCCCTCGGACTTCCCCGGGGCGAAGACCTTCAAGGAGAACGCCCACTTCCACCTGGGCGCGCTCGCAATCAAGACGCTGCTCACCTGGGGCCACTCCCCGGGCATGACCAGCTTTTACATCACGGGCCTGAGCTGGCCCCTGGCGATCGTCGGGGACGCGGTGTTTGCAAGCTCCATGGGAGGCAGCGCCGAGCACTTCGTCGACCAGCGCCGCAACAACGCGCAGAAGATCTTTTCCCTGCCCCGGGACACGGTGCTCGCCTGCGGCCACGGCCCCCTTACGACCCTCAGCCAGGAAAGGCAGAACAACCCGTTCATCGCGCGCTAGCGCCCGGGGGAAAGGCGACTCTGTCCTTGCCGGGGCAGGGGCCGGGGCGCATAAAGATGCCCCTTTTGACCGATGAACATCCACCCGCGCAAAGAGGCGTTCGCCCAGCTCGCCAGGCAGGGTAACGTCATTCCGGTCTACACCGACCTGATGGCCGACTTCGAGACGCCGGTTTCGGTGTACGCGAAGTTGAAGGAGCGCGGCCCC
Organism: uncultured Opitutaceae bacterium; assembly: GCA_903862935.1. Lineage (GTDB taxonomy): Bacteria > Verrucomicrobiota > Verrucomicrobiia > Opitutales > Opitutaceae > Palsa-1447. Next base: position 91,671 of record CAIOZY010000004.1, read on the forward strand.
TCCTACCTGCTCGAGTCGGTCGAGGGCGGGGAGAACCTCTACCGCTACAGCTTCATCGGCTGTCGGCCCCGGATGGTGATCGCCTCCGGTCCGGACACGACCGAGATCCGCCGCCCGGGCCGTCCGGTCGAGCGCATCCCGACCCCGCCCGACCCGCTGAGCCTGGTCGAGCGCGAAATCGCCGGCCACCGCCCGGTGCGGCTTCCCGGCATGCCCCGCTTCACCGGGGGCGCCGTCGGCTACATTGGCTACGAGTACGTGACCCGCATCGAGCCCACGGTTCCCGCGGCGGGCGCCGACGAGCTCGGGATCCCGATGACGTACTTCATGCTCTCGGACACGATCGTCATCTTCGACCGCGTCCGGCAGACCCTGCGTCTGTGCGTCAACGCCCACATCTCGGAGGAGGGCGGCCCGGACCAGGCCTATGCGGCCGCTGTCGCCGAGCTGGAGAGCCTCGACGCGGTCCTGCGCCAGCCGCGCGAGCTCGCGCCGGCCCCGCTTGTCGAGGCGCCCCCCGCCGCCGTCCCCCAGGGAAACTTCACCCGGGCGGCCTACGAGGCCGTCGTGGATGGGGTAAAGGAGTACATCCGGGCCGGGGACATCATCCAGATCGTGCCCTCCCAGCGCTTCAGCCGGCCGTTCGACAAAAGCCCGCTCGACCTGTACCGGGCGCTGCGCTCCGTCAACCCCTCCCCGTACATGTTCGTTCTGGACGCCGGTGACTTCGCCCTCGTGGGCGCCTCCCCGGAGGTGCACGTACGGCTCACCGACGGACTGGTCGAGATCCGGCCTATCGCGGGGACCCGGCACCGCGGAGCCACCGTGGCCGAGGACGTGGCGCTGGAGAAGGAGCTGCTGGCCGACGAGAAGGAACGCGCCGAACACCTGATGCTCGTCGACCTCGCCCGAAACGACATCGGCCGGGTCTGCGCCTACGGCAGCGTGCACGTTCCGGAGCTGATGGTCGTCGAGCGCTATTCGCACGTCATGCACATCGTCTCCCAGGTCGAGGGCCGGATCGCACCCGGCAGGTCCGCCTTCGACCTGATGCGCGCCACCTTTCCCGCGGGAACCGTCAGCGGGGCCCCCAAGATCCGCGCCATGCAGATCATCGCCGAGAGGGAGCCCGTGCAAAGGGGCTTCTATGCCGGGGCTCTGGGGTACTTCAGCTATGACGGGAACCTCGACTCGTGCATCACCCTGAGGACCGCCCTGATCAAGGACGGCAGGATCCACATCCAGGCGGGCGGGGGCGTCGTGGCCGACTCGGATCCGGCGGCAGAGTACCAGGAGACCATCAACAAGGCCTCGGCCCTGTTCAAGGCCGTCGGGATCGCCCGGGAATTCTAAACTGGAATTATATTTCAAGATTTTATTAGGAAACCTCTTACACAAGGCTTGGACGGGCTCGGCCGCCGATGAGGCACTTAGATATCGACTCTCGTTATAGTGTGTAGATAATTCTCTAATCGTGTCGGGCACGCCTTCAGGAACAAAGTTGAGGGAACGCCCTCAAACCCTTGGTCCAGATCCCGCGATGATGAAGAACGAGCAACCGCCGCAAGAAGAGACCGGGGAATCCACCCCGGCCAACGCGTTTGCTGCAGCCCTCGACGCTCCCCCGTCCTTCCTCGAGAGGCCCCCGCCGGCCGAGGACAACTCCCCTGCCCCGGAGCGCAGCAACCTCCAGCTCTACCTTCAGGAAATCGGCAAGACCGCGCTCCTGACGATCGAGGAGGAGGTCGTTTTGGCCCGGCGCATCCGCCGCGGCGATAAGGCGGCCCGCGACCACATGATTCAGGCAAACCTCCGCCTGGTCGTGAAGATCGCCATGGACTACAAGGATTTCGGGCTGCCCCTGCTCGACCTGATCAGCGAGGGGAACATCGGCCTGATCAAGGCGGTGGAGCGCTTCGACCCGCGCAAGGGGGGAAAGCTTTCGACCTACGCGGCCTGGTGGATCAAGCAGTCGATCAAGCGGGCCCTGGCAAACCAGAGCAAGACGATCCGCCTGCCCGTCCATCTCGTGGACAAGATTTCCCGGATGCGCCGGACGGCGGCCCAGCTGGCCGAGGCCCTCGGCCGCGAGCCCGACGACACGGAGCTGGCCGCCGAGCTGCAGATTCCGACCTCGAAGGTGGCCCATCTGAAGTCGGTGAGCGTCCGGCCGGCCTCCCTGGACGCGCCGATCGCCGACGGCCCCGACGCGGCGACCTTTGGGGAGATTGTCGGCGACGACAGCGCCATCAGCCCCTTCGAGGGGCTCCGGGAGAAGGACCTCAAGCTGGACCTGCACGCCATGGTCGACTCGCTCGACCGGCGCGAGGCCGAGATCATCCGGCTGCGCTTCGGGCTCGACGGGGCCGACGAGCTGACGCTCGAGGAGGTGGGCAGGCGCTTCAACGTGACCCGCGAGCGCGTGCGCCAGCTCGAGTACCTCGCCCTGTCGAAGATGCGCAAGGCGATGGCCCGGCACGAGTCGATCCGGTCGGTCGAGGACATCGAGCAAGAGGAGCGGACCCGCCTTCGGATGGACGTCATCCGGGAGTTCATCCAGGCGAAGAGCCGGAGGGCGGCTCGGGCCGCGAAGAGTTGACCGCGCTCCCGACCCGCCTGTTCGACTACGCGCTGCCGCCCGAACTCGTCGCGCAGGCCCCCGCGGAGCGGAGGGACCGCTCGCGCCTGCTGGTCGTCGACCGCGGGTCCCGGTCTGTCGAGCACCGCGTGTTCTCGGACCTTCCGGGCTTTCTGCGCCGCGGAGACATCCTGTTTCGCAACAACGCCTCGGTCCTGCCGGCCCGCCTCCGCGCGGCGCGCCCGACCGGCGGCGCGGTCGAGTGCCTGCTGCTGGCGCCGGTCGAGCGCCCGGGCGCCCGGGGCACGCAGTTGTGGAGGTGCCTGGTGAAGCCGGGCCGCAGGCTTCCCGCGGGGGCGACGTTCTCCGCGGCCGCTGGGGATTTCGCCGGCCAGATCGTCGCGCGCAGCGAGGACGCCACCGTGCTCGTCGGATTCACGACCCCCTCGGGGGAGTCCATGACAGAGGTTGCCCGCCGGATCGGTGAGGTGCCCCTCCCCCCCTACATCGAGCGAACGGACCAATCCCAGAGCGAGCGGGACCGCGAGCGCTACCAGACGGTCTACGCCGATCCCGCCCGGCCGGTCGCCGTCGCCGCGCCGACGGCGGGGCTTCACTTTACCCCCGAGCTTCTCTCGGGCCTTGAGGGGCGGGGCGTGCGCACGGAAAACCTAACGCTCCACGTGGGGCTGGGCACGTTCCGGCCCATGGCCACCGACACGGTGGAGGAGCACGCGATCCACCGGGAACTCTACGAAATTCCGGTGGAAGCGCAGCGGGCCCTGCTCGCGCCGGGGGGCGGGCGCAGGGTCGCCGTCGGAACGACCTCGGTCCGCGCGATCGAGGACTTCCTCGGCGCCCACCGTTCGCCCCTCGACCGGGCCTTCGCGGCCGAGGCGGGACTTTTCGTGTACCCGCCCCGGGCGTTCCTGGGGGTCGACGCCCTGATCACCAACTTTCACCAGCCGCGCTCGACCCTGCTGTGCCTGGTGGCGGCGTTCCTTGCGCCGGGCTCGACGGACGGGGTCGCCTGGCTGATGGAGCTCTACGCCGAGGCGATCGCCCGCAAGTACCGCTTCTTCAGCTACGGCGACGCCATGCTGATCCTCTGAAACCGATGACCGCCGACGAGCTGCAGTCCCTGATCGAGGAGGCCGCCTACCACCACGCTGTGGGCGAGCCCGACGCCGCGGTCCTCAGGCTCGAGCGGGCGACCGCAGCCGCCCCCGGCTCCTTCGAGGCCTGGCACGCCCTCGCCGAGGTGCTCTTCTCCCAGCGCCGGCTCGACGAGGCCCTCCGGGCCGGGGAGCGGGCACACGCCCTGAACCCCGCGGACCTGTTCATCAACACGACCCTGTCGCGCATCTGGATGGAGCGCGGCGACAAGGCGAAGGCCGAGCACTTCGGTGCCCAGGCGAAGATCCAGGGCTGGCGGGAGCAGCTGAAGGGCTCCCCCTAGAGCATTTTCGATTTAGATAGATGTATATTGGGCATGCCGAAAGAATCCTCGGCAGTGATCGGGTTGGAAGCAGGCGAGGCTGCGTGCGACCGCGGGCTGGAGGGCCTCCAGGGTGCGGGCGGCCTCGCGGCGCAGG
>CAIOZY010000005.1 GCA_903862935.1 uncultured Opitutaceae bacterium
AGCATTTGCTCGCGCGTGGTTGCCATTGTGGTAATGTCCTTCGCCGGACGGGTCATGGTATTCCTTCTGTTGGTGGTTTCTGGTTCGCACCTCACCACCTACCATGATCCGTCTTTTTGCTGAAGATTTAGGACACTACCTAGGTGTCCGGCCACGTTCGTGTGAAGGCTTCGAGACTTGTGGGGCTGATGGAATCTTGCAACTCCCTTGCGTACAAATTCGTTCTCGATTCTAGGGTCAACCGCCCACTCAGAAATTCGGGGTACAAGGGTCATTTGCTGGGGACCCTGTCGACCGACTGGCCGCCGGCGGTCAGACAGCCGAGGCCGGTCGGGCCGAGGCCCCGGCCCGAATGCACCAGGCCAGGACTGCGAAGGCTATCAGATGTAGGAATCCCAGGACCGTGAATACCGGGCCATAGCCCCACTGGGAGATCACCCGTCCAGCGAGCAGCGTCGAGGCCATGCCTCCCGCGCTGCCGCCCAGAGCAGAGACGGACAGGAGCGTGGCGACATTCTCCCGCTCGACGCATTCCGAAATGAAGGACAATTGGTTGGCCATCCAACAACTCTGGGCCGCAAGGACCAGGGCTATCAGGCCCAGGGCCAACCCCGCGGCTTCAGTCCTGACCGCAACGAGGGCGGCTGGCATTACGCAAGCCGCTATGGCCATGAGGGTTAGTCTTGCCCTTGCCGCACTCCAGCCCCGGCGGACCAGCCAGTCTGAAAGCGCCCCACCCCCAGGTCCGCCGACATCGGCCGCCAAGAACGGAATCCAGCCGATCAGTCCGATCATAGCCAGGCTGAAGCCGCGCGCGCTCACCAAGTAGCTCGGCAGCCAGAACGCGAAGAAAAACGTGATCGAATCGGTGAGAAACCGGGCGATGAAGAGCCCGGTGCAGACCGGCCGGCGCAGCAGCTCCGTCAGGGCGGCCGGGGCCGGGACCGGACCGGGGCGCCCGAGCGAGGCGGTCAGGTAGTCCCTCTCCTGGGGTGTGATCCTCGGGTGCTTCTCGGGCGAGTCGTATTCGCGCCACCAGGCGGCAAGCAGGACAAGACCCGACACCCCCGTCAGCACGAATCCCCAGCGCCAGCCCCAGCGCAGGGTGACTGCAGCGACAATCGGCGCGGCAAGGACACCGCCGATGATGTTTCCATTGGAGGCGATCGCCATGCTCAAGCCTCGCTCCCCGGCCGGGATCCACTCGGCTACGCCCTTGACCGATGCCGGGCTGTTGAAGCTCTGGGCGAATCCAAGAACGAGCCGGCACGCGAGGAGGCTGATCCAGCCGGCACAGAACGCATGTGCGATCCCGACAAGCGACCAGGCCGCAAGCGCCGCGGCCAGCCCGATCCGCACGCCCCATCGGTCCAGCAGGCGCCCGCAGAAGAGGTATCCGACGGTGTAGGCTCCGAGGAACCCGGCGACCATGTACGAGTACTCCTTCTCGCCGAACCCAAACTGCGCCTGCAGAGTGGGTCCGAGGAAGGAAAGGTTCTGGCGGACGAGATTGTTGTGGAGCGCGATCGCGAACAGCAGCGCGACAACCCACCAGCGGCGGTGCCCGCGAAGTGCGGACAGGAGGCGGCTTGCCCTGGACGGGCCAGCGGGTGTGTTCGCGAAGCTCAAGCCTTGTCCCGGCCCTGGGGGGGTTGGAAGGTCTTTGCGAGTTCCCTGATCCCGTTGATCATGACGCGGGCATCTCCTCCGGGGCAGATGAGCTGGGCTCCGAGTTCCCGCACCTGCCGATAGTGGTCGGGGCCTATCCCCAGAGTGCCCCACCATTTGCCCTGCCGGCTGCAGGCCCGGGCGACCGACCTCATTGCCTCCGTCACCTTCGGATGGCTGAGTTGCCCCACAAAGCCGAGCCTGTGGGCGAAGTCTCCCGGCCCAAAAAACAGGGCTTCCACTCCCGGTGTCGAAGCAATCTCGTCAACGCGGGCCAGGGACTCTTGGGTCTCAATCTGGCAGATGATCGCGATCTCGTTGTTCTGGCGCCGCACGTAGTCGGCGGCCGGGAGAGTGCCGTACCGGGCGTCGATCCCCCCTCCATTCCATCCCCGCTGGCCGGTTACCTCTCCGGGGAGCGGGTTTGGATTGTTGAACTTGGACCAGCGCACAATGTCCCGCGCTTCCTCCGGGCTTTCCACCATGGCGCAGAGAATTCCCTCGACCCCGGTCTCAAGAACCTGCTGGACGCGCTCGTAGTTGAGGGCCTTGAAGCGGGCGATGGCAGTCATGCCGTGGCTGCGGGCGACCATCGCGACGACGGCAAGGGTCTCGGTCGGAAGGTCGAAATGCTCGAGGTCGAACCAGATGATCGGAAACAGCCGCGTCGAGCCGACGAAGTCGACGTGGCGTGGCGTCGCGTGGTTTCCGCAGACGTAGGCCGGCTCAACCGCGCCGGACTTCATTCGTGCCAACAGTCCTTGGGGAGCAGGGTTCATGGGCTGGAGAGGGGGTATTAAAAAGTTGAACGCTATCCGGACGCGGAAGGGGAACAAGCGTGATCGCCCCCCCCGAATGACAATTGGCTTCAGTCTGCGGGCGGTTCGCGCTTGCCTTGGTCCCATGGAACTTCTGAACGCCGACGCGATTATCGTTGGGGGCGGCGTGGGGGGATGCGCCGCCGCCCTCGCCCTCGCGGAGGCCGGACGGACTGCGATTGTCGTCGAGGAGTTTTCCTGGATCGGCGGCCAGCTCACCTCCCAGGCGGTTCCCCCGGATGAGCACGGTTGGATCGAGAGGTTCGGCTGCACGGCGCGGTACCGCCGCTTCCGGGACGGGGTCCGCGCCTACTACCGGGCTCACTATCCCCTGAAGCCCATCCACCGCAACAACCCCCGCCTTAACCCCGGCAACGGCTGGGTCTCGCCGTTGTGCCACGAGCCGAAAGTCGCCCTCGCGGTTCTCGAGGCGATGCTCGCCCCCCACGTCGCGGCGGACCGGATCCGAATCCTGTCTTCCCACGAGCTCAAGTCCGCCCGAAACGAAGGCGCGGACCGGGTCGCGGAAGTCGAGGTCTGCGACCGCCTCAGCGGTGCGGCAAGGCGGCTCGCCGCCCCGTTCTTCCTCGACGCGACAGAAAACGGCGACTTTCTGCCTCTTGCGGGGGCCGAGCACGTGACGGGCAGCGAGGCCGCGGCCGACACGCGCGAGCCGAGCGCGGCCGCAACGGCCAGACCCTCAAACGTGCAGGCCCTTTCTGTGTGCTTTGTCTTGGACGAGGGTCCGGAAGGGGCGGACCCGGTCCCTCCCCCGCCCGGCTACGGGCGCTGGCGGGACTACGAGCCCCGGCTCGCCCCGCCGTGGCCCGGCAGGCTCATCAGCTGGGACGGGCTGAACCCGCGCACCATGCAGCCGATGCGCTATCACTTCGACCCCCACAGGGAGAAGCCCGGGTTGTTTTCCGGCCTCTGGGCGTTCCGGCGCATCATTGACCGGGCGCAGTTCGACGACGGATTCTTCCCGAGCGACCTGTGCCTAGTGAACTGGCCCATGATCGACTACATGGAGGGGGACATCCTGACCTGCGGAGCACAGGAGAGGCGAAGCCGGATCGACGAGGCCAGGCAGCTGAGCCTGGCCATGGTCCACTGGCTGCAGACCGAGGCACCCCGTCCCGACGGGGGCCGGGGCTGGCCCCGCCTTCGGCTGCGCGGCGACTGCACCGGTAGCGCTGATGGCCTGGCCATGGCGCCCTACATCCGGGAGTCGAGGCGAATCCGCGCCGTGACGACGATCCGCGAGCAGGACGTCTCAGCGAAGTTCCGTCCGGGAGACACCCTTGCCGAGCGCTACGAGGACTCAGTCGGGATCGGCTACTACCGGATCGACCTGCATCCGTCGACCGGAGGTGACAACTATGTCGACGTGCCCTCGCTGCCATTCCGGATCCCGCTCGGCTCGCTAATCCCAGTGCGGATGGAGAATCTCCTGCCGGCTGCAAAGAACATCGGGACAACGCACATCACCAACGGCTGCTACCGGCTTCACCCGGTTGAGTGGAATGTAGGCGAGGCAGCCGGCGAACTCGTCGCCTTCTGCCTCGAAAGGGGCTTGTCCCCCCGGGGTGTCCTGTGCTCCTCGGAGCAGCGTGCCCTGTTCCAGTCCGGCCTTCGCGATCGCGGGGTTGAACTCGAGTGGCCCGAGAACCTGGTCCTCGACGACGGCGACCCCCACGCCCACGCCCGGCCCGCGACGGCGCGGTAGCTCCTGGGTTTCCGCACGCGGCATGCAGCCTGCCTAGGCGGGTCTTTCTCCCTTATTGGGGGTTGCCGGCCGGTTGGTTTCCGAGAGTCTGTCATCCCATGAGGAGAACGCCGTGACCTTCGAACCTTGGCAGTGGGCGGTTGCCATCGTGGGCGGGGTGATTGTTGGGGTGTCCAAGACCGGTGTTCCGGGGCTCGGAATCCTATCGGTGGCCCTTTTCGCCCAGATCATGCCCGCGAAGGAGTCCACAGGCCTCGTCCTGCCCCTGCTCATCTTTGCGGACGTCATCTCGGTCAGCTTCTACCGCCGGCACGCGCAGTGGGCCCACCTGTGGCGCCTGCTTCCGTGGGCAACCGCGGGTGTGGTCGCCGGCTACGTCACGATGGGAAAAATCGACGACTCCCAGGCCCGGCTCTTGATCGGCATTGTCTTAGTGGCACTCGTCGGCGCCCAGTTCGCCCGGCGCCTGCGGAGCCGTGCTTCCGAGCCCGAGCACGGCTGGTGGTTCGCTCCCCTCGTCGGAATACTGCTCGGCTTCACAACCCTGGTCTCCAACGCGGCCGGACCCCTCATGGCCACCTACCTGGTCGCTATGGGCCTGCCGAAGATGGAGTTCGCGGGGACCGCAGCCGTCTTCTTTTTCATCCTCAACCTGATCATCAAGACCCCCTTCATGGTCCAACTCGGTTTGATCACCGAGCCCAGCCTGGTCGTAAACCTGATGCTCACCCCAGCCGTGCTCGCCGGGGCGCTTCTAGGCCGCCTGATCCTGGTTCGGATCAACCAGGCTCTCTTTGAGTACATTTCGCTCGGACTCGCGGCCGCGGCCGGAATCAGGCTCCTGATGGTTTAGGGGTCCTTCCGGATCCCCGCCGTGCCCGCCCTCCTGCGCTCGGGCCCCTTGTTGCGACGGAATTGAGAGCGGCGGATTTCAGGCCTGCTCGAACAGCCTCGTTGAATAGTACCGCTCAGCCCGGTCGCACAGAATGGTGACAACCCGGCTGTCAGCGCCCAGTTCCCCGGCCAGCCTCAGGGCCGCAAGCACGTTGGCGCCGCTTGAGGTCCCGACCAGCAGCCCGAACTCGCGGGTCAGGCGCCGCGTCATCGTGATCGCCTCGGCGCTCCCCACCTTGAGCACCCCGTCCAGCCGCGCGTTGCGCAGGAGGGGCGGCACGTATCCCCCGGCGATTCCCTCGATCATGTGGCAGCACGGGCTCTCTCCCGAGAGCATGGCTGCCTCGGCCGGCTCCATCGCCACCACCCGGGTCTTAGAATTCGCCGCATGAAGGGCTCTGCCCACACCCGTCAGGGTGCCGCCAGTCCCGTATCCGGCTACGAAACCGTCGACCCGGCCGCCCATCTGGCTGAGAATCTCGCGGCCGGTGAACTCCTCGTGATCGGTGGCGTTGAGCGGGTTCTCGAACTGGCACGGGAGGAAATATCGGGAATCCTCCCTGGCCATCGCGCGGCTGATCTCGATTCCCGTGGAGTAACCGCAGCCCGCGTCAAAGAGAACCACCTCCGCGCCGAACTGCCGGATCAGGTGGCGTCGCTCGACACTCGCCGTGTCGCTCATGAGAATCTTCACCCGGTATCCCTTCGCCGCCCCGACCATCGCAAGGGCGATGCCTGTGTTCCCGCTTGAGCACTCCAGGATCACCGAATCGGACTTCAGGAGGCCCCGGCTCTCGGCGTCGCTGATGACGCATAGCGCAAGGCGGTCCTTGACCGAGCCCGACGGATTCAGGTACTCCGCCTTGGCAAAAATCGTCCGACCGTAGTCCGGGAACCGGAGTTCGAGCAGGGGCGTGTTGCCGATAAGGGACAAGACGGACTTGGAGATGGCGGCGGGTTCTTGGGAAGGGCTCACAGGTTTTCCAAGAGAAAGCCCCTACAGCCCCCTGGTCGGCAATCCCTATCCGCGGTCGCATCCCCGAAGTCCCCGACGGCGGGGCGCCTCCACCGGGCACATCGAGCCGTCAGCTGCCTCAACCTTGCCCGGGGCCGAAACATTCAGGACCCTGGAGGGCTCGACGGGGCCAGCCCAAGTCGCTGTTTACACCTTCCAAGGAACCCCTAAGCTGTCGTTCTGTCGAAAGATGGGAGATATGCTAAGAGCTCCCCACCGGCGGGTTTTCCGCATCCGAAACGTATTTCGGCTGACCTTGTTTGCCTCCCTCTGGCCAACCCTCGGCGTTTTCGCAACCGTCGATGAAGGGCCCAGCAGCGATGCCGTGAGAATGGAGCCGGTTGAGGTGAAATCGGATCCGTTTCGGACTTTGGGCGGGCACGGAACAATCGTCGTAAAGCTGCCCGGTGGGGTTCACATGTACGTCAGTGCCGTGAACCCCGCCTCGCCGTGCGCCCGGAGCGGGCTTCGGGCAGACGATGAGATCATAGAACTCGCTGGAAAACCGGTCGGCCTCCGAACCCTTTTCTCATTTCGGAAGCTGGTTGATGACTCCCTGAACCACGGAACGTCGTTTGCGTGTCTGGTCCGATCCTACCATCGGGAGGGCACTCACCCCGTGGTCCTTCAGGCCATGCGGGAACCCAGGCATAAATGGCTGCCTCTGGTCCGATCGGCAGCCGCCCCTTCTGCACCCCGGGACCCGCTGCCCCATTCCGACGGCAGCGTCATGCCCGAAGGGACCTGGAAAAACCGTGGAAGCCCGACTCCCGAGGCGGCCTTGGAAAGCCTGTTCTGTGAGCTAGACCACGGCGCCCCGGACTGGATTGCCGGAATGATTGAAGTCCCCAGGAAAAGCCAAGCTGAACTATTCGCGCTTTTCGGATCGCTGACCGATTCCGGTCGCGGTTATTACGGAAACCCCGAGCGAATGCTGGCCGCACTGGTGGACCAGGAGACAAGACCTCGCTGGATCCAGATTCGGAAGGTCTCGGCCTCCCATGCCGATTGGGTTTCATTGAAAGTGGCTCTGCAGTTCTGGGGCGATTTCGATCACCGTTTGCTTGTGCTCGACTACCGGTTCCATCGCGCCGCGACAGGATGGAGGTGGGCGATCTCAAGCGACTCAGTCAGCCAGTACATCCAGTATTACCGTGGCGTGCCATTTGAGCTGGCTGCCGCTGATGAGGTCCCCGCCATCGCTTGGTCCTTTCGCTCTAACTAGGACCGCATCCTACCTTCTTGGATTGTTTGGGGAGGGGGGCCCCGAGGACAGGTTCTCAAAGGGGCCGGTACCGGTGATTGCAGCCCGTTTGGAAGGGCGACCCATTCAGCTTGCTAGCGGGCCATTCAGCTTCGGTTCATGCCCGGTTCAGGTGTTGTTGTTTAGCTGTTTGCGGTCGAATAGCGATCTGGCCTCCACTCCGCATCTTGTTTTCTCAAATCCCCTGCAGATCTCTTATCATGAACACCCGTCGACTGTTGATTGCGTTGGCTTTGGCTGGCTGCGCAACCCCCTATTCACTCGCCGTGACAGAAATCGCCGATCTACCCACCTACCAGAAGCCGGAGTGGACGAACAAAGGCGTTCTCCGTGTCTTTGGAGCCGGGCTGAAGGGGCTCGTGAAACAGTGGGAGGACGGCTACATGAAGCACAATCCCGACGTGCGGATTGCCGACAACCCCGGCGGAAGTGACGCTGCCATCGGGGTCCTGCAACACGGCACTGCTGAGATTGCGGTATTTGGCCGGGAGATGGAGTTGAACGACTACCTTGGGTTCTACGAGAACCATGGCTACAACCCGACCGAAATTACCATCGCCAGCGGCACCTACGACACTCCGGGCGCCAGCTGGGCGTTGCTGATCTTCGTCAACAAGGACAACCCCCTCGCTCAGCTGACCCTGCAGCAACTCGACGGCATCTTTGGCTCGGAGCGGACCGGCGGCTACGAAGGATTTGTCTGGAAGCCGGAGAACGGTCGCGGCGCCGACAAAAACATCCGGACTTGGGGGCAACTCGGCCTGACGGGGGGATGGGCGGAAAAACCAATTCAGACCTACGGTTATGCCAATGGTGGCATGGCCCACTTCTTTGAGATCGAGGTCCTTCAGGGCAGCAACAAGTGGAACCCCAACTACCGCCAATACGCGGAGAACGGGACGAAGATCCTGACGCCGGGTCGTGAATCCTCCGGGATCCTCACGATGCTCGCCGACTTGGAACGTGACCGGTACGGCATCGGCTGGGCGGGCATGCCTCAATGGAAACAGGTGCCTCAGATCAAGGGGATCAAGGTGCTCGCGCTTGCCGCGAAGCCCGGCGGGCCGTTCGTTGTGCCCGGCAAGGAGACGCTCGCCTCCCGCGCTTATCCGCTCACCCGTAGCGTCTACATCTACATCGACAAGGAGCCCGGACGGCCGCTCTCCCCCAGGGTGAAGGACTTTCTGCAATACGTCTTGAGCGCCGAGGGGCAGGATATTGTGCGCCGGCACGGAGTGTATTTTCCGCTGCCTTGTGCTTCAGTAGCGGCCCAGCGCGCTAAGCTGGACTAGATCAGCTCCTACCGGCGCCGCGCCTGATCATCCAGGCAGGGTTATTTATCAAGAGTCGCGGGCGGGGGGGGCGCCGTGTTCATTCCTAGTCCAGCTTTCGACGCTCAGTTTGGATCATTTCGGCAGTAAGCGGCAACATGGTCGTGTCCGTCGCCACCAGCGCCTGGACATCTCGGCTGAGCACATAGCGCATGAACTCCCGGAGCAGCGGCGGAAGCAGCTGTCCGGGCTTGCAATCCAGGTAGAAAAACATTCGGTCAAACAGGGGGTAGCTATGGTCCCGGATGTTTTCGATTGTGGCGGCGTAAGCGGGCGCACCCTCCTTGGCCTCGATTGCGATCAATTTGATGTCGGGATTCGTTGCCCTTCCGTAGGACCAATAGGCAATGCCGGACGGGTCCTTGGCTAGATCATCCGCCATTTGCTGGTCGGAGTTTAGGAGCCTTCCGTCCGGGCCGGCCACCTGGGCATACTGGCGGAGATTCTCGTTCCACTGGTCGCTGCCCTGCAGGACGTCGTCAGAGAAGCGCGGGCCGTACATAAAGCGAAGATTGTAGCCGTAGACATGGATTGGGCGCTCCGCCCAACCGCCGGCGAGGCCGAGCTGGCCCCAGCGGCGAAGATTTTTCTCCGGTCCGCGGGCGTGTTCCGGATGCCAGGTGGTGCCTACCCAGCCACCGGTGCGGGCAGCTCCGTAGATGCCGTCCAGTTGGGCCATGGTGAGCTGGGTGACGGGATTGGTCCGGTGAACGGCAACCACAAAGGCGGGATTCACCCCCCAGCCGGTCATGCCGGTGACCTCCAGCGGGTCGTAGTTGTGGAGCCTCTGGAACGCAAGAAGCAGTTCCCATGAGACTCGGCGCGCCACACCCACGTCGCACGCTCCGACGGTCAACCCGCTGACCGCGAGCGAGGGCCCACCGAGATTGTACCCAAAACTCACGCCGGGGTGGTGGCGCTGGAACCCTCTTTCAAACCCCTCCTTGAAATCCTTCCCTCCAAACATGTCTGAGCCCCAGATGCGAATCACGCCCGAGACGTGCTCGTCCGGAGAGTAGACCGGCAGATCATCGAGCTTAAGTTCGGCTGGATCGTAGAATTTCTTCTGTGTGAACGCCTGGACGGTTTCATTGCGCGCCTTTTGAAGGTCCAGAGCATTGCGCGGGCTGTCCTGCTTGCCTTCCGCGACGGTCACATAGGGTGCCCCAACTACAAGCATGGCGAGGCAGCTGATCAGGCAGATTGTTCGGGAGCGGCGGTTGGGAGAAACTGTGTTCATGGGGTCTTAGTGGATTGCCGGAGGACACCATCGGAACGGGTGGCTACTATTCCTGTTCTTCCTGAACTAGGACTGAAGTCCTCCTGAATTCTCAGATAAGTCCACCTGCCTTGCGCCGGCGAACACTGTCCCTAGGCGTTCCCCCTGCAGAATCCCTATCGCCTCGCGATTCTTAGGACTGAAGACGCATATCCGTCTGGAGGGCTTCAATTTGGCGCCTAGAGCATTTTCGATTTAGATAGATGTATATTGGGCATGCCGAAAGAATCCTCGGCAGTGATCGGGTTGGAAGCAGGCGAGGCTGCGTGCGACCGCGGGCTGGAGGGCCTCCAGGGTGCGGGCGGCCTCGCGGCGCAGG
>CAIOZY010000006.1 GCA_903862935.1 uncultured Opitutaceae bacterium
ATACAGCGAAGAGCCTACGGATTCCGCTCCTTCCAAAGTTACCGCCTCAGAGTCATCGCTCAGTGCGGATGATCCCCACCATCAACCTCCAACCCATCAATCCAATACCCCCCCTCCCCAATCTTTGAACTAGACCCATCCAATGGGCGGGAGGAAAGATGGCGGAGGAGGAGGGATTCGAACCCCCGGTGAGCTTGCGCCCACGTCTGATTTCAAGTCAGGTGCCTTAAACCAACTCAGCCACTCCTCCAAGAATTCCCGACGGTGGCCCGCCCCCGGGGGCACGTCAATCGCGGAAGGGGTGAGCGTTCCGGCCTTGCCTCCCCCGGGGGGATCCTCCGTCCTTGGGCTTCTCCACCCATGGCGACGAAGCCCCCGGGAAACACGGCTGGTCAGGAATTCCGGACCTCATGGCGCGTCCTGCTCGCCGCCATGCTCGGGGTGGGCCTGTGCGTAAACGGACTGCCCTACTACACGGTCGGGGTGTTCATCGACCCCCTGGCCGCCGAGTTCGGCTGGGCCCGTTCGGCCATCAGCCTCTGGAGCTTCTTCCTCACCGGGGGGCTGGTCGTGACGGCCCCGCTTGTGGGCTGGGCAACGGACCGTTTCGGGGCAAGGAGGGTGATCCTGGTGTCGATCCCGCTTCTCGCCGTCTGCGTCGCGGCGATGAGCCGGATAGGCCCCCGGATTTGGATGCTCTACGCCGCGGTTCTGGCGATGTCGGTTCTCGGCTCGGGGGCGAGCGGGATAGCGTACGGCAAGA
The DNA here is from genome assembly GCA_903862935.1 of uncultured Opitutaceae bacterium. GTDB lineage: Bacteria > Verrucomicrobiota > Verrucomicrobiia > Opitutales > Opitutaceae > Palsa-1447. Next base: position 764 of record CAIOZY010000006.1, read on the forward strand.
CCGTGAACAGCTGGTTTTCCGCCGGCCGGGGCCTGGCGCTCGGAATCTTCGCCGCAGGAATCGGCCTGGTCTCCATCGTCGGGCCGCGGCTGATCCAAAGCGTTGTCGATGCGCTGGGATGGCGGGTCGGATTCCTGGCGGTGGGAGCGGCCGCGCTGGCCGCCTGGCCTCTGATGTATCTGTTTCTCTTCGAGCAGAGGGTTGCCCTCGCCCCGGGGCAGGGCGGCGCGACCGCGGGCGCGACGTGTCGCGAGGCCCTCGGGATGCCGATCTTTTGGTTCCAGGCGGTGGCCTACGGGCTGTTCTCGATCCTGATCGGAGGAATGATCGTCCTTCTCGTTCCCTTCCTGACGGACCACGGGCTGACCCGGGTCGCGGCGGCCACCTACGCGGGGCTCTTCGGGGTCGGCTCGTTCGCGGGCCGCATCATCTCGGGCTATCTTTTCGACCGGGTCCATGCGCCGTATGTCTGCGCCGCAGTGTTCTTTCTTGCCGGGCTGGCCGTCTGTGTCCTCGGTCTAACCGGCGCCCGTTACGCCGGCGTTTGCATCCTCGTCATGGGGCTGTCGCTTGGCTCGGAGGTGAGCGCCTTGGGTTACATCACAGCCCGGTACTTCGGGCTCCGGGCCTACGGCAAGATCTTCGCCGCCCTGGCGGTCCTCACTAACCTGGGTGGTGGACTGGGGCCGTTTGCCATCAGCTGGGCTCTCGAGTGGAGCGGTGGCTACGGGCTGCCATTCCTTGTCCTTGGGGCGCTGGCCGCTGTCGCTGCAGCGCTGATGGTGCTCATGGGGCGCCACCCCTTCCCGGACCAGCCCGGCGGGGCCGGTGCGCAAGTCGGCTCGCCTGGGGCCTGAACTCATGGTAGGGTGCCGGGCCATGGGTCCAAAGACCGCGATCATCGTTCCGTGCCGGCTGGAATCGACGCGTTTTCCGCGGAAGCTGCTGCATGTGATCAAGGGCAAGCCGCTCCTGATCTGGGTGGCCGAGCGGATCGCGAGGGAGGCCCCGGAGTTCCCGCTGTATTTTGCCGTCGATGACGAGTCCCTCCGGGCGCCCCTGGTCAGCCGAGGTTTCCAGGCCATCCTCACGAGCAAGGATCATCCCTCCGGCACCGACCGGATTGCGGAGGCGAACCGATCCGTACGGGCCGCCTGCGTCATCAACGTCCAGGGCGACGAGCCCCTGGTAACCGGGGGGCAAATTCGGGATCTGGCGAGGTTGATCTCCGGCAAGGCTGCCATGGCGACCCTGTGCACCCCGTTTACGAAGGCGGCCGACTTCTCGAACCCGAACCAGGTCAAGGTCGTGTTCGCCCCGTCGATCGGGCGCGCGTTGTTCTTCACCCGACTTCCGGTTCCCTATGCGAGGGCCAGCGGAGGCGTCGTGGACGACGCCTGGGTCTGCGCCAACCCGTGCTTCCGGCATCTGGGACTGTATGCGTACCGTTCGGACCTTCTCGAGCGTTATGCCACGCTCCCGCCCAGTCGGCTCGAGCAGATCGAGAAGCTCGAGCAGCTGCGCGCTCTGGAGAACGGCTACGAAATCGCCTGCTCCGTGACGGACGACCCCACGATTGGCGTGGACACTCCGGAGGATGCGGTGAGGTTCGAGGAACTTCTCGGGTGAAAAAATGGCCCCGTTTCCCCAGGCAGGTTAGGCGCCGCTTGGGCTGTCTCGTTTTCTGCGAAAAGCGCGATCGGGCAGCGGGGGCCCTGGGGTGCGATTTGTAACAAAACCGTAAAACCGGGGAGGGGGCATGGGTTTTGGCAAAGAGGGTGCTAAGCGCAGGGGCAACCAGTCGTGCGCCCTCAAGCGTCCGATTTGGGGCACCAACAAGCCAAGACAACCTACTCAACCACCCATGAAGACCAGACTGACCCTGCTGCGCGCGACCGCTTTCGCAGCTCTTGCCTGCGGCGGGCACGCCCAGACCGTCACAGCGCCTGCTGCCCCACAGGCGCCTGCGGCCCCCCCGAGCCTGTCCCTAACGGCCACTCCGACGTACGCCTCCCAGTACATGTTCCGGGGGCAGCGGTTGAGCGGACCCTCGTTTGAGCCCTCGGCGGAAGCCGACTACGGCGCCTGGGCACTCGGCTTCTGGTCCAATTTTCCGCTGGCGGCCAAGGTCCCCGGACAGTCGGATCCCGAGATCGATCCCTACGGGTCCTACACGTACAGCCTCAACGACAGCTGGAGCATCCAGCCGGGCTTCACCTTGTACACGTATGTCCGGGCTCCGCTCGACCAGGGCTTCTACCGGATGACCTTTGAGCCGAATCTCGCGCTCAACTACTCGGTCGGCGCCCTGAAGCTCACCCCGAAGGTCTACTACGACCTGGTACTCAAGGGTCCCACGTACGAATTCAACGCGGCGTGGACCCTTCCCCTGACGGCGATCAACTCTGAGATCGACTTCCTCGGGACAGCGGGGACTTACCTCCTCACTGACTTCGCAAATAATACCACGCCCAAGGTGAAGCTCTGGGGCGACTACTGGCTCGGCGGGGCCTCCATGCCCTTTGCCCTGAGCAAGGCGGTCAAGCTCACCGTGGGCTGGGCCTACACGAAGGGCAGCGGGGGGTTCAGCAAGCAGGGGACCCTCCCGAAGGTCGTCAATTCCGAGGCGGTGGCCAGAGGCGTGGCCACGGTGAGCTTGGCCTACACGTTCTGAGCCTCTCCCGACAGTGCCCTTGAGTGCCGCGACCACGCGGCGCGCAAGGCGCCCAGTTCGGACAGCGTCGCCGCTGCCCACAGAGGTCGCACCGGGCCGAGGCGTTTCCTCGTGGCGTCCGCAAGGTCTGGGCGGAGCATGGCGACCAGGGCGCGGCCGCCCGCGGCCATGCGGTAGGGCAGGTTTGGCTCCGTTTCGGCATCCGGGCCGGTCGGAAGGGTTATTCCCGAGTCCCAGGCGACCCGCCCGAACCGGTGGCAGCCGTGGCGCCGGATCAGCCAGGACAGCCAGTCCCTCTCTGGGATGATCCCGCATCCGGCCAGCAGGAAATCATTCAGGGTGCAGGTCTCCGGACGCCCGAGAAGTTCGCCGATCTTTTCGATCGCCCTGGGGTTCACCAGTCCGACTTCCCTCAGTTCGGCGAAGAGCTCTCCGTCCGAGCCTGGATCCTGAAAGGGTATCATCTGGGGCTTTCCCCGGAGGCCCCGGCGCGGCCCCGCGGGTGGAGGAGGCCGCTCACGGCGGCTGCGCATCCCATGGGTCCCAGGATCTGGGCGTGCCCGTTCCGCACGAAGCACAGGCTCGCGCAGTAGAGAAGGGCGCACGACAGTGCGGCTCGGCGCAGTCCGAAGGCCACGAGAACGGTCTGCGCTACGGCGAGGACCATGCCCGCCGAAAGCCACAGGGCGGTCGTGACCTGCTCATGCACGACGCTGAGGATCTCCTGCAGCTGCACGGGGTCGATTCCAGTAGGAAGCGCCGGATCCGAAGGCATCATGGCGGCGGAATTGGAACGATGAGCGGGGCCGCGCCGAGCATCGCCTCGGGGGAGAGGATCGCGCGATGCGGCCCCCCCCGGTTTTTTTTCCTGTTCGGACCCGGCGATGAAGGAGTGCAGCCTGGGATCGGCGAGGAGCGCCTCGCGCAACGCGGGCGACAGTTCGGAGTAGGTCTTCGGTCGGTAGGTGAACGGGCCGAGGACCGGGCCGCTCGAAAGCCGCCTGCCCTGGGGGACCTTTCCCGGTCCACCGCCCGGCTGCAGATCCGTGCGGTAGGCGGCGTTGTCCGCTGCCTGCGCGGCGATGAAGGCATCGAGCAGTTCTAGGGCGTTCCGTCCCTCGGCTCCCGCCAGCGGGACGAGCCCAAGGGTGAGGCTGAGGATCAGTGCCGGCTTCATTGGAAGAATATCGCCTGGCGAAGCGCCCGGGCCGTGTTCGAAAGCCGGATCAAGTGCTCGACTAGGGGCTCGCCGTCGGTGTCGAGAAAGCAGTCCAAGGCGCTATGCGGCCGGCGGCCAAGGCTTTGGGCCAGGTCGCGCTGCCAGTCCGAGGGAAATTCGACGGGAGGCATCTCCCTCATCGCAGCCTCAATCGCGCGCAGTTCTCCGCCCAGGCAGGCGCACGCGTCAGCGGACCACTCTCCACTGCAGTCGCTGTGGAGGATCAGGGTCGGGAACCGCGACCCAGCCTGGCCCCCTTCGAGCTGCTTGGTCACGAAGTGGCGAAACGCGTTGAAGTCCGAACAGGCGCCGGCGTCGATTCCGTCCACCTCTCTGCCCTGGTCGAACACACACAGGTAAAGGCTCATAGGTCCTCCCGTCGGATCGCCCCGGGCGCCGTCTCCAGAAGGCCGTCCAGATCTGCGTCGAAGCGGCACTCCCTTGGGGCCAAGATCACAAGCTCCTTGCCCTTCAGGGTCGCCAGCGCCGCCAGCAGCCGCACCTGGGCGGTCGCCCGAAGGCAGGGGGTGTTCTTGATCAGATAAAGGCGGTCGGCTGTCTCGGCGTCCGGGCGGACGCCGCGAAGCGCGGGCGGATGGGGCTCGGACTCGGGGCGTGTCATGGTTGTGGCGTCTCCGGCATCGGCTCGATCTTAACGCCCCAGGGGTTGAGCCACTGCCCGAACTGAATGTCGATCGGGCGGTCGGTGAGAATCCTCAGGGGCTGCTCCTCGGCCACGGAGCGGTAGGTCTGGAGGCGGAGCTGATAGGTGGAGCTCAGAATGCTGGATCCGGACTTGATCTCGGTCAGGCCCGACTCGGTGCTGTCGAGGACCGTTCCCCGGGCGACGCCCCGGGCGGTGAAAAGCGGCTGGCCGACGATCTGCCTGAACTCGGGGCTTTGGACCTGCTCGGGCGAAGGGCGCCACACCGAGGTGTTCTTGTTTAGCCGCAGGGCGCCGAGCGCGCGGGCCTCGGCCTCCTGCCCCGTCACGAGGCTCACCGGGGCGCGGAACCGTTGCCCGGCCGATCTGGGTTGCGGCGGTGCGCCCCTGCCGGGGATTGGGGCGGCGGCCTCCTCCAAAAACAGGAGGGCCGGCTCCTGCAGGGGATGCCCGTCGCGGGCCGACAACACCGAGTGGGCAACCTGCCTCCTGAGATCGGGCCGCCCCAGCCACCCGCGGGCTGTCGCGAATTCGATCAGCCAGCCCGGATCCCGGGCGATTGCCGGCAGGAATCTCTCGGGCTTGCCGGCTAGGCCGCTGAGCGCGAAGTGGCAAGCCCACTTGGGCTGTCCGATGTCCTCGGGGCCGACCGACAGTCCGCGGGCCGCCAGCCGAGGCAGCGCAACGTAGGCGTAGAACGGATTGGTGAGCAGGACCTCCCGGTAGGGAAGGACCGGCTCGCGGGGGTTGTGTGCCAGGAAGAAAGCGGCCGCGGAGGCGTAGTCGCGGCGCTCGTCTGCGGACCACTCTGCAATCTCGCGGAACAGTCCGAAATCTCGGGTGCGCAGGGCGTGCCGCGCACCCCAGTAGGTGTCGACGCGCAAGGTCTGCCGGTAAAATCCCTCGGGCTGGCGCAGAGCCCTGCCGTGGCGCGCAGCCCAACGCAGGAGCCGGTAGACGGACTCTCCCGATCCGGCCAATCCGGACTCCAGCATGGGAGCCGTCTCGTCGTAGAACCCGGTCGTCAGGCACAGGGCGCAGGCGGGATCGATCCGGAGGGCGGTCCGCAGCTGGGGATGGCGCAGCGCAGCAGGACCGATGCGGGTCAGCAGGTCGGGCCGGTAGGTGAGGAGCTCAAGAGCGCGCCTGTCGATGGGCGACTGCGGGGTGCGCAGGCCCGAGTGGATCGCACCCACGGCCCAACCGTCGACCGCACTCTTCCAGCGGGCCGGCCGGCCTCCCTCCAGGTCCCGCCACAGCGCGACCGGGCGGGTCAACGGGGGCGGTTGGCGGGCGCTCATTGCGCGCCGATAATGGCAAGCGGAGCGGACGGCCCCGGGTGCGCGGCCGACCTGCTAGTATCTGCCCCCTAGCCATGCTTGCGATCGGGTCCTGCTCCCGGCTCCTGCGCCGCGCTGTTGCCGCGCTCGCCCGCCTGATGCCCCTCAGTTCTCCGGTCGCCTGCACGGCGCTGAGCGTTCTATTCCTGTCGAGCGCCTTCTGTCTCGTCGCTGAGACCGAGACGGTCGCGGGCGCCATTCCTCCGCTTGCCGATGCCATGGAGGGCCTTGCCGGAGGCTGGTCATTCCTGCGCGGGGCGACCTGGGCTACGGTTGGCGTCGCTGGCCTGTGCGCCTTGATTTTCCAGGCCCGCTGCCTGCAGATCTGCTTCCCGCAGGCCCTTGAGCCGGATTTTTCCGGGCCGGCGCGGATCCGGCGAGGAAGGCATGGCTTTGCGGTCGCGGGGATGCCCGTGGGCTACGATGATATGCGGACCTCGGTCCTGGTCACCGGGGTCACTGGCTCGGCGAAGACAGCTGGGGTGTTGCTGCCGGCCCTGGCGCAGCTGCTGAAGACCTACCGGGAGGAGACCCGTGATGAGTTCTCGCCAAGCGAGTTTCAGAAGATCGGCGCCTTTATCCCTGAGGTTAAGGGCGATCTGGTCGACGCATGCATCTATCTTGCGCACGAGGCGGGACGCTGCGTTTCCCGGGATTTTGCAATCATCACCCCCTGCTGCCGGATTCCGGTCGTCCGCTTTCGGGACGAGCGGGGCCGCTTCTGGTTCGTCAGCGGCAGGGGAGGGGCGGGCGGATCCGACGCCGGTGAGCTGCTGCCGCGCGTGAACTTTCCCCAGGAGCATCCGAGGGCGGGACGCCCGGTGACCGAGCTTGTCCTCGAGAGTCCGTCGGACTGTGCAGCCGTCCTGCCCCGGATGCGCGGCGTGCGCCTCAATGTGGAGCGCCAGCGGCCGCGCTTCGTCGGCTGGCGCTGGCGAGGAAGCCGCCTGGCCCGGGTGAGTCACACGACGGGTCGGGACCGCACGGAACCGCTTGCCGATGGCTGCGGACAGCCCGTGTGGGCAGACCCGCCCAGGGAGCTCTCCGTCGACGGGGTCACCTATGTCGACAACGGCCTCCACTACAACCTCGTCGACCCGCGATTGCCGGCCGCCGAGGCCGCAGAGCGGATCACCCGACTGGTGGCGATGGCCCGGGGCGGGTCCGGGCACGGCGAGAACGACTATTTCTATGACCAGGGCCGCAAGTTGATCTCCGCCTGCATCTCGCTCCACCGGGCGGTGGAGTCCTCGGCCTGCACGGCGGCCGACGTGGTGCGACTGGCGACCCAGGAGGCGCGCCTGAGGTGCGCGCTTTCGGCCCTCGCCGACCGGATCGCCCGGCTGCGGAGGGAAGCGAGCGCGGCCGGCCCGGAGGAGAGGGAGAACCTGGAGCGCCACGAGATCGGCCCCCTCGTGGACCTCGAAGCCTTCTTCAGGGACGAGTGGGAGCGGATGCTCGCCGACGGCAAGACTGCCAACGTCATCAAGTCGGTCATCTCGGCGGCCTTCGATGTCTTCCTGCAGGACCCGAGCCTGGCCGAGACCTTCTGCAGGCCCTCCACGTTCTCCTTCGAGGATATCGTGCAGTCCGGGAAAATCATCGGCTTTGTCCCGGGCGAGCGCTACGAGAGACTCGGGCGCCTGCTCGGCACCGCCTGCAAGCTCGACTTTCAAAGCACGATGCTGGCCCGAACGAGCCGGGCCGACCTGAACCAGGCGCGCCTGGCGCTCTACTTTGCCGACGAGTGCCACAAGTACCTGGTGAGCGGCTCCTCCACGGCCGGGGACCCGTATTTTATGAACCTTTCCCGGTCCAACAACGTGGTCAACCTCTGCGCCACGCAGAGCTACGCCTGGATTGTCGAGGTCATCGGGCGGGAGGCGGCGGAGGTGTACATCTCGGCCTTCGGTGTCCAGTTCTGGCTGCAGCAGACCGATCCCGAGACGTGCCGGCGCGCGGCCGAGATATGCGGGACGGTGAGCCGGGAGATCGTGTGCGCGGAGCACAGCCTCAATTTTTCGGGCCTGCTTGAGGCCCTGGGCTCGGGCCGGCCGGTCGCCGTCCGGCACCAGGTGCGCACAGAGGAGAAGAAGCGCTTCGGCGCGGAGGATTTCGCTCACCTCAATGTCGGCGACATCGTAGCCTACAACAAGGGGCGAAAGGGCCGGACGGCGAAGGTGAGCAAAGGGAGGGCCGCCTTCCATCCGTGCACGCGCAAGCCGGACGGGCCCGCGGCGGTCCGCGAGCGGGTGCGGGAGTACTACCGGGAACTTTTGGAAAACCTGACCCACGAGCGCGGCGAGAGCCGGCGCTGGGACTGCGGAGCCGGCGGGGGACCGGGCGGCGCCGCGGCCGCTGACTGCCATGGCTAGCAACAAGGCTGCTCAACAGGATGGGGGGCACCGCGGCTGCTGGCTCCTGTGCGGGCCGGAGGCGGAGGCCCGGGCAGTCTTTGTCCCCGAGCCCCGCGGGAATCCCCTGGCTTCCTACAGCTCGGTCGGGATCGAGGACACGGCGTTCAACACCTGGCTCACGGACCGCGTGCTCGAGGCGGTCCTGGATCGCTGGAGCCGGCCTGTGCCCGATCCCGCAGTGCGCAGGGAGACGGTCGCCGCGGACATCGAGTGGGCGGCGGACCGAGCCCGGCGAGCGTTCCGTCAGGTGATTTCCCCGGCCGCGGCGGCCGGCGAGCCGGCGGTGCTCGCGGCAATGGGGGTGGCTGCAAACTTGATCCGCACGATAGCAGTCATCGGGGAGTTCGTGCTGGCGGGCTCCCCGGGAACCGAACGCACGGTCTTTCGCCTCTCGCGGGCATGGTGCGGACTTTTGGACTACGAGGCGGACACGCCGTACTTCCCTTCGCGGGCGGTGAGGCCGGGCCATGCGGCCCGGCTGCGCGCCCTCCACAGCGATCCCGGCCACCTTCGCAACGCCCTGTGGTGCTCATCAGCCGAGATCGAGGCCCGCTGCGCTGAGGCGCTGGCCGCACTGCGCCAGAAGATCCTCCGTGCGGACGATGGCTCTGCCCCGGGTTCGGGGGCGGTCAGGAGAACAGGTCGGGCGTGGTCCGGCTCATGAACTCCTCCATGTAGGCGGTCGTGGCCTTGCCCTCGATGAAAACGGGATCGGCCATGATGGCCTTGTGGAGCGGGATCGTGGTCTTGATCCCACGGATGAGATACTCGCTCAGCGCCCGGTACGTCCGCTCCAGGGCGACCTTCCGGGTGGGACCGCTGCAGATGAGCTTTCCGATCATCGAATCGTAGAAGGGGGGAATCGTATAGCCGCTGTACGCATGGCTGTCGACGCGCACACCGAGCCCGCCCGGCGGGTAGTACAACCCGATCGTGCCGGGCGACGGAGCGAAATTGCGGGCGGGATCCTCCGCGTTGATCCGGCACTCGATGGCATGCTTTTCCTGCTTCACGTCGCCCTGGTCGAAGTCGAGCTCCTCGCCGTTGGCGATGCGGATCTGCTCCTTCACGATGTCGATACCGGTAACCTCCTCGGTGACGGGATGCTCGACCTGGATGCGCGTGTTCGCCTCGATGAAGAAGAAGTGGCCTTTCGGATCGACCAAGAACTCGACTGTTCCTGCGTTCTCATACTCAACAGCCTCGGCAACCCGGATTGCCGCCTTGCCCATCTTCTTACGCAGGTCCGCGGTCAGGAAGGGGGAGGGCGACTCCTCGATCAGCTTCTGGTGGCGCCGCTGCACCGAGCAGTCCCGCTCGCCCAGGTGAACAATCTTGCCGTGGCTGTCACCGAGGAGCTGGAACTCGATGTGGCGGGGGGACTCGACGTAGCGCTCAATGTAGACCGATCCGTTGCCGAAGGCCTTTTCGGCCTCTCCCCGTGCAATGTGGTACTCCTTGGCGAAGGAGACGTCGTTGTGGGCGATACGCATGCCCCGTCCTCCTCCTCCGGCGACTGCCTTGATGATGACCGGGTAGCCGATCGATCGGGCCGTCTTCAGGGCATCCTTTTCCGTCTCAACAATCCCATCGCTTCCGGGTACAACCGGAACCCCCGCCTTCCGGGCTGTCTCCCGGGCGACCGCCTTGTCCCCCATCATCTTGATGGACTTTGATTTGGGCCCTATGAACTTGATGTTGCAGGACTCGCACTGTTCGGCGAACTTTGCATTCTCAGAGAGAAACCCGTACCCCGGATGGATGGCGTCGACATCTGCGATTTCTGCGGCGCTTATGATGCGGTCGGCCCGCAGGTAGCTGTCGGCGCTTTTTGGGCCCCCGATGCAGATCGCTTCGTCCGCCAGTTGGACGTGGAGGGACTGGACATCGGCCTCTGAATAGACGGCCAGCGTCTTGATGCCGAGTTCCCGGCACGCGCGGACGATGCGTAGGGCGATCTCGCCGCGGTTGGCTATGAGAACCTTTTGGATCATTTCAGAACGCTTACTTAAGATTATTCTATGTAACAGATTGTGGCATTTCCCTGGGAGGCGTCAAAAGCCACGGAAACCAGGGCCGGTGATGCCTCAGACCTGCTTAACCTTGTAGAGGCGCTGCCCGTACTCGACGGGTTGCCCGTTTTCGATGAGAACCTCGACGATCGTGCCCTTGGTCTCCGCCTGGATCTCGTTCATGATCTTCATCGCCTCGATAATGCAGATGACCGTATTCTCCACGACCTTGGCGCCCACATCCACGAACGGTTTGCTCTCTGGCGACGAGGCCCGGTAAAACGTTCCAACCATGGGCGACTTGATGTAAGTCACGCCGGCCTCCTCGGCGGGGGCCGACGGGGCTGCCGCAGCTGAGGCGGGGGCTGCTGCTGCCGAAGCCCCACCGGAAGCCGGAACGGCATCCGATTGCGCATGGGCGTGTCCGGTCATGACGACGGGAACCCCGTTCAAACCCCTTCTGATCTTGAGCTTGAAGCCTTCCTCCTCGACGGCGAACTCGGACAACTCCGAGCGTTTCATCAGCTCAATGATCTGTTTGATTTGTTTTAGGTCCACGGACTTCCCCTAAGTTGAAGGTGGCTGGTGAAGAGGTTAGTTGGAGTTCGAGCCCCGGCTGTTCAAAAGAAAACCAACAAATACGCAATCTATGTATATGCAAATTTATTGCGAAACAGCGAAATCTCATATTCTCGGCCGAAAACTCACCTATTTCCGTTAATTTTTGCAAAAAATAGGCACTTTTCGCTTCTCCCTATCGAGAGGCCTTTTCTGCCCCACCTCGACTCCATCCCATTTGTGTGGGTTGGCTCGCCTAGATTTGTTGGAAAATACGCCGATTTTGGCGAAAAATCCGGGCCTAGGATCATTTTCTGGGGTTACTGAGGGCCGATTTTCGGTTCCAGCTCGTATCTTGGCCCGTTTTGGGTGGTCATTTCCTCAAATCCGCCTTTCATTCGTCCGCGATCATGAGCCGAGCTGCGAGTCACGATGTGCCCCACGCCTTTGCGGATGCCTTTGGCCTGCTCCGGCCGCATTTTGCAGCCCTCGACATTTGCCTGCGTAAGCAGCTGACCTCCTTCGAGCCCGAAATCCGGGAGATGGCCGACTACTGCATCGACACCTCAGGAAAGCGGATACGGCCGGCTCTTGTGTTTTTCAGCGGATGGCGCGATTCCGCAGCCGTGGCCCCGGGCCTGGTCCAGGCGTCGGCGGTAGTCGAGATGGTCCACCTCGCGACCCTCGTGCATGATGACATCATGGACGGGGCGGAGGTTCGACGGGGTCGAAAGACCGCGGCCCGGGTCTACAGTCCCGCGGCGGCCGTGCTCCTGGGAGATGCGATCTTCGCCCACGCCCTCAACCTGGCCGCGAGGTTTCCGACAACGGAGGTTTGCCTGGCTGTTTCGGAGTCGACCCGAAGGGTCTGCGCGGGTGAGACAGTCCAGACACTCCGCCGGGGATCGACCGACGTTTCCGAGGCCGACTACCGCAGGATCATCGACCTGAAGACCGCCGAGTTATTCCGGGTCTCCTGCTTCCTGGGTTCCCGGCTTGGTGGATTTGAGCCCGGTTATGTCGAGGCGGCCAGCCTCTTTGGCCGGCACCTGGGTATCGCCTACCAGATTTACGACGACCTGGTGGACTTTTTCGGAGACGAAAAGCGGATCGGAAAGACCCTCGGTACCGACCTGTTGAGCGGAAAGCTCACGCTGCCCTTGTTTGCTCTTCTGGAACGTCTTCCGGAATCCGAACGCCCGGCCCTCAAGGACGAGATCCGGGGGGGGCAAAAGCCCCAGCTCGCGCTCCGGCTGCGGCAAATGGAGGAACTGGGGGTCTTCAGCGCGGTTGTGAAGGCCGTGGACGCCGAGCTGGCCCTCGCGGTCGCAGCCCTGGCACCCTGGCCTAAGCTGCCGCCGACACCGCTTTTGTTGGGCCTGACCGAGGTCCTGCGCGCCCAGATCGCGGGGCTGCGCCGTTAGGGCTGCGGGCGGACCCATTTTGAATTTGCACCTCCGGGCCGCCCGGGATTCATTGGCTTCGTGCTCGAAGGAATGAAAGTTCTCGGCAAGACGCTCGTCGCGTCGCCCGAGCGGCTGCGCGAGGCCGATGACGACCTCAACGTCGTCAGGCGCGTGCAGGCCGGGGATGTTGCTGCCTTCGACGGACTGATACTCAAGTACCGGGCGCGGGTCTACGGGATCATCTACAACATGACCTCGAACCGCGAGGACGCCTCGGACCTGACCCAGGAGGCCTTCATCAAGGCCTTCCAGTCGATCCATCGGTTCCAGGGGCAGTCGGCCTTCTTCACGTGGCTGTACCGAATCGCGATCAACTCGACTGTCAGCCATCTGCGAAAGAACCGCGTCCGGTCGTTTTTCAGTCTGGAGGCCATCGACCAGGACGAGCCCGTAGCCCGCGAGATTATCGGGGCCCTGACGGACCGGTCGGGCCCGGACCAGGGGACCCTGGTCCACGAGCTCCAGGAAAAATTGAACGAAGCGATGCAGAAACTGTCTATCAATCATCGCACTGTGGTAACTTTGTTTGAGATCAACGGCCTTAGCCATCAGCAGATTGCTGAGGTCACGAACTGCTCGGTGGGTACTGTGCGCTCGCGACTGCACTACGCTAAACAATTGCTCCAGGCTGAGTTGGAGCCGTACATGCGCAAATGACGCCGGATCCCAAACGCAAGGTGACTCTCGAGGATTTGCTTCGGCTGAAGCGGGCCGAGCAGCCCTCCCCGGAGTTCTGGACGCGCTTTGAGAGCGAGCTTCGGGCCAAGCAGCTTGCCGCGATCGTGGCGAAACGCCCTTGGTGGGTGCCCTATGCCCGCGCCTTCGGTGCCGTCGCCCGCCATCCCCTTCCCCTCGGTGCCGCCGCGGCCCTTGCCGTGAGCTTTGCGGGCTATCAGGGCTACGTCCGCGTGGCCACCCGCTGGCACGCCCCCCAGGCCGACTCAGTCCAGCTCGCGCAGGCCGAGCAAGCCGAACCGCTCGCCGCCGATTCCGCCGAGGCTTCGCCGGAAGTGGCCGCCCCTTCTGCCCCGGTCCGCAACTCGGGCGCCGTGCTCGTGGCGGATCGCTCCTCGGTTAGCCCGGCTGCAGCGCAGGCGTCGGCCCGCCAGGCCCCGTCCTTCGCCGGATGGCTGGATCGGGCGGACTCCCCATCTGCCCGCTCGATCGCGGTCAACCTCGCGGCGGCCCAGGCCAACAACCCGCAGATCCTTCGCAATTTCCTTAGCCTGTCCCAGAGCCTCGACTCGGGCCTGGTTCCCGAGAGGCGGTCCGTCTCGGAGCCGCTAGCCCGCATGGCCTCGCCGGCCTCTGAGCGCCGCTCGCGCCTGCTGGCCGACGCGCTTCCCGCGGTGGCGACCTCCTCCGACGGGTCGATGCCGTCCAGCGAGCACTTTGTCAGCCAGATTTCCGACGAGCGGCTCTACCAGTCAATCAGCCGCTACGCGGCCGGAGACGGCGGCAAGCTCGCGATCAAGGTGAAGTTCTAACCTGGCGGGACGCAGATCCCGCAGGTGTTCACAAAGAAGTCGTTGCCCTTGTCGTCGACCAGGATGAAGGCGGGGAAGTCCTCGACCTCGATCCTCCAGACGGCCTCCATACCGAGCTCCGGGTACTCGAGCACCTCGACCTTGCGGATGTTCTCCTTGGCGAGGATCGCCGCGGGGCCACCGATGGATCCCAGGTAGAAGCCCCCGTGCTTCTTGCACGAGGCGGTGACCTGGGCACTGCGGTTTCCCTTGGCGAGCATCACCATCGAGCCGCCCAGCGCCTGGAACTGCTCGACGTAGGCGTCCATCCGCCCGGCCGTCGTCGGTCCGAACGACCCGGACGCGTAGCCCTTGGGCGTCTTGGCCGGCCCGGCGTAGTAGACCGGATGGTCCTTGAAGTACTGGGGCAGGCCCTGGCCGGCCTCGACCCGCTCCCGCAGCTTGGCGTGGGCGATGTCGCGGGCGACAACCATCGGGCCGGTGAGGGAGACCCGGGTGGTGACCGGATGGCGGGACAGTTCGGCGAGGATCTCCTTCATCGGCCGGCGCAGGTCGATCCGGACGATCTTGCCGTCCTTGATGGCCCGCTGCTGCGGCGGAATGAGACGGCCCGGATTGGTTTCGAGCTTCTCCAGGAAAATCCCGTCCCGGGTGATCTTGGCCTTCACGTTGCGGTCCGCGGTGCACGAGACGCCCATGCCGACCGGGCAGCTCGCGCCATGGCGGGGCATGCGGATCACCCGCACGTCGACCGCGAAGTACTTGCCGCCGAACTGGGCGCCGATGCCGCTCTTCTGGGCGATCTCGAGGATCCGCTTCTCCCACTCTAGGTCCCGGAACGCCCGGCCGTGCTCGTTGCCCGTGGTCGGAAGCGCGTCGAGGTACTTGGTCGTGGCGAGCTTGAGGGTCTTCATGCAGGCCTCGGCGCTCGTCCCTCCGATGACGAAGGCCAGGTGGTAGGGGGGGCAGGCGGAGGTGCCCAGGTAGGCGAGCTTGTCGGTCACGAACTTCTCGAAACTCTTCGGGTTGAGCAGCGCCTTGGTCTCCTGGAATAAGAACAGCTTGTTTGCGGACCCGCCGCCCTTGGCGACGAACAGGAAGTCGTACTCGTCGCCCTCGGTGGCCAAGAGGTCGACCTGGGCCGGCAGGTTGGTGCCGGTGTTGACCTCGCGCCACATGTCGAGCGGGGCGGTCTGGCTGTAGCGCAGGTTCTCCCGGGTGAAGCACTCGTAGACCCCGCGGCTAAGCCACTCGGCGTCGTTCGACCCGGTCCAGACCTGCTGGCCCTTCTTCCCCATGACGATCGCCGTACCGGTGTCCTGGCACATGGGCAGGATCCCCTCCGCGGCGATCTCGGCGTTCTTGAGCATCGTTAGCGCCACGTACCGGTCGTTCGCCGAGGCATCCTTGTCCTCTAGGATTGCGGCCATCTGCGCCAGATGCGCTGGCCTCAGGTAGAAGGCGCAGTCGTGGAAGGCCTGCTGGGCGAGGAAGGCGAGGGCCTCCGGCTCTATCTTGAGAATCTCCCGGCCCTCGAACCGGGTCAGGCTGACCCCCTCCCGGGAAAGGAGGCGGTATTCGGTCGTGTCGGCTCCGAGCGGGAGCGGCTCCTGGTACAGGAACGCAGGCGTTGCCATGGTGCCGGCCAGATTAACCGAATCCGGCCCCGTGTAAAGATGGCTCGGTCTATCCCGGGGACCCGGCCATCGAGCGGAGGACTCCGTCCAGGCGCCCGAGGTCGGCCGGGGTCACGACATCCCCGCGGCCGCGCTCCCATCCGGCGGCCCCCGGCCACTGGCCGCGGGACAGGAAGTGGTCCACCGCGGAGCCCATCCCGGTCACCGCCAGGTAGTCTTTCTGGTCCTTGCCGTCCCGGGTCAGGGTGACCTGCGAGCGCGGGATCGGGGTGATCGTCCCGCTGGAGACGTAGGCCAAAGAGTTCAGAGCGACAAACGGCCTGCAGTCGACGAGTTTTGTCGCGGGCCGGGGCGACTCGCCCCTCAGGTAGCGGTAGTACTCGATGTGGTTCTCGGCGAGGCCGTCGAAGGGTTCCATGGGGATCCTCTCGACACGCCCGTCGGTCCACCGGACCTCGGCGTCGCGCCCCGTGACATAGCGCAGTTCCGCGCGGTCGCAAAGGACCGTCTCCGCATGCTCGGCCCCCCCCGGTGCAAGCGTGGGTCAGGGCGAAGCGCATCGTCACTCCGGAGGCCGTGTCGGCCTCGACGAAAAAAGTGTCGGCGCCCTCGATCGCATGCGCGCGGTACAGCTCGGCCCTCACGGCGGCGACCTGGGCCCAGCTGTGCAGGTCGGGCCGGCCCACCCAAAAGAGCAGGTTGTGAACGTGGTGCGATAGCCCGTTGCCGAAACAGGAATCGAGGACGGCCTTGCCCTGGGTGAAGATCCGCCCCGCCCACTCGTTGCGTTCGAAGTACGCGGTGGGCCGGGGGATCAGGCCGCGCAGGGTCGCCCCACGCAGGGCCCCAAACTCCCCGTCGAGCAGGCGCTGCTTGAGCGCCAGGCGGGGCTTCTCGACTATGAAATTAAATCCGACCAGCGTGGCCCGGGCCGGGCGGCGGTCGGAAGCGATCATCCGCTCGAGTTCGGCCAGGTCCAGGGTGGGGGGCTTCTCGAGGTAGGCCGGCACCCCGCGTGCGGTCACCGCCTCGTGCATCTCGGCGTGCAGCGGGATGGGGGTCGGGATCACGACCATGTCGAGCTCCGTGTGGCACGCCTCGAGCATTGCCGGGTACGTGTCGAAGACCTGGACCCCGCGTTCGGGAAGCCGCAGCGTCTGGCGGGCGACACCGAGGAAGGACGCCTGGGGATCGCACGTGCAGATGAGCTTTGCGTGGCCCTTCTCCTCCAGCTTGGCCACGGTCGCATGATGGGCCCCTGCGAATCCGCCCAGGCCGATGATTCCGATGCGGACCGGAGGCTTCACACGATCTTCAGTTTCGGAAGGTCCTGGCCGTCCACGATTCCGACCGGCCTGCCGCGCGAATCCACGGCGATCAGGTCGTCAACCTTGTGCTGCTCGAAGAGCCGCAGGGCGTCCACGCTGAGGGCCCCCTCGGGCACCGTCTTTGGCTTGCGGGTCATGAACTCGGCCACGGGGCGCTCCATGAAGCCGGGACCGGTCAGGGCGCTCCGCCGGAAGTCGCCGTCGGTGAGGATGCCGGTCAGGCGCCCGGTCCGCCGGTTGACGAGGGCGATGCACCCGCTCTTCGCCCGCGTCATCGCCAGGATCGCCTCTTGGGTCGTGATCGTGTCCGGGGCGACCGCCAGCCGGTCGCCGGCCCTCATGATGTCGCGCACCCGGAGCAGCAACACCCGCCCGAGGTTTCCGGCCGGGTGGTAGCGCGCAAAGTCATCGCGGGTCAGTCCCCGGTCCTCGAGGAGCACCATCGCCAGGGCGTCGCCTAGGGCCAGGGCCGCCGTCGTGCTGGCGGTCGGGGCGAGCTGCAGGGGACAGGCCTCGCGCCGCACGCGGAACAACAGCTGGTAGTCGGAGTTCCGGGCGAGGTCAGAGTCGGGGTTCCCGGTGAAGGCCACGATCTTCAGCCCCAGCCGCTTGAGCATGGGCATCAGGCGCAGAATCTCATCGGACTGGCCGCTGTTGCTGAGCAGGATCGCCAGGTCGCCCTCGTCGCACAGGCCCAGGTCTCCGTGGAGGGCCTGAGTTGAGTCGAGGAAGCAGGAGGACACCCCGGTGCTGTTGAAGGTTGCCGCGATCTTCTGGGCGATCTGCGCGGACTTGCCGACCCCGCTTAAAATCAGCTTCCGGCCGGCAGCCCGCGCGGCCTCGACCGCCCGTGCGGTTGCGACGAATTCCGGCCCCAGACCGCGTGCCGTGTCCCTCAGGGCCTCGGTCTCGATTGCGATGCAGGCCCGGGCGCGGGCGAGGGTCGTCTTTGGGTTAAGGGCCATTTAGAGTTTGAGTCGCGGGTCGGAGACGGGGAAATTTACCGGCGATTAACTGGCGTTCAATCCCATTTGCATCCGTGAAGCCCGTCTCCCTCCGATTTCTAGCTCCGCTGGCGCTGGCCGCGCTGCTGGCTGGGGGGGGCTGCGGAGGCGAGAACCCGGCACTGCCCGCCGAAATCAACGAGTCGCTCTACCGCGAGGGCCAGCAGCTGGAGAAGCAGGGGCGCACCCAGGAGGCCCTGAACGCCTACCTGAAGGTCATTGCCAAGCGCGGCGACCAGGCGCCGGAGTCTCATCTGGAGGTCGGGCTGATCAACCTCTACCACATCAAGGACCCGGTTGCGGCGATCTACCACTTCTCGAAGTACCTCGAGCTGCAGCCCAATTCGAAACAGGCCGTGTACGTCCACGGGCTGATCGACTCGGCCAAGCGGGAGTTCGCCCGGGGCCTGCCCGGGCAGCCCGCCAACATCATCCCTCCGTCCGAACTCCTGGACCAGGTCGAGAGCCTCCAGCGGGAGAACCTGGCGCTCAAAGCCGAGATCGCGACCCTGCGGGACCGGGCCGCTGCGACCCTGCCCAGGCCCGCCCCCGGTGGGACAGCCGAGGTGATCCCCTTGCCGGCCGGACTGACCCCGCTCACCGTCGCCCCGCTTTCCCAGGAGGCCCCCCCGGCGGAGGCCAGGGCCCCTTCGGCTGCGACGGCCCAGCGCACCCCGCCCGCGGGCCGCACTCACACGGTCGCCAAGGGCGACACCCTCTACAGCCTCGCGCAGCACTACTACGGCAACCGCTCGCGCTGGCGCGACCTGCAAAGCGCCAACCGCGACCAGCTGGGCGGCAGCAGCGCGCTCCGGGTTGGGATGGTGCTGAAGATTCCCTGAGAGGCCGGGCCTAGGCCGAGCCGATCAGGATCCCGGCCAAGAAGACGAGGACCCCGCCAAGGACCACCTGGAAGGCCGCGGACAGGAAAGGCGTATCCATGTAATGGTGGCGGATCCAGGAAATCACGCCCAGTTCAACAGCGACCACCGCCCCCGCGACGGCCGTCGCCACCGAGAAGTTCCCGATCAGGAAGGGCAGAGTGTGGCCAACCCCGCCGAGGGTCGTCATCAGACCGCAGACCCCGCCCCGCAGCCACGGGTGCCCCCTCCCGCTGATCTCGCCGTCGTCGGAGAGGGCCTCCGCGAAGCCCATGCTGATCCCGGCCCCGACCGAGGCCGCGATCCCGACCAGAAAAGCGTCCCGGCTGCTGTGCGTCGCGAAGGCCGCCGCGAACAGCGGCGCCAGGGTCGACACCGACCCGTCCATGAGCCCGGCCAGCCCCGGCTGGACCACCTGCAGGACGAACATCCGCCGCTGGGTCGCCTCTTCCTCGGCCCTGGCGCCGGAGGCCGACTGCTCGCGCTCGAACCTCGCTGCAAGGTCGGTGTGCTCGCGCTCCGCGGAGGCGAGGTCACCGAGCAGCTGGCGGATCCCCGCATCGTTGGTGCGCTGGGCGGCCGCCTCGTAGAAGCGCCGTGTCTCCATCTCCATCATCTCGATCTGCCGGCGCACCTGGGCGACCGAGAGGGTGCGCATCAGCCAGACGGGCTTGCGGTCTACGAAGCCCTTGACCTCGGTGCGATGGATCAGGGGGATGTGCTCGCCGAAGCGGGCGCGGTAAGCCTCGATAAGCTTGTGCCGGTGGACGGACTCCTCCTTTTCGATCTTGGCTACCGCGTCCGCCGTCGCCGGGTAGTCTGCCCTCAGCCGCTCGGCGAACTCGCCGTAGGTCCGGCCATCCTCCTCCTCGAGGGATATGGCAAGGGCCAGGATCTCCCGCTCGGTCAGCTCATGAAACGATTTGGCCATGGTAGGTGTCGGGGTTGGAACCCGATTCTCTGAGGCGCGGGTGTCCGCGGCAACCGCGAACTTGCCGATCCGGCGGCACGCTCGGGGGTTGATCCCAAGCAAGCTCCGTGGTCTTCTTCTGCACGAAATCCCCATGAAATTTACACTGACCCAGGCCCTGGCGCTGATCGGCGCCTCTGCGCTGTCGGGCTCCGCCGAGCCCGCGAAGCGGCCGGCCCCCGGAGCCCGGCCCTACGGCCTCGTGATCCACGGCGGGGCGGGCGTGATCGTACGCAAAGAGATGACCGCCCAGACCGAGGCGGCCTACCGGGACAAGCTCGCCCAGGCCCGGGATGCGGGCTACGCGGTTCTCGAGCGCGGCGGCAGCGCGACCGACGCCGTTGTCGCTGCGGTCCGGGTGATGGAGGACTCCCCGCTGTTCAACGCGGGCTACGGGGCCGTCCTCGACTCTGACGGAGTCTGCGAGCTGGACGCGGCCATCATGGACGGGCGCACCCTCGGGGCCGGCGCCGTCGCAGGCGTCCAGACGGTCAAGAACCCGATCCTGCTCGCGAAGGCCATCATGGAGCGCTCGCCCCATGTGATGCTCGCCGGGCCGGGCGCCGAGCGGTTCGCCAAGGAGGCGGGCCTGGAGATCGTGCCCAACAGCTATTTCAGGACCGAAAGGCGCATGCGCGAACTCGAGCGGGCAAGGCAGCAGGAGAGGCAGGCCCCGGGTGTGGGGCAGGCCGCGGACGGGACCCCTCCCGGCGAGGACCGCAAATGGGGCACTGTCGGATGCGTCGCGCTGGACCGGGACGGAAATCTGGCCGCGGGCACCTCTACCGGAGGCATGACCAACAAAAAGTTCGGCCGGGTGGGCGATTCCCCGATCATCGGGGCGGGCACCTACGCCAACAACGCAACCTGCGCGGTGAGCTGCACAGGCCACGGCGAGTTCTTCATGCGCGGGGTCGTCGGCCACGACATCTCCGCCAGGATGGAATACGGCGCCCTGCCGCTCGCCGAGGCCGCGGCCCGGACCCTGGCGAAGCTCGGCGACGCCGGCGGGACCGGGGGGCTTGTCGCTATCGGCCGGGACGGCGCGGTGGCCATGCCCTTTAATACCCCAGGCATGTACCGGGCCCTCAGGATTTCGACCGGGGAGAGCCTGGTCCGGCTGTTTGGCGACGAGCGGTGAACCCCGGAATCAGGGGCTAAACCCATCGATCGTGTAACCTTTTCGCGGTTGCGGGGTTCTTTGGAGTGAACCCTCCCGCTTATCCCGATGAAATCCCTAATTCGCTTCACCGCGGCGGCCTGCATTTTTGCCGCCGCCGCCACGGCCCATGCCAAGATCGAGCGCGTCGTCGAAAAGAGTTTTCCCGTCCAGCCCGGCGGCACTCTCCACGTAGCCACCCAGGGGGGCGACGTGCGCGTCGCCGTCTCCGCTGACCCGGTCGTCAAGGTGGTCGCCACCGAGAAGATCAAGGCGAACTCCGAGGCCGCGGCCGACGAGATCCTGAAGAAGCTCAAGCTCACGATGGAACTCCGCGGCAACGACGTCGTCGCCACGGCCGAGTACGACGGCGAGCACGGCCTTCATTGGGGCTCCTGGCCTCCGGTCGAGGTGAGCTTTCTCGTCACGGTTCCCTCGCGCTACTCCGCCGAACTTCGGACCTCGGGCGGCAACATCACCTCCGCCGACCTCGACGGCACGCTCCGAGCCCGGACGTCGGGAGGGGATGTGAAGCTTGGCAAGATCTCCGGCGAGGTTGAGGCCGCCTCGTCGGGCGGCGACGTCTCGCTCGCCGGGGGCGGGGCGGGAGTCAAGCTGTCCACATCCGGGGGCGACATCCGGCTCGACCACGCCACCGGTCCGACCGAGCTGAAGACCTCCGGGGGAAACATCTCCGCCGGAACAGTCGAAGGTGCGCTCACAGCCCGCACAAGCGGGGGCGACGTGACCGCGGCCTTCGCCTCGACCCTCAAGGGCGACTGCGCGCTTTCGACTTCGGGCGGCCAGGTGAAGGTGACTGTCGCCCCGGGCGCTGGCTTCCGGCTCGACGCCGCCACAAGCGGCGGCGAGGTCGACGCCGAGGGGCTGACAATCACGATTGAGCACGGAGGCCGCGGCCACAGCCGCCTGGCGGGCGCGGTCAACGGCGGGGGCCCTGTCCTGCGCCTGCGCTCGAGCGGGGGCGACATCGTTGTCCGTACCGCAACCGCGGTGGCCCCCTAGGCCGCGCTGACAGCACTAGCCCCGGGCTTAGAACGAGCCCGGGGCCCGGGCGACGAACCGCCCGCGGCCGGGGGTGCCGACGAAGCGGCCGTCGCGTGCGGCAATCTCGCCCCGGACCGTGACGGCGCTCGGGGCGCCCTCGTACGCCCAGCCCTCGAAGACGCTGTAGTCAACGTTCATCGCGTGGGTCCGGGCCGAGATGACCCCTCGGCGGTGGGGGTCGAAGACGACCAGATCGGCGTCGGAGCCAGGCTTGATCTCACCTTTTCTCGGATACAATCCGAAGATCCGCGCCGCCTTCGTGCTGGCACAGTCGACCAGCGTGTGCAGGTCGATCCTGCCCTCGGCCACGCCCCGCGAGTACAGGAGCTTGACGCGCTCCTCGAGCGAGGGGATCCCGCTCGGGATCCGGGTGAAGTCCCCCCGGCCCATGGCCTTCTGGGTCGCAAAGTCGAACGGGGCGTGGTCGGTTGCGACCGTGTCTATCGCCCTCGAGCGCAGGGCCTCCCACAGGACGGGCTGGTTCGAGGCGTCGCGGAGGGGAGGGGACATCACGTATTTTGCCCCCTCGAAGTCCGGAAGCTCGGCGAGAGTCTTGTCGAGCAGCAGATACTGGATCAGGGTCTCGATCCCCACCTTCACGCCGCGGCTGCGGGCCGCCAGGGCCTCCGCTAGGGCCTCCTTGCAGCTCAGGTGCACGATGTAGACGGAGGCACCCGTCAGCTCCGCGAAACTCATCAGATGGTGGACCCCCTCGGCCTCGACCCGGGGAGGCCGGCTCTCGTGGTGCCAGCGCGGCTCGGTCCGGCCCGCTGCGAGGAGCTCTCGCTGGCGTTCGGCGACCAGGGTCTCGTTTTCGCAGTGAGCGGCGACGACCACCCCGAGCTCGCGGGCGAGTTTGAGCGTCCGGTAAAGCTCCGTGTCGTCGATCCCGAGGGTCCCCTTGTAGGCGAGCAAGATCTTGAAGGAGCTAATCCCTCGGCGGACGATCTGGCGCAGGTGCGCCTCGGCGGCCGCGTCGAACCGCGAGACCCCCATGTGGAAGGAAAAGTCGCACGCCGACACGCCCGCCGCCTGGGACATCCACAGCTCGAATCCGGCCATGAGGTCGTCCCCTCGCGCGGGGCAGCACATCTCGATCAGGGTCGTCGTCCCCCCGATCAAGGCCGCCCGGCTGCCGGTCCCGAAGGTGTCCTTGGACAGGGTCCCCATGACGGGAAGGTGCAGGTGCACATGAGGGTCGACAAAGCCCGGAAAAATGTACTGTCCGGAGGCGTCGATCACCTGGGCCCCCGCGGGCGCGGGCAGTCCACGGCCGATGCGGGTGATCGTCTCGCCGTCGCAGTAGATGTCCGCGACGTAGCGCTCGCTCGCGGTGACGATCTCGCCGTTTTTGATGAGCAGGGCCATTGGGATTCAGGCGCTTGCCCGGGGCTCTCGGCCCCGTGCGGGCGATCCTGGGGTTGAATTAATCCGCTCGCTCCCTAGGTTCCAAGCTGCAAATCCGAGATGGGCCCCACACCAGAAACCACCAGGCCGGCCGCAGCGGAGGCGCCCGGCAAGACCCGCTAGGGCGGCCATGGGGACTTTTTCCGAACTGGGCCGGATTGCGGGGGCGTTCCTCAGACTGGGGGTGATCTGCTTCGGGGGCCCGGTCGCCCACCTGGGGTACTTCCACGATGAGTTCGTGCGCCGCCGCTGCTGGCTCGACGAGGCGGTGTACTCGGACCTCGTGGCGCTCTGCCAGGCGCTGCCCGGACCGTCCTCGAGCCAGGTCGCCTTCGGGCTCGGCATGCGCCGGGCCGGGGTTGCCGGAGGGCTCGTCGCCTCGGTGTGCTTCCTGTTGCCCTCGGCGGTCCTCATGGTTTTGTTCGCCCTCGGGGTCGGCCGGGTGGGCGACCTGAAGAGCGTGGGCTGGCTGCACGGCCTGAAGCTCGCCGCGGTGGCGGTCGTGGCCCAGGCAGTCTGGGGCATGGGAAAGCGGCTCTGTCCCGACCGGGCCCGGATGAGCCTCTGCCTCGCGGCGGCGGGGACGGTCCTGCTCGCTCCGAGCGCGCCTGCCCAGGTTGCGGTTCTCGCTGCCGGGGCCATCGCCGGATGGCTCCTCTACCGGCGCGAGCCGGCGGAGGGGACGTCCGGGGCCGGCCTGGGCCGGAACCACCTGTGGGCCGCCGGGACCCTCATCGCCTTCGCGGTCCTTCTGGTTGGCCTGCCGGTCGCGGCCCGCTCCGGAGGGCAGCGGGCCGTGGCGGCCTTTGACAGCTTCTTCCGCGCGGGCTCGCTGGTCTTCGGGGGCGGGCACGTGGTGCTCCCGCTCCTCAGGGCCGAGGTCGTCCCGGCGCACTGGGTTTCCGACGAGGCCTTCCTCGCCGGCTATGGCGCGGCGCAGGCCGTCCCCGGGCCCCTGTTCACGTTCGCGGCCTACCTGGGGACCCTCATGGGTGCGGGGGCTGGGGCCTGGCTTATGGGGGCGTGGTGCCTGGTTGCGATTTTCCTGCCCGGCTGGATGCTGGTCGGCGGAACGCTCCCGTTCTGGAACCTTCTGCGCGGCAGGCCAGCGGTTCGCGCCTGCCTGCTCGGGGCCAACGCCGCGGTGGTGGGAATCCTGGTCGCGGCCCTTTACAACCCTGTCTGGACCCAAGCCGTCCGGGGCGGGCGCGACGCGGCGGCGGCCCTGGTCGCCTTCGCCCTGCTGAGCCTGTGGAGGACGCCGCCCTGGCTTGTGGTCGCCCTCGCGGCGGCTGCCGGACAGTGGCTTTTGGGCTAGCCGGCCGGGCCGGCTCAACCGCCGAAGAAGCGGATCGTCCGCCGGAGCGAGGCCACGAGCACGTCGATCTCCTCGGCCGTGTTGTACAGGTAGAAGCTCGCCCGGGCGGTGCTCGCAAGCCCGAGTTTTTTCATCAGGGGCTGGTTGCAGTGGTGGCCGCCCCTCAGGGCGATCCCGTCCTGGTCGGCGAAGGTGACGACGTCATGGGCGTGCACGTCGCGCAGGGCAAAACTGACGAGCCCTCCGCGCTCCCCCGGGGGCCCGATCAGGCGGATGCCGGGCAACTCGCCCAGAGCCCGGTAGGCCCGCTCGGCGAGCTCCCCGTCGTGGCTTTTGATCCTCGCCCGGCCGATTCCCTCAAGGTAGTCGCAGGCGACCCCCAGCGCGTACGCGTCGGCGAAGTTGGGAGTGCCGGCCTCGAAGCGCTCCGGGGAGGGCTTCCAGCTGCTCTCGAAGAGCTCCACGTGGTTGATCATCCCGCCCCCGCCCTGGTAGGGCGGCATCGCGTCGAGTAGCTCCCGGCGCCCGTACAGGACCCCGATCCCGGCCACGCCCGCCATCTTGTGGCCGGAGAAGGCCAGGAAGTCGCAGCCCAGGGCCCGGACGTCAACCGGCATGTGCCCGATCGACTGGGCTGCGTCGACCAGCGTCAGCGCGCCGGCCTTCCGGGCCCGTGCGCACAGCTCGGCGGCCGGGTTGATCGTGCCCAGCGTGTTCGAAACGTGGGTGAAGGCGAAGAGCTTCACCTCGGGCGTGAGAAGCCGGTCGATCTGGGAAAGGTCCAAGAGCCCGTCGTCCCCGGTAATGGGGATGTACCGCAGCTTGGCGCCCGTGCGCTGGGCGATCAACTGCCAGGGCACGATATTGCTGTGGTGCTCCATCTCCGTCAGCAAGATCACGTCGCCCGCCTTAAGGTTCGCCGAGCCCCAACTCGCGGCAACCAGGTTGATCGACTCGGTCGTGCCCCGGGTGAAGACAATCTCCTCGGGGGCCTGCGCGTTGATGAACCGGGCCAGTTTCGAGCGGGCGTTCTCGTAGTGGTCGGTCGACCTCATCGACAGGGCGTGGAGGCCCCTATGGACGTTTGCGTTGTCCCGCTCGTAGAAATGGGAGAGTGCCTCGATCACCACTCGGGGCTTCTGCGTGGTGGCGGCGTTGTCCAGGTAGACCAGGGGCTTGCCGTTCACCTGCTGGTGGAGGATGGGGAAGTCGTCGCGGAGACTGTTCCAGGATGAGGGCATGGGCGCGGGGGCCATCTGCTTTGTTGGCTAGTCGGAGTGGGTCTCTGTCGTCGCGGGCGCGGGCTCACCCTTCAGGGCGTTCAGGGCGGCGTGCCAGCCCAGAGTGGCGCACTTGATCCGGGCCGGGAAGGCATGCACCCCGGCGAAGGCCGCCAGGTCGCTGATCTCCTCGGGCTCCTTGCCCGTCGTGACGATCTCGTGGAACTGGCGGTAGAGCTCCTGGGCCTCGGCCGCGGTCTTGCCCTTCAGCTGGGTCGTCATCAGCGAGGCGCTGGCCTGGGAGATGGCGCAGCCCGAGCCGTCGAAGGAGATCTCGGCGATCCGGTCGCCGTCGAGCCTCAGGTAGACGTGGCACTGGTCGCCGCAGGTCGGGTTGTCCCCGTGGGCGACCCGGTTGGCCGTCGGCAGCCGACCCCGGTTGCGCGGGCGGCGGTTATGGTCGAGGATCACCTGCTGGTAGAGTTCCGTGAGCTCGGAGGACATGGCTTTGAGGCACTCTAGCTAAAAGTCCCTGCGGTGCAAAGCACAACGCGGTTGATTGTTTCCGGGGATCCGGGCAAACATTTCCTTTGCCGCATCCGATGCGCATCCGCCCCTTCATAGTCTTCCTGGCCCTGATGGCAGGACCGCTGACCGCCCAGGAGGCGCTCAATCCGCCGCCGCCGCTCGCGCCCGCTTCCCCGCGGCCCTCGGCCGGGGCGGGCGGACTCGCACTTCTGGCCGCCGAGAGGGGCCAGGAGCTGGGGTTCCCGGGAGTCGCGGCCGGGATCTACCGGGAGCTGCTCGCCTCGCCGGGGGCCGACCCATCGCTTCCAGGCTACGACGCGGCCAACCGCGTGAACCTCACCCTGGCCCTGGCAACGGCGCTCCTCGACGACGGGCGGCCCGCCGAAGCCGACCGGGCTCTCAACACCCTGGCCGGGCCCCGCGGCTCGGCCTGGCACCTGCGCCGGGGCCTCGCCGGGGCGGGACTGAAGAACTTCGAGACCGCAAAAAAGGAACTCGCCGACGTGAAGCCGGCCGAACTGTCGGCCGCGGACAGGCCATGGCACTTTTTCCTCCAGGGGATCATCGCGGGGGCGGCCGGAGACACCGTCCAGGCGGGCAATTTCTACCTGCAGGCCGAGAAGGCCGCCGACACCGAGCTTGCCCGGGCCCGTTTCCTGCTCGCCCACGAGCAGGCGCGCTTGCGCTTGGGCGAGGTCAGTGAGGCCGCCGCCGAGCAGACTCGGCAGAACGCCGAGCGGTTCCGGGGCACGGCTACCGGCTGCGACTTCGAGCGCTCGTATGCGGTCATGCTTGACGCCCTTGGCCGGAAGGCGGCGGCGGTCGAGGCTCTCCAGAGGGACCTGCTCACCCTCCCCCCGTCAGAGCGCGGCCGGGCCGACGACTTCCGGCTGCTGCTCGGGCTGGTGTCCGGGGCTGCCGACGGCCCGGGCCGGGCCGCCCTGATCCAGCTGCTCGAGGCCGGAAGCGATCCGGACCGCCAGCGGGTCGCCCTGCAGCTGCTCGGCCGGGCCCTGGTGAGCGAGTCCGCCCGGGGAGTCCTGCGCTCGGAGCTGGACCGGCTGATCGGCTCCGCCGGGCAGCACCCCATTCTCGACGACCTGCTGCTGATGCGCGCGAACCTGGCTCTGGGGGAGCGCGACTACGCCCAGGCGGAGGACTCTGCCCACGCGCTGCTCGAGCGCTTTCCCGGTTCGCCGCTCAAGCCGTACGCCCTGGGGCTCCTGGCAGGGGCCGCCTGGGAGCAGCGCCGCTACCGCACGGCGGCCGACCTGGCGCGGCAGACCCGGGATGCGCTTCCGGCCGGACCGTCCCGTGCCCGGCTGAGCGTGGTCGTGGCCGAGGCGTGGTTTAGGGCGGGGGACTTTCGGGGGGCGGCCGACGCGTACGCCTCGGTGCTGCGCGACCCGCCGGCGGGAATCCCGGCCGGCGACCTCATGTTCCAGAGTGTCGAGGCCGAGATCAAGGCCGGGGCCCTGAACGAGGCGCAGGCCGACTTGGACCAACTCGCCCGAAATGCCGCCTTTGACGCCGCCAACCGGTGGGAGGCCGAGTGGAACCTCTCGCGGGCCCTGCAGCTCGCGGGCAGGACCGCGGAGGCCTACGCCCGCGTGAACCGGCTTCTCGCCCCGCCCGCCCCCTCGGCGTCGGAGGCCAAGGGCGGGCTGCCTGAGGGGCTGCGCGCGCAGATGGCCTGGCTGCAGGCGCGGCTTTCGCTCGACGCGCGCGAGCCCCAGGCCACGCTGCGGCTGGTCGACGCCCTGGACAAGACCCTACAGGGAGCCTCGGGGGACCTGCGGCTGAAGATCGCCAGCGCGGGGACCCTCCTCAAGGCGCAGGCCTACTTCGAATTGAAGCAAGAGCCCGACGCCCTGGCGCAGCTCAAGCGCTTGCGCGCGGACTACCCGAGGTCGGACGCGGCCGTGTCCTCGTACTTTGTGGAGGCCGAGCACTATGCCCGGCAGGACAAGATCGCCGAGGCGCGGCAGCTGCTCACCCGGCTCGCCGACGACTTTCCGAAGAGCGCCTACGCGCCGTATGCCCTGTACCAGGCGGCCTTCCTGGCGGAACGCCTCGGGCAGGACAAGGACCTGGACGACGCCAACCGCCTGATCGAGAGGCTGGTCACCAGCTACCCGGACCACGAGCTGGTGTTCGATGCGCGGCTGAAGCAGGGAGACCTCATGAGAAAGCTCAACCGCTTCTCGCTCGCCGAGCAGGACTACCAGTCGGTCATCAACAACTACGCGCGAAACCCCGATGTGATCCTGGCGCGCCTTGCCCTGGCCGAGACCTACAACGCCCAGTCGGCCGGTGACCCCTCACACGAGGAGCGGGCCCGCGCCCTGTTTGAGGACCTGTGCGACCGCGTGGACGCCAAGGCCGATGTCCGGGTCGAGGCGGGATTCAACCTGGGCTACATCTACAAGCGGCGCGGCCGTCTGGAGCAGGCCGCTCAGGTGTGGTGGCGCGACGTGGTGTCGGCCTTCCTGCTCAATCCCGACAATGCGGGGGAACTCCACGAGAAGGGCCGCTACTGGATGGCCCGGACGCTGCTCGAATTGGGGGCCGTCTTCCAGCAGGAGGGAAAGCTGGACCAGGCCGGTGATGCCTGGAAATTGATCCTCAAGACGGGCCTACCCTTCGCAGCCGTCGCGAAGGCGAATCTGGCGGCGATAACGCCGCCTGCCGGACCATGAGCGTTTCGCATTTACGCGGGCCCGCCGATCGGGTGTAACTCTATTTAAACCTATGTCTGTCCTCGATTTCAGCCTTTTCTCAAAGGGCGGCCCGATGATGTGGGTGCTGTTGGCGATGGGTCTGGTGGGCCTGATCATGTTCATCGAGCGCACGCTCTACTTGCACCGGGGCCAGATCCGCTCGACGGCCTTTGTCGACGGGATCAAGAACATCCTGGCCAAGCGGCGCCTGGTCGAGGCGCTCACCGTCTGCGAGGAGACGCCGGGCCCCGTGGCCGCGGTCGTCAAGGCGGCGCTCATGCACGCCGACGACGACGCCGAGCACATGCGGTTCCACGTCCAGGAGGCGGCGGTCGTCGAGCTGCCCGCCCTCGAGCGGCGGATCGGATCGCTCGCCGCAATCGGGCAGGCGGCCCCGCTCGTGGGCCTTCTGGGAACGGTGCTCGGCATGATCACGACCTTCCTCGCGTTCTCGCGGGGCGGGGACTACGCGACGGCGAACGCCCTTTCCGCAGGCATGTGGCAGGCCCTGTTGAGCACGGCCGGGGGCCTCATGCTGGCGATCCCGGCCCATCTCGCGCACCATTTCCTCACCGGCCGCCTGCGCGCAATTGTCCGGGACCTGGAGTGGGCCGGAAACGAGATGATGCGCTACCTGCTCACGGAGTACCGGGCCAAGCCATGATCACGCGTCCCCTGGACCTCGCCTCGAGGCTCTCGCCGCCGCCCCGAAGCCTGGACTTTTTCTTTTTCATCAACGTGGGGTTGCTGGCTCTTTTCTTTGCGCTTTTCGGATCGCGGTTTGTCCTTGCGCCCGGCCTGGGGGTCGACTTCCGCCTGCCGCAGACCGCCGGCGCGCGGGCGGGCGCGACGGGAACGACCTGCTACATGAGCGTACTGCGCTCCGGCCAGATTCTCACCGACAACGGGCTGCTGACCATGGCCGAACTGCCCAACTGGCTCAAGGCCCGGGCCCAGAGGGATCGCCAGCCCGTGCTTCTGGTCGGCGCGAGCGATCAGGTGCCCGTCTCCGATGTTGCCCGGATCTGCAGCATGGCTGCTGCTGCGGGCTTCATCCGCGTCCAACTGGCGGCTGAGGAGGCCGTCCCGCCGGGCGGCCGGCGGTGAGCGATGGCCTCGAGTAAGAGGGGGATCAAGCGCATCTGGGCGGTGGCCGCGGTCGCCGGTGCGGCTGCGCTCGCCTTCGGTATATCGCTCTTCCGGCCCCTCGGGGCTCCTCCCCCCCGCGCGGCGTCCCCGCCGACCCTTGCCCTGCAAATCGGGGCCCAGCCGGGTTCGCCGGCCGACCCGCTCTTCCAGGAGGACGCCCAGGCCCACGACCCGACACCGCTGTTCCTGCCCACGCAGTGGAACAGCTCCGAAAAAGAGGTCCCCCGGAGGGAACCGAGCCAGACCTTTGAGAACTTCGGGGCCAAACTTGTTTTCTCGGAAATCAATCTTGCACTGGATCTTCCATCACCTACGGCGGTTCCGGAGCGGACCGCCGACGCCCTCGACTCCAACCCGCCCGGCCAGCCCTTCGTGGGCATTGGCCGATCGGACAGCCCGCCCCCGGTTGTCAGCTTGCGCAGCGCGTTCCTGGAGATCGTTGCAGCCGGATCGGGTCAAAGAGTCTTCTCCCAGGCGTTAATCGGTCTTGCATCGGGGGTTGCGGATTCTCCGCCGGAGGGCGGGGCCTGGCAGTTCATGGCGGCGGTCGACGCCGCGGGACTTGTGGGGGCCCTGGTGCCGACGGTTCGCTCGGGAACAACCTCGGACGGCTATTTTCTCGACTATCTGGTGCGGACCTTTAGGGTGGGTGATCGGCTCGCCCCGGGTTTCTACCGGATATCTGTTGGGCCCTGAGCGCGGGTTTAGTTCAAAATTTGCCTTGCGTCGCAAGTTTGCTGTTGACGGGGCAATTCGCGACGTTCACTTTCTAACCTCTTTTTCGTTTTTTGACCTTAAGTTCAGCATCCGTGAGCCAGAAACCCTTGATAATCAACTGGGGTTCTTTTGGCGAGCCGGCTACTGGTCTGCCCAGATAGCTCAGTTGGCAGAGCACGTCCTTGGTAAGGACGAGGTCACCGGTTCAAACCCGGTTCTGGGCTCCAGGACAGACTACCAAAAAATCCACATCACCTTCCAATCCCAACCCAACAACACGTCCCAAACCTTCCATGGCTAAAGGAACATTCCAACGCACAAAACCGCACGTCAACGTCGGCACGATCGGCCACGTCGACCACGGCAAGACAACGCTGACTGCTGCGATCCTCTCGGTGCAGTCGAAGAAGGGCTTCGCGGAGATCAAGTCCTACGCGGACATCGCGAAGGGCGGCACCATCCGTGACGCCACCAAGACCGTGACGATTGCGGTGGCCCACGTGGAGTACCAGACGGCTAAGCGCCACTATGCGCACGTCGACTGTCCCGGACACGCCGACTTCGTGAAGAACATGATCACGGGCGCCGCCCAAATGGACGGAGCGATCCTGGTTGTATCCGCCGCCGACGGCCCGATGCCCCAGACCCGTGAGCACATCCTGCTCGCCCGCCAAGTTGGCGTGCCGAAGATCGTGGTTTTCCTGAACAAGGTCGACCTGATCGACGACAAGGACCTCCTTGACCTGGTTGAGGAAGAGGTCCGCGACCTGCTCACCAAGTACCAGTTTGACGGGAAGAACGCCAAGGTTGTCCGCGGCTCTTCGACGGCCGCCCTCGAGGGCAAGCCCGAGGGGATCAAGGCGATCGACGATCTGATGGACGCCATCGACAGCGAGATCCCGGAGCCCGTCCGCGAGGTCGACAAGCCCTTCCTGATGTCCATCGAGGACGTCTTCTCGATCACCGGCCGCGGCACCGTCGCCACAGGCCGTATCGAGCGCGGCATCGTGAAGCTGAACGAGACCGTCGAGATCGTCGGGCTGAAGGACACGAGCACGACCGTTGTCACCGGCATCGAAATGTTCCGCAAGCTCCTCGACGAGGGTCGGGCGGGCGACAATGTCGGCGTTCTGCTGCGCGGCGTTGAGAAGGACGGCATCGAGCGCGGCCAGGTCCTGGCGGCCCCGAAGTCGATCACTCCCCACAAGAAGGCCAAGGCTGAGATCTACGTCCTGTCCAAGGACGAGGGCGGCCGTCACACCCCCTTCTTCAACGGCTATCGTCCGCAGTTCTACTTCCGGACGACGGACGTCACCGGTATCGTCAACCTGCCCAAGGGCGTCGAGATGATCATGCCCGGCGACAACATCAATATCGACATCGACCTGATCGTCCCGATCGCAATGGAGAAGACTCAGCGCTTTGCCATCCGCGAAGGCGGTCGCACCATTGGTGCGGGCCGCATCACGGACATCACCGAGTAAGTGCCTCTGTTCCAACTGCCAATACGACTCGCCGAGGTCCTCCCCCGCGGAGCCTCGGCGCCGTCGTCTAAAATCCACGCCACAGGGGTGTAGCTCAATTGGTAGAGTAGCGGTCTCCAAAACCGTCGGTTGGGGGTTCGAGTCCCTCCGCCCCTGCCACTCTCACACGCCATGTCCAATCCTTTCCGCAGCACACGCATCTTCTTCGGCGAAATGACCGCCGAACTGAAGAAGGCCAGCTGGCCGACCCCCTCCGAACTGAGGGACTCCACCGTCGTCGTCATCGTGGCGTCGATCATCCTGGGGTTGTTCACCGGAATCAGCGACTTCTCGCTCTACCAAGTCGTGGACCTGTTCACGTCCTGGGTCAGTTAAAACGAACCCATGTCCACCGCTCCTACCGCCGCTCCTGCGGGCGCCCAGTGGTTCGCCCTGCACACCCTCTCCGGCCAGGAGAACAAGGTCAAAATCTACATCGAGCGATTCAAGACCGCGGAGGAGCTCGACGACCAGATCTTCGAGGTGCTCCTTCCGACGGAGGTTGTTTCCGAGGTCAAGAACGGCAAGAAGTCGACCAAGGTCCGCAAGCTCTACCCGGGCTACGTCTTCATCCAGATGCGCCTGTTCGGCGAGGACGGCAAACTCATCAACAAGCCCTGGTACTTCGTGAAGGAAGTGGCCGGCGTCATCGGGTTTGTAGGCGGCGAGCACCCCGCGGCGCTCCGCCAGAGCGAGATCGACGAGATCCGGGCCAGGATCGAGGCGGCCAACGGCAAGGAAGTGCCGAAGGTGCAATACGCCGTGGGCGAGGAGGTCAAGATCAACGACGGGCCCTTCGCGAACCTCAACGGGCGCATCGACGAGATCGACCCCGATCGCGGAAAGCTCCGCGTGTCGGTTTCGATCTTCGGCCGGTTCACGCCGGTGGAACTTGAATACTGGCAGGTGCAGCGCCTCGCCGAGTGACAACCCAACAACCCCTTTAATTCATGGCCAAGAAAATCCAAGGTTACATCCGCCTCCAACTCCCCGCTGGGGCAGCCAATCCGGCGCCGCCGGTCGGCCCCGCGCTCGGCGCGCAAGGCGTCAACATCATGGCGTTCTGCAAGGAGTTCAACGCTAAGACCAAGGATCAGAACGGCATGATCCTTCCGGTGGTGATCACGGTTTACGCGGACAAGAGCTTCTCGTTCATCCTGAAGTCGCCGCCCGCCTCGGTGCTGCTCAAGAAGGCAGCTAATATCGCCAGCGGCTCGGCCAAGCCCAACCAGGACAAGGTCGGCAAGGTTACCCGCAAGCAGCTGCTCGAGATCGTCAAGCTCAAGCAGAAGGACCTCAACTGCAAGGACGACGAGGCGGGCATCCGCATCATCGCCGGCACCGCTCGCAACATGGGCATCGATGTTGTCGACTGAGTTTTCTGACTCGTTAACGAAACCACATCCCGCGGGAGCCTGACGGCGTAGTCCGGGGCGTTCGCACCGCAAGGAGACCAAAATGGAAAAACATAGCAAACGGTATCGCGCCGCCGTGAAGGCAGCCGATCTCACTAAGGAGTATCCCCTGAAGGAGGCCGTGGACGTGCTCGTCCGCTTCCCGAAGGCCAAGTTCGACGAGACCGTCGAGCTCTCGTTCAGCCTGGGGGTCGACCCGACCGCCGGCGAGCAGATGGTGCGCGGAACGACCCCGCTGCCGAACGGCTCGGGCAAGAAAATCCGCGTGCTGGTCTTCACCGACAACCCGGATGCGGCGATAGCCGCCGGTGCCGACCACGCCGGCCTTCAGGACATCATGGCCAAGATCAACGAGGGCTGGCTCGACTTCGACGTCGCCATCGCGACCACGGAGGCCATGAAGACCGTGCGCACGATCGCCCGGGTGCTCGGCCCGAAGGGGCTGATGCCCAACCCGAAGAGCGGCACCGTCACCGACGACATCGCCGCCGGGATCAAGGCCGTCAAGGCCGGCCGCGTCGAGTTCAAGATGGACAAGACGGGCAACATTGGCGTCGGCGTCGGCAAACGTTCCTTCACCCCGGCCCAGATCGTCGAGAACGCCCTGGCCGTGGTCGACGCCGTCGGCAAGGCCAAGCCCGCCCACTTCAAGGGCCACTACATCAAGTCCGTCGCCATTTCCTCGTCGATGAGCCCCGCTGTCCGCGTGGCATCCAGCGAATTCAGCAAGTACTAAGCGGAGGCCCGACCCATGAGAGCCGAAAAACAATACCTTATTGCCGAGGTCGAGACCCACCTCAAGAAGTCCGACTACGTGATCCTCGCCAACTTCAACGGGGCGAGCGTCGCCGACCTGGCCGAGCTGCGCAAGCGGCTGGCCGTCGAGAAGGCGGAGTTCCACGTCGTCAAGAACAGCTCGCTTCGCGTCGCCGCGAAGGCCCTTGGCCTGCCCTCGATCGAGGAGTGCCTCACCGGGCCGACTGCCCTCATCGTGGGCGGCCGCAACTCCCCCGGAGTCGCGAAGGTCCTCAAGCAGTTCTTCAAGGAGAAGCAGAAGATCGCGGTTAAGGCCGGTATCCTCAGCCAGAAGCTGATCACCGCCAAACAGATCGAGCAGCTGGCGGAGATGCCCTCGCTCGAGACGCTGCGCGCCCAGTTCCTGGGTCTGCTCAACCAGCCCGCGAGCTCCTTCGTTCGCGTCATCAACGCGGTGCCCCAGGCCGCACTCAACGTCCTCCAGGCGAAGGTCCGCGCGGCGGGCGCCTGATTCGAACCAAAATTTTCTTTTATCAGAATAGACAACCACTAAACGCAGCGGGCTAGGGGATACGTCCCTTAAACACGCCCCCGACGGGGCCGCTAGCCAGCCGCAGGAGACAACCATGAGCAACATCACCAAAGAACAAGTTATCGAGTGGCTTTCCAGCCAGTCGGTCCTCGAGATCGCCGGTCTGGTCAAGGACCTCGAAACCAAGTGGGGCGTTTCCGCCGCCGCACCGGTAGCCGCCGCAGCAGCCCCCGCTGCTGCCGCCGCCGCCGCTCCCGCCGAGGAGAAGACCGAGTTCACCGTCGTCCTCCTCGAGGCTGGCGCGAACAAGATTGGCGCGATCAAGGAGGTCCGGGCCATCACCGGTCTCGGACTCAAGGAGGCGAAGGACCTCGTCGAGGGAGCGCCCAAGCCCGTTAAGGAAGGCGTTTCGAAGCAGGAGGCCGAAGAGATCAAGAAGAAGCTCGAGGCCGCCGGCGCGAAGGTCGAACTCAAGTAAGCACTTATTGGGCAAAAAATTGTCCACAGTCTTGCACCAAGCGAGACCGGCCGGGGCATCCCCTGGCCGGTCCTTTGCCTTTTTTACCATTGTAACTAGCCTTGCATTGCGCGGCGCTCTCCTCAGGGCGGCGCGAGGCTGTTTGTTGACCTAATCCGAACCGGAATTTCCCATGGCCGACCGCACTCATACCGAACGCATCAACTTCGGAAAACTCCGCGAAGTCCTTCAGCCGCCGAACCTGATCGAGATCCAGATCACCTCCTACTTGGATTTCCTGCAGAAGGGCATCCCCGAGAAGCAGCGCAAGCCGCAGGGCCTTGAGGCCGTGTTCCGGGAGGTCTTCCCGATCCAGTCCTACGACGAGCGGCTCGTCCTGGAGTACGTCTCGTACACCCTCGGCGACCCGAAGAACACCGAGATCGAGTGCATCCGCGAGGGCATCACCTACTCGGTGCCGCTCTATGTTAAGCTCCGCCTGCGCGAGGAGGACTTCATCAAGGACGAGGACATCTACATGGGCGAGATCCCGATGGTGACGGAGCGCGGCTCCTTCATCATCAACGGCGCCGAGCGCGTCGTCGTCTCCCAACTCCACCGCTCGCCCGGCATCGCTTTCGAGGTGACGCCCCACCCGAACGGCAAGCTCCTGCATTCCTTCCGCATCATTCCCGACCGCGGAACCTGGCTCGAGGTCCAGTTCGACAACAACGACCTGCTGTACGTCTACCTCGACCGCCGTCGCCGCCGCCGGAAATTCCTCATCACAACGCTGCTGCGCGCCATCGGCTACAGCGCCGACGTGGACATCCTGAACCTCTTCTACGAGATCAAGGACCTGAAGGTTTCCAAGGCGCTCGACATGGAGAACGTGAGCACCCTCGTCCTGGTCGAGGACGCGATCGACGCCCAGAAGGGCGTCGTGCTGGCCCGGGCCTTCGAGCCGCTCACCAAGCAGATCGTGCGCACCTTCGAGAAGCACGAGATTTCCTCGATCCGCGTCATCGACACGGCGATCGACGAGGGCGCGATCATCCGCGCCCTGAAGAAGGACCCCAGCCGCAATGAGGAGGAGGCCCTCAAGGAAATCTACAAGCGCCTGCGCCCGGGGGAGCCCCCGACGACGGCCAACGCCAAGGCCCTTCTCAAACGCCTGTTCTTCGACCCGAAGCGCTACGATCTGGGCCGGGTGGGCCGCTACAAGGTCAACCAGAAGCTGGGCCTGAAGGTCGAGCTCGAGCAGCGCATCCTCGAGAGCGGCGACATCGTCGCCGCCACCAAGTACCTCGTGCGCCTGCGGCGCGGCGAGGGCGTGGTTGACGACATTGACCACCTGGGTAGCCGGCGCGTGCGCACCGTGGGCGAACTGCTCGCCAACCAGTGTCGCGTTGGCCTTTCCCGCACCGAGCGGCTCGTCCGCGAGCGCATGACGATGTACGACCAGAGCGTCGACTCGATCACGCCCCAGAAGCTGATCAACCCGAAGGCGCTGACGACGGTGATCCGCGACTTCTTCGCCCGCAGCCAGCTGTCCCAGTTCATGGACCAGATCAACCCGCTGGCCGAGGTGACGCATAAGCGCCGCCTGTCTGCCCTCGGGCCCGGGGGACTCAACCGCGAGCGCGCCGGATTCGAGGTGCGCGACGTGCACCCCTCCCACTACGGGCGCATCTGCCCGATCGAGACGCCTGAAGGCCCCAACATCGGCCTGATCAACTCGCTGTCGACGTATGCCCGCGTCAACGAGTTCGGCTTCATCGAGACCCCCTACCGGATCGCCAAGGAGGGCCGCGTGAGCGACAAGATCGAGTACCTCACGGCCGACCAGGAAGAGGGAAAGATCATCGCCCAGGCCAACGCCGAGATCGACGACAAGGGGCACTTTGTCGGCAAAGTCACCGTCCGCAAAGACGGCGAGTTCCTCGAGGTCGGCGCCGCCGAGGTAGACTTCATGGACGTGTCGCCCAAGCAGGTGATCTCCATCGCCGCTGGCATGATTCCGTTCCTCGAGCATGACGACGCCAACCGCGCGCTCATGGGCTCGAACATGCAGCGCCAGGGCGTTCCGCTCCTGCAGTCCGAGGCGCCGTTCGTCGGCACAGGAATCGAGGAACGGGTGGCCCGCGACTCGAAGATTGTCGTTGTGGCGGAGGCGCCCGGCGTCGTCGCCTCGGTCGATGCCAAGCGCATCGTCGTCACCAAGGACGGCGAGCTCCCGCGCAACCTGCGGCACGACCCGAAGAACCAGGTCTACGTCTACGAGTTGCGCAAGTTTATGCGCTCGAACGCCGGCACCTGCTTCAACCAGAAGCCGATCGTCAAGCGCGGGCAGAAGATCAAGGCCGACGAGATCATCGCCGACGGGCCGTCCACGGACCGCGGCGAGATGGCGCTGGGCCGCAACGTGCTCGTGGCCTTCATGCCCTGGAACGGGTACAACTTCGAGGACGCGATCCTCATCTCCGAGAAGGTCCTCAAGGAGGACATCTTCACCTCGATCCACATCCAGGAGTTCGAGGTCACGGCCCGCGACACCAAGCTCGGGCCCGAGGAGATCACCCGGGACATCCCGAACGTCGGCGAAGAGGCCCTGAAGAACCTCGACCACAACGGCGTCATCAGGATCGGCGCGGAGGTCAAGCCCGGGGATATCCTCGTCGGCAAGATCACGCCCAAGTCTGAGACCGAGCTCGCCCCCGAGGAGAAGCTCCTTCGGGCGATCTTCGGCGAGAAGGCCGCTGACGTTAAGGACACCTCGCTGGTCGTCCCCTCCGGGGTCGCCGGCATCATCATGGACGTGAAGGTCTCCTCGCGCATCGACAGCCAGCAGGACCGCCTCTCGCCCTCCGACCGCCGCCGCCAGATCAAGCAGATTCAGGAGGACTACAAGACGCAGATGGACAAGCTGCGCGAGGGCCTGACAGAGGCCCTGTCCAACATCCTGCTCGGCGAGAAGATCCCGCTCGACGTCATCAACGGCGAGAACGGTGAGATCATCATCCCGGCCAATCGCAAGATCACCAAGACCTTGCTGCGCAAGCTCGCTGCCGTCTCCAAGCACGTGCAGATCGACCCGTCGCCCGTGCGGATCAAGATCATGGAGATCATCGGCTCGTACCAGTCGAAGTTCGACGAGCTCGAGGGAGACCGCGAGCGCAAGGTGGGCTCGGTGGAATCCGGTGAGGGCTCCGCAGACGGCGCCATCAAGCAGGTCAAGGTCTACGTCGCCACCAAGCAGAAGCTCGAAGTCGGCGACAAGATGGCCGGCCGCCACGGCAACAAGGGCGTTGTCGCCAAGATCGTGCCCGAGGAAGATATGCCGTTCCTGCCGGACGGCACCCCGGTCGAGATCTGCCTGAACCCGCTGGGCGTGCCCTCGCGCATGAACGTCGGCCAGGTCCTGGAGACCCATCTCGGATGGGCCTGCAAAAAGCTCGGCCTGAAGGTCGCGACCCCCGTCTTCGACGGTATCCCCGAGAAGAAGGTCCGCGAGTACCTGCGCGACGCCAAGCTCCCGTCCTCGGGAAAGAGCGTCCTGTCCGACGGCCGCACCGGCGAGAAGATCGATCAGGAGGTCGTGGTCGGCTACATCTACATGATGAAGCTGAACCACTTGGTCTCCCACAAGATCCACGCCCGAGCGGTCGGCCCGTACTCCCTGGTCACCCAGCAGCCGCTGGGCGGCAAGGCCCAATACGGCGGCCAGCGCTTCGGCGAAATGGAAGTCTGGGCGCTCGAGGCCTACGGCGCGGCGCACACCCTCCAGGAGCTGCTCACCGTCAAGTCCGACGACGTCCAGGGCCGCACCAAGATCTACGAGTCGCTCGTCAAGGGCGACAACACGCTGTCGGCCGGCACGCCCGAGTCGTTCAACGTCCTCATCAAGGAAATCCAATCGCTCGGCCTGGACATCAAGCTCCAGAAGCGCGACGCCCTAAGCCTCGGCTCCTAAGCACACCGCACCACCTCCCATGATTCAACCCGCCGATACCGCCGCCTCCTCCGCCCGCGAGGAAACCCGAACCGCCCTCGGCCTCGACGAGAGCCCGTTTGACTGCGTATCCATCACGGTCTCCTCGCCCGAAACGATCCGCAAGTGGTCAAAGGGTGAGGTCAAGAACCCGGAGACGATCAACTACCGCACCTTCAAGCCGGAGCCGGGCGGCCTGTTCTGCCAGAAGATCTTCGGGCCGGTGCGCGACTACGAGTGCGCCTGCGGAAAGTACAAGCGCATCAAGTACAAGGACGTGGTGTGCGACCGCTGCGGCGTCGAGGTCACGATTGCCCGCGTCCGCCGCGAGCGCATGGGCCACATCGAGCTCGCCGTTCCCGTCGCGCACATCTGGTTCCTGAAGAGCATGCCCAGCCGCCTCGGGCTGCTGCTCGACATGACCGCGCGCGCCCTCGAGCGGGTGATCTACTACGAGAACTACATGGTCGTCGATCCGGGCCGGACGCCCCTGGAACCGCGCCAGCTGCTCACCGACACCGAATACCGCCAGGCGCTCGACGAGTACGGAGACGGCTCCTTCGTCGCCAAGATGGGCGCAGAGGCCGTGCGCGACAGCCTGAGCAAGATGGACATGGACACCACGGTCTCCGAGCTGCACGAGCAGATGCGGGCGACCAAGTCCAAGCAGATCAAAAAGAAGCTCTCCAAGCGCCTGAAGGTCATCCAGGGCTTCATCCACTCCAAGTCCAAGCCCGAGTGGATGATCCTCGAGGTCCTCCCCGTCATCCCGCCGGACCTGCGCCCGCTGGTCCCCCTGGAGGGCGGCCGCTTCGCTACCTCGGACCTCAACGATCTGTACCGCCGCGTCATCAACCGCAACAACCGCTTGCGGAACCTGATGCAGCTGAAGACTCCCGACGTCATCATCCACAACGAGAAACGGATGCTCCAGGAGGCCGTCGACGCCCTCTTTGACAACGGCCGCCATGGCCGCCCGGTCACCGGCGCGGGCAACCGGCCCCTGAAGTCGCTCTCCGACATGCTCAAGGGCAAGCAGGGGCGCTTCCGCCAGAACCTGCTCGGCAAGCGCGTGGACTACTCCGGCCGCTCCGTCATCG
>CAIOZY010000007.1 GCA_903862935.1 uncultured Opitutaceae bacterium
AAACCCGCCATTGCCGAGCCGCATCGATGACACTGCTGCGGGCCAAACCTCCTCTGAAAACCGCCAGCCCAACGCCGATTACGATTGAAGTGCATCAAGGGCACTGGGAAAACTCGTCCGTAACTCTTAAACTTCCGCTAGATGCCTCAAACCCCGCCGCAGATTTCTCACAGGGACAACGCCTTCGATGTCATCCGCCTTCTTCTCGCCTTGCTCGTTGTATATACCCACAGCCGCCTCCTCGGCGGATTCGGCGATGACTGGTTATCGGGCGCCATAAAGCACCAGACCACTCCGGGGTCCGCAGCAGTACTGGGTTTCTTTGGCATCAGCGGTTTTCTGATCAGCCACAGCTACTGCTCCGCTCCGAGATGGGGAACCTTCCTGAGACGGCGGGCGCTGCGGATCCTTCCTGCATTCTATTTTGCGCTGCTTTTCTGCGCGTTCGTGGCGGCCCCCCTCCTTGCCGCGACGTCTTCAGCCGGAGAGGATGTCTGGCACCTGAGGGATGCAGTCCGCTTTATCGAGCGGAATGCGTTTCTCAGGATCAGGAGCTGGACCGTCGGGGCCGAGGCGGCGGGCCTGCCGTACAGCGAATCGATCAATGGCGCCCTGTGGTCCTTGTTTCCGGAAGCCTGCTGCTATTTGCTCGTCCTGGGAGTTGGACTGGCAGGGATACTGGCGCCGCGGCGCCTCGGGATGCTTGGTGTTGCCGCACTTCTCTTTGCCGTAAACTTCGGCATCTGCCTTTCGCCCAACCCGCTCGTCCCGCTCCTGCCTAGTTTTCTTGCTCTGTCGCCCAACACGCCGTTCTTCCTGGCCTTCGCCGTTGGGGCAGCGACGTACACGTTCCGGGACTCCATCAACCTGGGACCCAGAGGAGCCGCGGTGACGGGACTCGTTTGCGCCGTGCTCCTGAAGTTTGGCGGCTGGACCATCTTCGGGCCCGTGGTGCTTCCCCTCTGCATCCTTCACCTGGCCCACAGCTTCCGCCTTCGGCTCGCCGCGGACCTCTCCTACGGGATCTATGTCCTTCACTTTCCCTGCGCACAGATCCTGGCAGCATGGAGCTTCCAACGCCATGGGTTCGCGGTGTTCTTCCCCTGCTGCGTGCTGGCCTCAGTCGCCTGCGCGACGCTCAGCTGGTACTCAGTCGAGCGCCCCGCATTGCGCCGTAAGTGACGGTCTCCCCTCCTCCCCAGCCCCGGCCATTCGGCACGCCCCTGCTTCACGCCGCCCCTCTTGGTCCTGGCACCACCATGAGGAATCCCCTCGTGGGGGTCTGCCCGGTCCCAAGGGCTCCCGGATCTCGGAGGGGCCTCCCCGTCAGGCGCTCAACACACCGCGCCTGCCCCGCGCCCTACCCACTTCAGCGCTTGCCGGAGCCATCGCGGATCCACACGTAGGCCTGGTGCGTGAGGTCCTTGATCAGCGGCACGGGCTGGTCGTATTTCGTCTCGGTTCGAAATTCGTGGATCAGGACGCCGTCGCGCCCGCTCATGCGGAGACTCCCCGTGCAATCGGCCGCGTCGTGGAGGATCTGGAACAAAAACTCAAGGTCCGTCGCCTTGTTCTCCGCCGGCGACACCATATCGAATGAGTTGCCATCGGGAGCGCTGTCCTGGTCCAACTGCTCGCCGCACGCGGAAATGCAAAAATAGCAGACTTTGTCGGTGTCCTCGGTCAGCCGGAACAAAACCGACAGGTTCGTGTTGCGGACGGGAACTCCCCGCTTGACGAGGGTGGCGGGAGACACGTCGGCCTTGTTGGGCACCCCGCCAGCCGCCGGTTCGGCCCGAGCGCCCGGGGCGCCCAAGGCGGAAAACACCGCAAGGAGAAACAGCGAAGTTGTCAGGAGCGCTCCGGGCGACCCGCCGAGGGGCCTTCTTGTGATGATGGCGTTCATGGGGGTAATGGGGGGGCGAGCCAGCGGAATGGGCCTGCACGGCCCAAGGGTCGGACCGCCCTGATCTGGGGTTGAACTTCCTCAGTGCCTTGTTGGGGCATAGGCACTTCGACACGGTCTTCCTAAAGCTCGGGGCGCGCAGGGTCAACGCCGAACGGAAAGACCAAGGATTGTTCAGGTGGCCATCCGCCGGCCAAAAGGCCGGGAACGCTTCCCCAGCGCGGACCCCTTCCCGGATGACGCCTGCGGGCGCTGGTTTGTCATGTCCGGGAAAACGCGGGCTACTCTGTTCCCGGCGGGGCCACGCTCTGGGCTACGGACGCGTTGACAGCGGGCGACCCGCGGTAGTCGGATTCGGGGCCATAACCCCAATCCCCCATGACCCGCATGAGCCTCCCCAAAATCCGCATCCTGCTGCCGCCCCTGATCGCCGCCCTGCTGCCCGGCCTTTCGCAGGCAGGCTCCGCCCCCGTGCCTGGAACGATCCTCGCCCGAAGCGAGGTCTTTGTCGGCGGGGCCGAGGGCCCCCAGGGCACCCCGTGCTACCGCATCCCGACCCTGATCGCCGCTCCCGACGGCTCGCTGCTGGCCTTCGCCGAGGGGCGCCAGACCCCGCACGACCCCGGCAGCGGCTACCCGATCACGATATCGGTGAAGCGATCGACCGACCTCGGCCGCACCTGGGGCACAGCCCATGTCCTCGCATCGGACGCCCGCTTCGCCTACTCCGACCCCCGAGCCCTGGTCGATCACAAGGCCGGCAAGGTGCTCCTCTTCTACACGCAGTGGCCCGTCAAGCTGGGCTTTGAGGAGGTTCCGCAGGGCACCGGGGACTCCTCCAGTGTCCTGTACTTCCGGGCCAGTTCCGACGGCGGCAAGACCTGGGCAGAGCCGGTCAACGTGAACCCCGCCCTGAAGAATCCCACGTGGTACGCCCTGAACGGGGTGGTTGGAGTCGGCATTCAGCTTTCCCGCCAGACCCCGGCCCAAGGCTCGGCCAACGGCCGGCTCATCTTCCCGGCCTGCGTCAAGGACCCCTCGGGCTCCTACCTCAATTTCTCGATCTGCAGCGACGACTCGGGCTCAACTTGGCACCGGGGACGGGCTGCAGCCCCAGACAAGGGCCTGACCGAGTCAGACATCGCAGAACTGACCGATGGGCGTCTTCTCCTGAGTGCCCGCGACGACGCAAAAAACGGGCCCTCGCGCCTCCATTACCTTAGCTCCGACGGCGGGCAGACCTGGTCCCGAACCGCTCTGGGTGGGATCGTCGTGCCACCGGTCGACTGCGGCCTGGTGTACCTGCCCGCCCTCGGCGGATCGGGACCGGGCCGCGTCGTCGTGAGCGGCCCGCTGGGAGACCCCGTTGGCTCCGGCCACGCCCGCCACAACTTGGGGCTGTGGACAAGCGCCGACGAGGGTCAGTCATTCCCCCTCGTCAGGCAGCTGACGGCGGGTTTCGCCGCCTACTCCCAGGTTATCGCGCTCCCGGACGGGACGCTCGGGATCATCTATGAGGAGGCACCGGCCACCCGCATCGTGTTCCTGT
This sequence comes from uncultured Opitutaceae bacterium, assembly GCA_903862935.1. Taxonomy (GTDB): domain Bacteria; phylum Verrucomicrobiota; class Verrucomicrobiia; order Opitutales; family Opitutaceae; genus Palsa-1447. The sequence continues at coordinate 3,456 of CAIOZY010000007.1, forward strand.
CCTGCGCCGCGGGTCGGTGACAGCGCAGGGCCGGGGGGTTTGACAGCCCAAGCCCGGGCTTTCACCTTTGGGAGTCACACCTGCCATGACCAATTCCCAAGGCGGTCATCACCGCCAGCAACTGCAGCAGATCGCCCATCGCGTGATGCTGGAACGGGGCCTCAGCCCGGATTTTTCCGACAGGGCCCTCTCGGAGCTGGCGGCGATCCGAGGGCCCGCGCAGACGGCCGGCCCGGGAGCGCGCGACCTGCGGGGGCTGCTGTGGTGCTCGATCGACAATGACGACTCGAACGACCTCGACCAGCTGACAGCCGCCGAGGCGTTGCCTAGCGGCGGGGTCCGGGCGCTCGTGGCGGTCGCCGATGTCGACTCCCTGGTTCACCGGGGCTCAGCCCTGGACGAGCACGCACGCTCCAACACAACCTCGGTCTACGCGGCCGGGATCATCTTCCCGATGCTGCCGGAGCGGCTCTCGACCGACCTGACATCGCTCGGGCAGGGGATGGACCGGGCCTCGACCGTGGTCGACATGACCTTTGGGCCCGACGGAGCCCTGGGCAATTCCACCATCTACCCGGCGATGGTGCGAAACGTCTCGAAACTGGCTTACAACTCGGTCGCCGCCTGGCTTGAGGGCACGGGCCCCATGCCCGGCCCCCTCGGCTCGGTTCCGGGTCTGGCCGAGGCGGTCCGCGTGCAGGACAACCTCGCCCAGAGACTCAAGGCCAGACGCCACCGGCAGGGCGCACTCGACTTCGAGACCGCCGAGGCTCATTCGGTTTTTGACGGGGACATCCTGCGCGACCTCGCCCCGGACCCCCGCAACCGGGCCAAGGACCTGATCGAGGAGCTCATGATCGCGGCCAACTCCGCCACGGCCTCTTTCCTGGCCTCGCGCGGCTTCCCCGCTCTGCGCCGGGTCGTCAGGATCCCCAAATATTGGGACCGCATCGTGGAGCTCGCCGCCGACAAGGGCTCTTCCCTGCCCTCGGAGCCCGACGCCCCCGCCCTCCAGCGTTTCCTCGTCGCCGCCCGGAAGTCCGACCCGGTGGGGTTCCCGGACCTATCGCTTTGCGTCATCAAGTTGATGGGGCACGGCGAGTACGTCCTGGAGACCTCCCAGGAGGCGGGAATCGGGCATTTTGGACTGGCCGTCCGGCGCTACGCGCATTCGACGGCCCCGAACCGCCGCTACCCGGACCTGATCACCGAAAGGCTCCTCAAGGCGGCGTTGTCGGGCACCCGCCCGCCCTACCGCAACGACGAGCTCGGGGCTTTGGCGGAACACTGCACGGAGCGAGAGGATGCAGCCAAGAAGGTCGAGCGCCAGGTCGGAAAGTCCGCGGCCGCTCTGCTCCTGGAGTCCCAGGGGGGGCGGCGCTTCTCGGCGATCGTAACGGGCGTCACCGACGGGGGCACCTGGGTCCGCCTCGAGCATCCGCTCGTCGAGGGGAAGCTCGTCGACGGCTTCCTGGGGCGGAAGGTCGGGGACCGCCTCCAAGTCGAGCTCGTCCACACCGACGTCGAGCGCGGGCACATCGATCTCAAAGCCGCCGGATGACCTACGACCCCGCCCGGGACCGCGGGCCCGGATGATCCTACCCTTTTCAACCATGAATCCGCCACGCCCCCTCATACTCCCGCTCCTCGGAGCGGCCCTGCTCCTGCTCCCGGCGAGACTCCCGGCCGCCGCCCCCGCCGGAATCGAGGCCGAGGCCGCCGCGGGCTACCCATCCCTCGACAAGCTTTACAAGGAGCTCCATGCGCACCCTGAGCTCTCGCTCATGGAGGAGGCCACCTCCGCCACTGTCGCCTCCGAACTCCGCGCCGCTGGCTTCGCCGTCACGGAGCACTTCGGCGGCTTCGGAGTCGTGGGCGTCCTGTCCAACGGCCCCGGCCCCACGGTACTCGTCCGCACGGACATGGACGGCCTGCCCGTCGAGGAGAAAACTGGCCTGCCGTACGCGAGCACGGTGCACACGAAGAACCTCTCCGGTCAGACTGTCGGCGTCATGCACGCCTGCGGGCACGACGTTCATATGACCGTCTTCGTGGGAACGGCGCGGCTTCTCGCGAAGGCGAAGGACCGCTGGGCCGGCACCCTGGTCATGATAGGCCAACCCGCCGAGGAAATGGGGGTCGGCGCAAGGGCCATGCTCCGCGAGGGGCTCTTCCGGCACTTCCCGAAGCCCGACTTCGCGGTCGCGCTCCACGACAGCGCCAGCCTCCCGGCCGGTACGGTCGGCCTAGTGGAGGGCTACCACATGGCCAACGTCGACACCATGACGATCACTGTCCACGGGGTCGGGGGCCACGGGGCGTACCCCCACCTGACTAAGGACCCCATCGTCCTCGCCGCCCGGATCGTGCTGGCCCTTCAGACCGTCGTCAGCCGCGAGACGAGCCCGATCCACCCCGCGGTGGTCACGGTGGGCTCGATCCACGGGGGCACCCGGCCGAACATCATTCCCGACACGGTCGAGATGCAGCTCACCCTGCGCAGCTTCGGCGACGACGTGCGCGACCACACGATCGCCGTGATCCAACGGATCTGCCGCGGAGAGGCGATCGCCGCCGGGCTTCCCGACAGCCTGATGCCCGAGATCCAGGTCAAGGACGAGCACACCCCCTCAGCCTACAACGACCCGGCGCTGACCGCCCGCGTGCGCAGGGTCCTGACCGCCACCCTCGGGGCCACCCGGGTGAAGACGATCGACCCGGAGATGGGCGGCGAGGATTTCAGCGAATACGGCCGCACGGTCGAGCACGTGCCGCTGTGCATGTTCCGGATCGGCGCGGTAGCCCCCGACCGCTGGGAGGAAAGCCAGCGCACCGGCGTGTCCCTGCCCGCGCTCCACTCGAGCCGGTTTGCGCCGCTGCCCGAGCCGACGATCAAAACCGGCGTCGCTGCCATGGCGAGCGTGGTGCTCGATCTGCTGGGCCCGAGCTCCGGCCCCGCCGCCCGCTAGCGCCCACCCTCGGGAAATAGCCTGCGCAGGCCCTCCTCCGTGGCCTGCGCTATGCCGCGCTCGGTGATCAGTCCGCTCACCAGGCGCGCCGGGGTGACGTCGAAGGCCGGATTGGCCGCCGGGCTTCCCTCAGGGGTGACCGCGACCGAGGCCACCCCGCCGCCCCAGAGCCGGCCCGAGACGTGGGTGACCTCGGAAGTCGAGCGGTTCTCGATTTCGATCTCGCGGAGGCCGTCGCGGACCCGCCAGTCGATCGACGGCGAGGGCACCGCTGCGTAGAACGGCACGGCGTTGTCCCGCGCGGCAAGCGCCTTCAGGTAGGTGCCGATCTTGTTGCAGACGTCGCCGGCCGCTGTGGTCCGGTCGGTCCCGACGATGACCAGGTCGACCTGGCCGTGCTGCATCAGATGCCCCCCCGCGTTGTCGGCGATGACCGTGTGGGGAACCCCGTGATGGAGCAGCTCCCAGGCCGTGAGGCTCGCGCCCTGGTTTCTCGGGCGGGTCTCGTCGACCCAGACATGGACCGCTATCCCGGCGTCGTGGGCCGCGTAGATTGGTGCCGTGGCCGTCCCCAAGTCGACCGCGGCGAGCCAGCCTGCGTTGCAGTGGGTGAGGATGTTGACCGGCCTGCCCGCGGGCCTTCCCGAGGCTGCAGAGCGGATGAGCGGAAGCCCCGCAGCCGCGATTCCCCGGTTGATCGCTACGTCCTCCTCGCAGACCTGGGCCGCCCGGCCCCGTGCGGCCTCGGCCCGATCCGCTTCCGCAAGCGGACGCAGCCAGGCGCCCATCCGCTCGACCGCCCAGCGCAGGTTCACGGCCGTCGGCCGGGTGGCGACGAGGGCCGCTCCGGCCTCGCGCAGCCCGCGGTCGGACGGGTCCTTGCGCGCAGCAAGCCACATCCCGTAGGCCGCCGCAGCGCCGATCAGCGGCGCCCCCCTGACCCTCATCGAGCGGATCGCCTCAGCCATATCCTCGAGGCTCGCCAGCCGGGCGATGGCGAAGGAGTGCGGCAGCCGGGTCTGGTCGATGATCTCGACCGAGGCCATGTCGGCTCCCGGCCAGATGGTGCGGTAGGGGGTGCCGTTGACCTTCATGGGCGCGTTTTCCCGGCAGTATGCCGCGGGCGCCTGCGGGCGTAAACCCGTTTCTCTCAAGCCCCGAGGGCCGCCGTTGACGCCGCACCGGGTCTGGCGGAAGCTTCCACGGTCTCCCGGCACCCAGCCGCCCTATTCCCATGGATCCCCAACCCATCCCCGCCGCCGTTGCGCGGGGCGGACCACCACCCAAAAAACCGGGGCAGACCCTGGTCCTGTCCCGGCGCGACATCGAGGGGCTGCTCACCTTCGAGTCGGCCCTAGAGCACGTCGAGTACGTGTTCCGGGAGTGGGGCCGCGGCAACGTGGTGATGCCGGCCAAGATCAACCTGGACCTGTCCCGGTGCGGGCACGACTCGTGGTCGAATGCCATGCCCGCCTTCGTGGTCCCGGCCGGCGCAGCCGGGATCAAGTGGATCGGGGGGTACGGGGACAATCCCCGCCGCGGTCTTCCTTTCATCATGGGGGCCATCCTCCTCACCGACCCCCGGACGGGCCTGGTGCTCGCGGTGATGGACGGTGCCCACATCACGAACCTCCGGACCGGCGCCTCGGCGGCCATCTCGGCGCGGTACCTGGCGGCCCCGGAGGCGGCCAAGCTCGCCATCGTGGGAGCGGGCACCCAGGGCTACGCCTGTCTGAAAGCCCTCAGCCTGGGACCGGAGCGGATGACGGTCCGTGTCGCGGACCAGTCGGCCGAGCGCCGCCTCGGCCTGTGCGAGCGGATGCGCCGGGAGACCGGTCTCGACGTTCGCGAGGCGGCCACGGTCGAGGAGGCCGTGTCGGACGCCGACATCGCCGTATTGGTGACCACGGCGGACAGGCCCATCGTCAGGGACGCATGGATCAAGCCCGGGGCCCTCGTCCTGGCAATGGGTTCCTTCCAGCAAGCAGAGGACGCCTTTCTGCTCTCGGTCGACCGGATCGTGGTCGACAGCCTGGATCAGGCCTTGCACCGCGGGGAAATCAAGCTCCTGGCCGAATCGGGCCGGATCGGCCGGGACAGGATCCACGCCGAACTGGGGGAGATCGTCGCGGGAGTAAAGCCGGGCCGCGGCTCGGCCGCGGAGCGGATCCTTATGATCCCCGTGGGCCTGGGCACCCACGACATCTGCATCGCCCACCACGTCTACCGCCTGGCCCTCGAGCGGGGCGCCGGAACGTGGGTCGACCTCCAGTCCTAGCCCGCACATGAGCCCAAAGCCGCACGTAGCGCTGAAGACGGCCCTGCTCGTCCTTGCAGGACTATGGGTGTACTCGCCGGCCTTCAACGGCGGATGGCTGTCGGACGACAAGATGGAGATCACCGGCAACGCGAACCTCCGCGACGCCGGGGGGCTGGCGAGGATCTGGCTCGGGGAGGGCAGCCGGGACTACCTCCCGGTGAAGGACACGGTCCAATGGCTGCAGTGGCACCTCTGGAGGGACCAACCCCTGGGTTACCATCTCACGAGCGTCGCCCTCCACCTTGCGGGGGCGTTCCTGCTGTGGCGGCTCCTCGGAAAGCTCGGAGTCCGCCTGGGTTGGCTCGGCGGCCTCTTGTTCGCGGTTCACCCGCTCGCCGTGGAGTCGGTCGCATGGATCTCGGAGCTGAAGAACACGCTGTCCTTGCCCCCTCTCCTTCTGGCGGCCTGCGCCTACGCCGACTACGACCGCGACGGGCGCAAGGGGCGCCTCCGGGCCTCGGTCGGCTGGTTCCTCGCCGCGATGCTGTGCAAGGCCTCGGTCGTGATGTTCCCGGCCGGGATCGCCCTTTACGCCTTGTGGCGGCACGGGAGGGTCAGGTGGGCCGACGTAAAGTCCCTGGCGCCCTTCGCCGCAATCTCCACCTCGCTGGGACTGGTAACCGTCTGGTTCCAGGAGAACCGGGCGATCGGCCAGGCCGCTGCTGCGGGCGCCGGCCTGGCATCCCGGGTCGCGGCGGCGGGTCTTGCTGCGGCGTTCTACCTGGGAAAGAGCCTCTGGCCGGCCGGGCTCACTTTTTGCTACCCGAAGTGGGCGGTAGACCCCCCGCAGCTCTGGCAGTTTCTTCCGTGGGTCGCGCCGGTGGCGCTCGCGGCATGGCTTGCGACCATGCGCGGCAAGCCCGGACCGAGCTGGGTCAAAGACGCGCTGTTTTGCCTGGGCTGGTTTTTCCTGAACCTGGTGCCAGTCCTGGGCCTGGTGCCCATGTCCTACCAGGTCCGCTACTCGTGGGTGGCGGACCATTTCGCCTACGTCTCCCTGACCGGGGTCGCCGCGCTGGCGGCGGCCGGGATCGGGCTGTTGCCATCGGGCGGCCGCGCCGGCCGCATGGGCGCCGCGGCACTCGCGGCGGCGCTGGTCCTCGGCCTCGGTTGGATTGCCCGCGGTCACGCCGCCCACTTCACCGACGAGACGACCCTCTGGAACCACACCCATCAGCTGAACCCGGGCGCCTGGTCCGCCGAGACCGAGGCCTGGCGGCACGCCAAGGCGGGCAACGCCCTGATGTCCCAGGGGCGCGCGGCCGAGGCGGCCGCCGAGTTCGAGGCTGCGCTGCGGCTCAACCCCCAGTACGCCGAGGCCCACACGAATCTCGGCAAGGTCCTCCTTGAGGAGGGCCGCGTCGAGGAGGCCGCGGCCCAACTCGAGGCCGCCCTCGACCTGGATCCCCAGATCGCGCAGGCCCATAACAATCTCGGGGCCGCCCTGCAGAGGCTCCCGGGAAGGCTTCCCGAGGCCCTGGCCGAGTTCGCCGAGGCCGTCCGGCTCGCACCCGAGGACCCGGAGGCCCGCAACAACCTCGGCATGGCCCTAGCCCAGTCGGGCCGCACCGCGGAGGCGCAGGACGAACTCAACACGGCGCTCCAACTCCGGCCCGGGTTCGCCGAGGCGCACAACAGCCTCGGCATCGTGCTCGCCCAGTCGGGCCGGCTGGCCGGATCACTGGGCGAGTTTTCCGAGGCCGCACGGCTCGATCCGCGGTCTGTCCCGGCCCGCCGAAATTTGACCCGCGCGCTCATCGGATCGAACCGGATCAGGGAGGCCGCAGACTCGGCCGCTCAGTGGGTGAGGCTCTCCCCAGAAGACCCGGAGGCTCGCCAGGCCCTAGAGGCACTGCTTCGCGCCACGGGCGCCGGCGGGCAGTCCGGACCCTGAACGACGCCCGGACTTGATGTCTGGGCGGGTTTTTCCCACGCTCCTCCGATGCAGAGGATTGTGCTAACCGCGGCACTCGCATTTCTACTGACCCGCGCCGCGGGCGAGTCCGCTCGCGCCCGCGAGGTGCCCGGACCCCAACCCGATGGCAGTATGCTGTTGCACAGCCAGTGGTCCATCCGGCCGGCCGGCTCGCAGATCCCGCTGGGGGAGTTTCCCGTCAACCTCGCCGTCGACCCGTCCGGCCGCTACGCCGCGGCCCTTCACGCTGGCCATGGCCAGCATCAGGTGTGGATCATCGACCTAGACAGGGGCCAGGTGACCTCGAGGGCTCCCCTCAAGGAGGCATTCGAAGGCATCGCGTTTTCCCCGGACGGCCTCAGCCTGGTCGTGAGCGGGGGCGGGAACGGCCTGGTTCGCGTCTTCGCATTCAACCGCGGCCAACTCGCCCCGCGCCCCGACATCCGCGTAGGCAGCGGGCCGGGCCGCTCGGTGGTCGCGGGGGTCGCGGTGGCCCCCGACAACAAAACGGTTTTTGCCGCGCTTGTCTTCTCGGGAAAGATCGTTCGGGCAAGCATGGAAACCGGCCGGATTGATTGGACCGCGATCCTAGACCCGCAGGCGGATGCCGAGGCCTTTGCCAGCCAGGCGGCAACCGCGGGCCAGGAGCCCAACGATCTACCGCTGTCTGAGAAGCTCTCGGAGTGCCCCGACCCGCTCTCCGTGGCGGTCGACTGGCCCCGGCGCCGCGTCTACGCGAGCCTCTGGGGAAAGTCCGGCGTCGCGGTTCTGGACGCCGACAGCGGCGCGCGGGTCGCCCAGTGGCCGGCCGGGCTGCACCCCAACGAGCTGCTCCTCAGCCGGGACGGGACCCGGCTTTTCGTTTCCAACGGCGGGCTCAACACCGTGACCGAGCTCGACACGAGGGACGGCCGCCCGGTGGAAACCCTCGTGTCCGCCTTCGCAGCCGGGGATCCGCCGGGCTCAACCCCGGACAGTCTGTCGCTCTCGCCGGACGGCAGGACCCTCTTCGTCGCCAACGCGAGCATCAACACGGTCGCCGTCTTCGACGTTGCCACCCCCGGCGCAAGCCGCCCGCTCGGCTTCATCCCCACGGGTTGGCTTCCGACCCGGGTCCGGGCGACTCCCGACGGGCGCCGGCTGCTCGTCGTCAGCGCCCGGGGGCTCTCTGCCAAGGCCAACCTGCCCCCGGCCCCCGAGGTCGCCGCGGCCTCCCCCCGCTCCCTCTTCAAGTCCGTCTCGCCCGGGCCCGGCCTTCCGAAGACGCTCTACCCCTACATCGGGACCCTCTACAACGGATCGCTCGGGGTCGTCAGCCTTCCGGACAAGGACGACCTTGAGTCCAAGATGCGGCAATGGACCCGGACCTCGCAGCTGTGCCGCCCTGTGGAGGCCCAGCCCCCGGGTCCGGGAAACCCTATTCCCCCTCGACGCGGGACCCTCGGCAAACGCACGGCCTCCCCGATCCGCTACGTCATCTACATCGTCAAGGAGAACCGCACCTACGACGGGGTCTTCGGAGACATGCCGGAAGGAAACGGCGCCCCTTCGCTGTGTCTGTTTCCGGAGGCGGTCACCCCGAACCTGCACCGCATCGCCCGCCAGTTCGTACTCCTGGACAACTTCTTTGCGAACGCGGAAGTGAGCGCAAGCGGGCACGAGTGGAGCATGGCCGGGTACTGCTCGGAGTTTGTGGAGAAGCTCTGGCCCCCCAACTACGGCCACAAGCGGGGCGGAATCCCCTACCCGGCCGAGGGCCGCCACGCGGCGGCCATCCCGGCCTCCGGCTACCTCTGGGACCGGGCCCGCGAGGCCGGGGTCTCGTACCGGGTTTACGGGGAGTTCAGCGGGGGCAAGGCCACGGCCGCAGAGCCCGCGAGAAGCAACCTGGAGTCGCTGCAGGGGCACCTCGACCCGCTCTACCGCGGCTGGGACCTGAACTACAGCGACCTCGACCGGGTGGAGCGCTTCATCAGCGAACTGCACCGCTTTGAGCAGGCCGGCGACATGCCGCGGCTGCAGATCCTCCGGCTTCCCAACGACCACACGAACGGAGCGTGGGCCGGGAACCTCACCCCACGGGCCATGGTGGCGCAAAACGACCTCGCGTTCGGCCGGCTGGTCGAGGCCGTCAGCCGCTCCCGCTTCTGGCCGCAGACAGCGGTGTTCGCCGTCGAGGACGACGCCCAGAACGGCCCCGACCACGTCGACGCGCACCGCACCGAGGCGCTCGTCATCAGCCCCTACGCCCGCAGTCACGCGGTCGACTCGAACCCCTACACGACCTGCTCAATGCTGGCCACCATCGAGCTGATCCTCGGCCTCGAGCCGATGTCACAGTTCGACGCCGACGCAAACCCCATGGCGGCGAGCTTCCAGGCGACTGCGGACCTCGGGGCCTACACCGCGGTTCCCAACTCGATCTCGCTGTCCGAGCGCAACCCCTCGGGGACCCGGGCCGCCCTCGAGTCCGCGACGTTCGACCTGACCCGCGAGGACGCGGTCGACGACCTCGCGTTCAACCGGGTGATCTGGGAGAGCGTCCGTGGGCCGGACGCCCCCGTGCCGGCTCCCGTCCGCGCCGCCTTCGTGCGCTCGCTGCCCGACACCGATAGCGACCCCGATTAGGCCCGCGACAGGATCCAGGCGACGATCAGGGGAAGCGGGGCCAGTGCGGCCACCGCGCAGGCCGCAACGACCGCCGGAGGCCGGCCCCTGGTGGGCAGCAGGCTGAAGAGGCAACCGGCGACTAGGCTCGTGGCAAGGGCCACCGGCGGAATCCACTGGAAGCTCGGGCGGGGATGCCCCGTGAGGACGTCCCAGTAGCCGACCAAGATGGCGGCGGTCATGCTGTAGAGGGCACCGGCGATCGCCCCCAGCGGGGTCGCGAACCGGACAAACATGGCCATGAAGAACAGCCCGAACATCGGGTAGAAGAACAGGTTCGTCGTCTTCGCCGAGACCTCGATCAGGTTGCCCCGGACCTGTCCCATCCCGAGGCTTCCGGCGATCACGACTACGCCGATCACCGCGGAAAGCAGCCGCGCCGTCCGCATCCGGGTCCGCTCGGAAGCGGTGCCCGCCGAGCGCATCGGGTCGATCACGTCCCGGCTCAGGACCGCGATCACCGAGTTGATTCCCGGGCTCACCCCGGACACCGCCGAGGCGAGCAGACCCGCCACGACCAGACCCGAGATCCCGGCCGGCAGGTGGTGGCTGATGTAGTACGGGAAGGCCCCGTCGCCGTTTCGGGCGAGCGCCAGGCCCGCCGACAGCCCCCCGGCCTGGTGCTGGAAGAAACCGAGGAGGGCCGCCCCCACAAGCCCCAGCAGGATCATCACGGAGGCGATCGATAGGTGTCCGAAAAGGTAGGCCCTCCGGGCTGCGGCGGCGTCGCGGGTCGTCAGGTAGCGCTGGATCGCCACCTGGTCGGAGCCCGACGAGCAGATCATCGAGATGAAGTACGACACGAACGTCCCCACGACCGTCACCCTCACGTGCGGGTCGAGGCTGAAGAAAGGCTGCGGGGCCCAATGCTGCGGCCACTGTGTGGGCCACCAGGCGCCGACGCCCCCCATGTGGACCGAGATCGAGACCAGGGTCAGGACCGCCCCGAGCAGGAGCAGGAAGAACTCCACGGCCGCGGTCATCATGACGGCGTCGATCCCGCCGACCACCGTGTAGACGGTCGCCACCGCCCCGATCACCGCCTCGAACACGTGGAGCCACCGGCGGTCGCAGCCCATGACATTCACCAGGACCGTAGAGGCCGCGTAAAGGATGAGCGCCATCCACACGAGCCTGATGCACACAAAGGTGAGCGAACCCATCAGGCGCACGGAGCGACCCAGCCGCCCCTCCAGCAGTTCGTAGGCGCTCGTGATCGGCAACCTCATGATGAGCGGGATCAGCAGCCATCCGACCGCGACGTAGGTGAACGGCAACACGCACACCGTGGCCACCACGAGCACCGGGCCGTTCTGTACGAACTCGCCCGGGATCCCCAAGTAGGCTACCAGCGTGAACAGCGCCGCGAACAGCGACACCCCCGCCAGGAAAGGCCGCTTGTTGCGGCCGGCGACAAAGTACTCCTCGGTCGTCCGCTGCCGGCGGGCATAGTACCAGCCGATCCCCAGCAGGACCGCCGCGCACGCGATCACCAGGGACCAGTCGAGAAGGCCGAAGCCGCCCTGCGCGGCGTCGGTCACGGCTGGACCCAACGCCTCTCGCGGGAGGATTGGAACATGGCCTGGCAGGTGGCGATCCCGGCCCGGCCGTCCCGGCCGGAGCCGCAGCGCAGGGGTTTCCCGCGGATCCCGTCAATGAAGGCCTGCATCTGGTCCCAGTACGCCTGCATGCGCACCTCGTTGAAAGCGGCGTCCGCGCTCTGGTGCCCGACAGTCGGCTGCCGGCTCTCAACCCGCCAGCCGCCCCCGTCGTCGATCCGGAGCTCTCCGTAGGGATCGAGGTCGATCAGCCCCTTGGTCCCCACCATGCGGAACCGGAAATCCTCGTTCGGGAAGGGGGGCCGGGGAAAGGCGTTGCTCGAGAACAGAGAGAAGAGCATTCCGTCGGAGAATTCCATCAGGGCGAGGGTCGTGTCCTCGACGGAGTGCCCGGGGGAGAAGGTGCGGCAGAAGGCCGACACGTTGACGACGTCCGAGCCGGTCATCCAGCGCATCAGGTCGATCGCGTGCGGGGCGCTGTTGATGAGGTGCCCGACGCTCGCCGGATCGTCCCACCACCCCCAGTTTCCCCCGAACCCGCCCGACTGGAGCGCCCCTTTGTACAGGGGCATGGCGACGTGCACGGTAAGCACCTTGCCGATCGCCCCGGAGCGGACGAGCTCGCAGGCCCGGACGTTGTTCCTCCTGAACCGCTGCTGGTAGACGACACCGATCACGGCGTGGGTGCGCTCCGCCGCCTCAAGGAGCAGGTCGCAGTCCGCCACCGTGGTCGTGATCGGCTTTTCGACCAGGACATGCTTGCCGAGCTGGAGGGCAAGGAGGGCCTCCTCGGCGTGGAGATGGTGGGGGGTCGCCACGACGACTGCGTCGACGTCACTCCTGCGGACCAGGCTCTCCATCGAGCTCTCGCAGGCGATGCCGTAGTGCTGGGCAAGGCCGGGGGCCCGGCTGCCGCCCCAGATAGCCACCAGGGCCGCGTCGGAGTCGAAGTGTCGGATGGCCTCGGCATGGGTGCGACCCATGTAACCGGAGCCGAGGATACCAAATCGCAGTTTGCTCATAGGGGTAACGGGGAGGATGACCGGGCCCGAGCAAGCGCGAAACCCCGGCCGGTTTCAACCCTACAAAATGGCCCGGGCAGCGGCGATATCCCTGCCGATCTGTTCGCGCAGGGCCTCGACGGAGGCAAACTTAAGCTCGGGCCTGACAAAGTCCACCCACTCGACCCGGATCGGGTCGCCGTCGCCCCAGGGACAGGACCCAAGCACATGGGTCTCAAGAAGCGGCGAGACGGCCCGCTCGACGGTGGGCCTGAGCCCGTAGTTGGCGATCCCCGGCAGCGCGCTCGATCCGCCCCGAACCCGGACCCGGTACACCCCGAAGCGCGGGAGCAACTCCGGGGCCCAGGGAAGGTTCAGCGTCGGAAACCCGAGCGTTCGGCCCAAACGCTTTCCCGGCGCCACCCTTCCCTCCGAAAAGTAGCAGTACCCGAGCAGGGTGTTCGCGGCAGCCACCTCCCCCGACTCCAGACAGGTCCGTATCCGGGTGCTGGTCACGGGCTCGCCGTCGAGGACGACCGCGGGAGCCCCCACAACGGCGACCCCCAGCGGCCGGGCCGCCGCCTCCAGAACTGCGACATCACCGCGGCGCCCGCGCCCGAATCGCCAGGCCCGCCCGACGTAGACACCGGCGAGCCGGGGCAAGCACCGCTTGAGCCAGGGCAGGAAGTCGGCCGCCTCCATGTGCGCGAACTCCGGGGTGAACGGGTGCGTGATCACCGCCCCGATCCCCAGCTCCGCGAGGATCCCGGCGAGAGTCTGCGCCCCCAGGATGAGCCGGGCGGGCTGGTCGGGCCGCAGGACGACGCTCGGGTGGGGACGGAACGTCAGCACGGCCGCGCGTCCGCCGTCCCGGGCTGCGGCCCGGACGGCCGCCTCAATCACGGCCCTGTGGCCCCGGTGCACGCCGTCGAAGATGCCAATCGCCAGGTGCACGGGCCCGGGCGGCAGGGAGGCGGTCTCCACGGAAGAAAAAAGCGGGACGGGGGCCACGGGGTCACCTCTGCCTTCTTTAGAAGAACCCGACAGGAACGGCCGCGTGCGGCGGGATGAGGGCCTTGTCGATCTCGGGCAGGCTCATGGCCTCGATCTGGTCCAACGTGAGCGCCTTCTCCACCCGGAACGCGCCGACCCCCGAACGCCGCAGGGCGGCCAGGTGCGCGCCGCACCCCAGCTTCTGCCCCAGGTCGTGCGCGAGCGTGCGCACGTAGGTGCCCTTCGTGCAGCGCAGCCGGAAGTCGAATCGGGGCAGGCCGAAGCGGGTCACCTCCCAGCTCATCACCCGGATGAAGCGGGGCTCGCGCTCCACCTCCTCGCCCCTGCGTGCCTTCTTGTAGAGGGGTACCCCGTCGATCTTGATCGCCGAGTACATCGGGGGCATCTGGTACTGGTCGCCGATGAATCCCTTGATCGCGGCCTCGACCTCGGCCTGGGTGAGCGGGGGCACAGGCCGGGTCTCCATAACCTGACCGTCGGCGTCCTGGGAGTCGGTAACCTTGCCGAGCTCGACCGAGCCCTCGTACTCCTTGTCCGCGCTGATCAGGTACTGCGACAGCCGGGTGGCCTTCCCCACCAGGACGACGAGCAGGCCCGTAGCCATGGGGTCGAGCGTGCCGGCGTGGCCGATCCGCTTCATGCGCAGTTTTCCCCGCAACCGGGCGATCACGTCGTGGGAGGTGTGGTCCCCCGGCTTGTCGACCAGGAGGATCCCCTCGAGCTCCTTTTGGGGAACCAGCATCAGCCGTTCTTGGCCGCGTCCACGGCCGCCAGACGCTTTGCGATCGCGGAAATCAGCTGGGCGCGGAAGTCCGCCGGGGCGACCTTCAGGTTAAGGCCCGCCGCGCAGGCGTGCCCCCCTCCGTTGAATTGTGCGGCGATCAGGTCGACACGGTGCGCCGGCTCCTTCGCCCTCAGGCTCGCCTTCACGGACCCGTGCGGCGACTCCTCGATCAGGACCCCGATCTCAACGCCGTCGATCGAGCGGGCGTAGTCGACCAGTCCCTCCGTGTCCTCCGGCTCCGCGCCGGTCTCTGCGAAGACCCCCGCCGGCAGGACGCCGATGCAGGCCCTTCCGCCACACTCCATGCGCAGCGACGCAAGGAACCACTCGAGCAGCCGCAACTTCCCCCGCGACTCCCGCTCGTAGAGTTCGAAGCCGGCCTCGGCGGGGACAGCGCCCCGGACAACGAGCTCCCCGGCGAGCAGGAATGAGCGCCGCGAGGTCGAGTTGAACCGGAACTGGCCGGTGTCGGTGAGGATTCCCGTGTAGAGGGCCTGGGCCATCCGGGCGTCGACCGGTAGGCCCGCGTCCAGGATCAGCCCGGCGAGAATCTCGCAGGTCGCTGCCGAGGCGCTGTCGACCAGGTTCACGGCCGCGTAGCCCAGGTTAGAGAGGTGGTGGTCGATGTTGCCGGCCGGCTCGACGAATCGGGCGCGCAGCCTCTCGCCCACCCTGCCGTGGTCGGCGCAGTCGACGAAGACCGAGCTGTAGTTGTCCGGGCGGCCCAGAACGTCGTCGGTGCGCAGGAAAGGCTCCCCTGGCGTCAGGAAGCCGAGCCGGCGCGGGACCGCGTCGGCATTGACGCACACGGCGTCGACGCCGCGCCCGCGAAGCGCCCGGGCCAGGGCCACCTGGGCCCCGATGCAGTCGCCGTCGGGGCGGGCGTGCCCGACAACCGCCACCGTGCGGCCCTCGAGCGAGGCGAGCAGCCTTGCGAAACCCTCAGCAAACTGGGGATAGAATTTTTCCACGGGGTTTACTCCGGGGCGGGACCGGGCGGCGGCGCGGCCGGACTAGGCGCCTGCGGCTCGATCTGGTCGAGCAGCTGCATCACCCGGGCCGTGCGGCCCGCCGAGCGGTCCATCATATACTCTAATCGGGGAAGGTACTTCAGGACGATCCGCCGGCCCAGCTCCTCGCGGATCGCCGGGGCCTGCCGCCGCAGCCACTTGAAGCGGCCGGCCGCGAACTCCTCGTCGCCGACAACCGCCACAAAGACCCGCCCATCCCTCAGGTCGGGGGCGACCCGCACCTCGGAGATCGTGATCGCCACCGATTCGCTCTGGTAGCGCTCGCGCAGGATCAGGTTGAGCTCCCGCTGCACGAGTTCGTTGATTCGGACCGTGCGGTTGGACATGGGGTCAGAGCGACGCCCGGACCTTCTGGATCTCGAAGCACTCGATGACGTCCCCGACCTCGTAGCCGTTGAAGTCGTCGAGCTTCACACCGCACTCAAGGCCGGCGCGGACCTCGTTCGCGTCGTCCTTGAAGCGCTTGAGGGTCGCAACCTTGCCCTCGTAGATGGCCTCGCGGCCCCGCCGCAGCCGGGCGGCCGCATTGCGGCCCACCTTGCCCTCGGTGACCAGGCAGCCGGCCACGAAACCCTTAGCCAGCGGGAAGGTCGCGCGGACCTCGGCCGCCCCGAGCTTGATCTCCTTCAGGTCGGGCTCGAGCAGGTCGGCCATCATGTCGCGGACGCTGTCGCCCAACTCGTAGATGATGGCGTAGGTCTCGATGCGCACCCCGTGGTGCTTGGCGAGCGGCGTGACGCCGTTCTCAAGCTTGGTGCTGAAGCCGACGATGACCGCCCCCGAGGCGCTCGCCATCAGCACGTCGTTCTTCGTGATGAGCCCCACCTCGGCCGAAACGATCTCCAGCTGGACCTTGGTGGTCTTGATGCCGTCCAGGATGTTGCGCACGGCCTCGGCCGAGCCGAACACGTCGGTCTTGATGATCAGCTTGAGCGTCCGCTGCTGGGTGGCGGCGATGTTGGCGAACAGCTGCTCAACGGAGACTTCCTTCGGCGCCGGGCTGGCCTCGCTCTTCTTTAGGCGGTCGCCCTCCTCCTCGGCCAGGTTCTCGGCCTCGCGGGCGTTCTTGACGGCGCGCACGGTGGCACCGCTCTCCGGGGTCCCGGACCACCCGATCACGCGGACGGGGGTTGACGGCGGGGCCTCCTTGATAGGCTGGCCCTGGTCGTCGAACATCGCCCGCACTTTGGCCCAGCACGATCCACAGACCAGGGCGTCGCCCACCTTGAGGGTGCCGCGCTGGACGATGACGGTGGCCAGCGGCCCGCGGCCGACGTCGACCTGGGACTCAATGATGATCCCTGAGACCTCGCCCTTGGGATTGGCCTTCAGTTCCAAGACGTCGGCCTGCAGGAGAATCATCTCCAGAAGGTCCTTGATCCCGGTCCCCTTGACCGCGGACACCGGCACGGTGATCGTCTCGCCGCCCCAGTCCTCCGGGGGGATCCCCTTCTGCTGCATCTGGCCCTTGACCTGATCCAGATTCGCGCCTTTCACGTCCATCTTGTTGATCGCGACGATCAGGGCGACCTTGGCCGCCTTGGCGTGCTGGAGCGCCTCGTCGGTCTGGGGCATGAAGCCGTCGTCGGCTGCGACAACCAAGATCGCGATGTCGGTGACCGAGGCTCCGCGGGCCCGCATCTTGGTGAAGGCGGCGTGGCCCGGGGTGTCCAGGAAGGTGATCTTGCGGCCGTTTATCTCGATTTGGTAGGCGCCGATGTGCTGGGTGATGCCGCCGGCCTCGCCGTCAGCCACGTGGGCCTGTCGGATCGCGTCCAGAAGGGTCGTCTTGCCGTGGTCGACATGGCCCAGAATGCAGACGACCGGGGGCCGGGGCTGCAGGTGGAGGGCCTCGTCGTCCTCGGGCTTCTTCTTGTCGCGCTCCTTGAGCGCCTGCTGCTGGGCAGCGGGGTCGGCGCGGTGCTTCACCTCAAGCAGGAACCCGTGCTTCTCGGCGACCTTCATCGCGACCGTCTCATCGAGCGACTGGGTGATGGAGGCGAAGATGCCCATCTGCATCAGCTCCGAGATGAGCTGGAACGGGCGCAGCCCCAAGACGGTGGCAAAATCGCGCACGACGACGGGCGGCTTGAAGTGGATCACCTTAACGTCGCCCTGGATCGTGACGGTCGGGGTCGATGCCGAGGAGATGGCGGCGAGCGGAAGCGGCGAGGGCCGGGAGACCGGCGGGCGGGCCAGGGTCGGCGGGAGGGGCGGCGGCGCGGAGGCGTGGAGGGCCTCGGCCGGCTTTGGGGCGGCCGGAGGAGCCGGGGGCGCCTCGGCTCGGACAGGCGCAGGCGCCGGGGCCTCAGGGGCCTTCTCGGGCGCGGGGACGGCGGCCGGAGCCGGGGCATGGACCTCGACGGGCTTGGGAGCCGGAGCGCGGGGGGCGATCGGCACCCGCACGATCGGCGGCAGGACCCCGGGCGACTTAGGGGCGGAAGGGGCGGGCTCGGAACGCGCAGGCGGCTGGGCCGGGGCCTCGACAGGCTTGGGGGCCAAGGCGCGGGGGGCGACGGGCCTCGGGGGAAGAGGGGCCGGGGCCTTGGCGACCGGGCGGGGCACCACGACCGGCGCCGGGCGAACGGCTGGACTGGCGAGGGCGGCCGCCTTCGCGGCCGCGGCTTCGTGCTCGCGCGCCACATCCTGGGCGCTCTTGACAAAGATCCCCGCGGGAATGCGGACCTTGGAGGTTCCGGGCTCCTCGGCGCGAGTCGCGGCGGCCGGGGCGCCCGGATCGTCCTTCGGCGGCTCAACTTTGGCGGGGGCGGCAGCGGCGGCCTTTGCCGCGAACTCCTTTTCGATCTCCTCGACGTAGATGTTACTAACCGTGCTGGAAACCGACTTGGTGTCTGCCGTCACGTAGCCGCGCTGCCTAAGCAAGGCCAACATCTCCTTGCCCTCCATATTGTACCGCTTGGCCAGCTCGTGAATCCGGATGCTCATTTAGTGTCGTCTCTGCGGGTCAGTGGCGCGGGGCGGCTCAGGTGCCCACCCGCGAAATGATGTCCTTGGCTTCCTCGGCGGTGAAGCCGCCGCCGATCAGGTCTTCCTCCGCAACGCCCTCGAAGACGGCCGGAGAGTTGATACCCATGTCGACCAGCCGGCCCGCGATCGTCGGGTCCAGGTTGAACGCCTTGATGAGCGAGGCGACGGCGTTGCCGCGCGGGTCGTCACCGGCGGCCTTGAACTCCTCGATGTCGAGTCTCCAGCCGATCAGCCTCGAGGTGAGGCGGGCGTTCTGTCCCTTGCGTCCGATGGCGATCGCCAGATCGTCGGTGGCCACCTTAAGGAGGATCCGGTGGTTCTTGTCGTCGAGGATGATGTCGCGGGGAACAGCCGGCTTGAAGGCCTCGATGATCATCTCACGCGGGTCGGCAAAGTACTTGATGATGTCGATCTTTTCCCCGGCGAGTTCCCGCACGATCGTCTTCACGCGCGCGCCCCGGGCTCCGACGCAGGCGCCGACCGGGTCCACCTTCGGATCGCCGCTGGTGACCGCGATTTTTGTGCGGTATCCGGGCTCTCGGGCGAAGGCCTCGATCTTGACCGTGCCGTCGGCGATCTCGGTGACTTCCAGTTCGAAGAGCCGCCGGACAAACTTGGCGCTGGCGCGGCTCAGGATGATCTCCGGGCCCCGCGGCGTGTTCTCGATCTCCAGCAACAGCGAGCGGATCCGATCGCCGGGCTGGTACTCCTCGCCGGGCATCTGCTCCTTGGCCGGCATGACGGCCTCGGCCTTGCCCAGATCGATGAAGATGTCGCTGCGCTCGCGGCGGCGGACCGTGCCTGTGACAATGTTTCCCACCTGGTCCTTGAAGTCGTCGTAGATGCGGTCCTTCTCGAACTGGCGCAGGCGCTGCATCACGGCCTGCCGGG
>CAIOZY010000008.1 GCA_903862935.1 uncultured Opitutaceae bacterium
CTTGTGCTAACTACCAGATCATAGACACGAGCTAACGGGCTAATTGGGTAACACTCCAATGAAACAAGGAGTGTTACCATGGACGAGAAAGAGTCAGTCGAAAAGACCGTGAAACGCGGGGGCCGAACCGGCCCCCGCCGCAAGCGCTACACCTACGAGGAGAAGCTGCGAGCGGTGAAACTCCACCTTGAAGAGGGCTTCAAGGTGGAGCTGGTGAGTGAGGAAACGGGTGTCAGCTCGAGCTCGCTGGGGGCGTGGCTGAGGGATTACCGCCAGCACGGGGAACTGGGGCTCAAGCGGGAGTCGTCGCCCCGGCCGGGGCGACGACTCCCGGGCGCGGTCAAACAGAAGATCGTGGAACTGAAGCGAGGGAACCCCTTCTTTGGGGTGAAACGGATCGCCGACGGCTTGCGCCGGTGGTTTTTCCTCGAGGCGAGCCCGGAGACCGTCCGTAAGACGCTCCACGAGGCGGACCTCATGAACGGTCGGGTGAAAGCCCGCCGCAACCTGGTGCGCCCTCGGCATTTTGAGCGGGCGACGCCGAACCAGATGTGGCAGTCGGACATCTTCACGTTCCGGCTGGGCGGCAAGTACGCCTACGCCGTCGCGTTCCTGGACGACTACTCGCGCTACGTGGTGAACCTGGACCTGTACCGCAGCCCGACGGCGGAGGCGGTGATCGAGACCTACCGCGTCGCGGTCGGGGAATACCATCCCCCGAAGGAAATGCTGACGGACCGGGGGCGGCAGTACACGAACTGGCGCGGGAAGAGCCGCTTCGCTCTCGAACTCACGAAGGACCGGGTGGCGCATCTCGTGTCCCGGCCCCAGCACCCGATGACGCTCGGCAAGGTGGAGCGTTTTTGGGCGAGCATGTGGCAGGAGTTTTTGGTGCGGGCCCAGTTTGACTCGTTCGAGTCAGCCCGCGACCGCCTGAAACTCTGGGTCAAATACTACAACCACCGCCGGCCTCACCAGGGAATCGGCGGCCTGTGCCCGGCGGACCGCTTCTTTGAAATCCAAGGGGAAGTCAAAAAGACGATCCAGGCGGGGATCCAGGAGAACCTCCTGGAGATGGCACTGCGGGGGCAGCCCAAGGCCCCCTTTTATCTGATCGGACGGATGGAGGGCCAGTCGGTGGTCCTCAAGGCGGAGAAGGGAAAACTAAAACTTAGCGTGGATGACAAGGAGATGACCTATGACCTCGAAAAAGGAACAACCGGAAACGGAAAAGACGAAACGCCGGCGCTCGGCGCCAGCCTCCGCGGCGACGGCCGCGGAGAAGGCCCAGGCGGTGCTGGCGATCTGGACGGAGCGGGTGAAGACGGCGGAGGTGATGAAGACGATGGGGGTGACGTACCTGACGCTCCAGCAGTGGCAGGAACGGGCGATGGAGGGGATGCTGCAGGCCCTGGAGCCGCGGGTGAACCTGGCGAACGGGGCGGCGTTGTCGCCCCGGATCCGGGCGCTCATGGACAAGCGCCAGCAGCAGATCGGGAAAGAGAAACTGACCCGGCGTCTGGCGGAGCTGCAGGAGGTTGCCCCGGAGGGGAAACCCCCGTCAGATCCGTGAACCATGAACACGAAGGCGACAGCGCTCGCCCGGACCGAAATGATCGTGAAGGTGCGGGCGGGACTCATGACGGCGACAGCGGCGGCGGAGGCGCTCGGGGTCTCCCGGAAAACCTACTACAAGTGGGAGAAGAAGGGGCTGCAGGCGATGCTGGCAGCCGGGGAGGACGAGACGGCGGGCCGGCCGGAGACGGGCCCGGCGCCGGAGGTCACGGCCCTGAAAACGCGGGTGGCGGAGCTGGAGGCGAAGCTGGACCGAATGGCCCAGACGGCCGAGCTGCGGTACATGCTGCGGCTCCTGGAGAGACGGGACGCTAAAAAAAAGCCGCAGCGATCCCCACGATCATCGCCATGATCAACGACCTGCAGTCACAGAGCCAGACGAGCACCCGCGAGGTCAGTCGCGCCGTGGGGCTCGGCTACCGGACTGTGCTGCGCTGGAAGAAACGGGTGAGCGGGGGGCAGCCCCCGCTCACCTCCCCGGGGCCGAAGAAAACGGGACCCTTGCCGCTCGACGAAGTCCGCCGGGAAATAGCCGCGTTGCGGCACGGCCGCAACCGCAGCCGGGGCGTGTGCGCCCTGCAGGTGCGGTACCAGTCCGTCCTCTCCCGGCGCAGCGTCGCAGAACTGGCCGCTGAGGAACGCGCCAAGCGCAACCTCGCCCGCCGGCAGGTCTGCAAGCACGTGACGTGGAAGGAGCCGAACCTGGCGTGGGCGATCGATGCGACGGAACGAGGGAAAGATGAACAGGGCCAGCGGCTCTACGTCCATGCGGTCCAGGACCTCTGTACGCGGTACCGCTTTGCGCCGCTCGTGGCCATCGACAGCAAGGGTGAAGCGGTCGCCGCGCATCTGGAGGGACTCTTCCAGCAGCACGGCGCACCGCTCTTCCTGAAACGCGACAACGGCAGTCCGCTCAACCATGCGGCCGTCGACCGCGTGCTGGCCGAGCACGGGGTCATCCCGCTCAACAGCCCGGCCTACTATCCGAAATACAACGGCGCTGTGGAAAAGGGTATCCGCGAAATGAAGGCAGCCCTCGGGGAATGCCTGCCGCAGGCCATCCGCTGGCAGCCGAAGCAGATCCGGCCTTACCTCCTCGCCGTGCATCACGCCCTCAACTGTCGGCCTCGCCGGAGCCTGCATGGGCACACCGCCTGCGAGGCTTACCAACACCAGCCGAGGCACCGGTACAACCGGCGCCTCCGGCTGGCCACTTTTGGGTGGATACGCATCCAAGCCAAGGACAGGATCCAACAACTGGAGAAGATCGATCACCGCAGCTTAAACGCCGCCTGGCGCCACGCCGCGGAAACCTGGCTTCGCTGCCAGGGCCTGATCACCGTCTCCATCAACAAAAAAGTGTTACCCAATTATCCGCTA
>CAIOZY010000009.1 GCA_903862935.1 uncultured Opitutaceae bacterium
ACGACACGATCGGCAACATCATTGCCGACGCCATGGACAAGGTCGGCAAGGACGGCACGATCACGGTTGAGGAAGCCAAGTCGATCGAGACCACCCTGGACGTCGTCGAGGGCATGCAGTTCGACAAGGGTTACCTGTCGCCCTACTTCACGACCAATGCCGAGAGCATGGAGGCTATCCTCGAGGATGCCTATGTGCTGATCCACGAAAAGAAGATCTCGAGCCTGCAGGACTTCCTGCCCCTGCTCCAGACGATTGCCAAGAGCGGCAAGCCGCTGCTGGTCATCGCCGAGGAAGTCGAGGGCGAGGCCCTGGCGGCCCTGGTCGTCAACAAGATCCGCGGCACCCTCAATGTGTGCGCCGTCAAGGCCCCTGGCTTCGGCGACCGCCGCAAGGCCATGCTCGAGGACATCGCGATCCTCACCGGCGGCCGGTGCCTGACCGAAGACCTCGGCGTCAAGCTTGAGAACGTCACGGTCAGCGACCTCGGGCGCGCCAAGCGCATCACGGTCGACAAGGAGAACACCACGCTCGTCGAAGGCGGCGGCAAGTCCTCCGAGATCCAGGGACGGGTCAAGCAGATCCGCCGCCAGATCGAGGAGACCACCTCCGACTACGACCGCGAGAAGCTCCAAGAGCGCCTCGCCAAGCTCGCCGGCGGTGTGGCCGTCATCAATGTCGGCGCCGCAACCGAGGCCGAGATGAAGGAGAAGAAGGCCCGGGTCGAGGACGCCCTGCACGCCACGCGCGCTGCAGTCGAGGAGGGCATCGTCGCCGGCGGCGGCGTCGCCCTGCTGCGCACCGCGAAGGCACTGGACAACCTGTCGCTCCAGGGCGACGAGAAGATCGGCGCCCAGATCGTGCGCCGCGCCATCGAGCATCCGCTCAAGCAGCTGTGCACGAACGCGGGCATCGACGGCGGTGTCATCGTCAAGGAGGTCCTCGAGAGCAAGGGCAACTACGGCTACAACCTGTCCACCGACAAGTTCGAGGACCTGGTTAAGGCCGGCGTGGTCGACCCGACCAAGGTCACCCGCACCGCCCTGCAGAACGCGGCGTCAATCGCCGGGTTGCTCCTGACGACCGAGTGCATGGTCACTGAGATCCCGGAGAAGAAGGAGTCGGCTCCTTCCCATCCCCCGGGCGGCGGCATGGACTACTGAGTCCGGCGACCTAGCCTAAACGGAAAAGTTCAAAGGCGCTCTGGCAACGGAGCGCCTTTTTCTTTTATCCTTCCGGCCATGGAAGTCGTTTTCCTCGGCACCGGAACCTCGCAGGGGGTCCCCATGATCGCCTGCCCGTGCCCGGTGTGCACCTCCACCGACCCCCGCAACAGCCGCACGCGGGTCTCGATCCATGTCGTCATGGACGGGCTGCACGTCCAGGTGGACGCTGCCCCGGAGCTGCGCCTGCAGTGCGTCAGGGAGAAGATCGAGCGGGTGGACCTGTTCATCCTGACCCACGGTCACTCCGACCACATCGCCGGGATGGACGATTTGCGGCGCTTCTGCGATCTGCGCGGGGGCGAGGCCCTGACGGTCTACTCGACAGCCGAGGGCCGCAGGCGGGTCGCGGCAATCTACCCGTACGCGATCCGGGACCGGCCTGTCGTGCGGGGCTACCCGGCGTTTCGCCTGGAGCCCATGCCAGAGAAGCTGGAGCTTCCCCAGGGGACGATCCGCTCCACCCTCCTGCCCCACGGGGATGCGAGCACCCTCGGGCTCGTGTTCACCGAACGCAGCAGCGGCAGGAAGTTTGTCTACTACACCGACTGCAAGGAGGTGCCCGAGGAGGCGGTCGCCTTGGCCCGCGGCGCCAACGCTGTCGTCCTCGACGGGCTGCGCCCGGATCCGCACCCCTCCCACTTGACGATCGGCGAGGCCGTTTCGGTGGCCCAGAAAATCGGCGCCCCGCAGACCTGGCTGATCCACCTCACCCATGCCACCGACCACGCCGGCGGCGAGGCGGACCTGCCCCAGGGGGTCAGCCTCTCCTATGACGGGCTCCGGCTCGCGCTCTAGACATAACCGCATCTTTCGTCTTTTCTGAGAAGGCAAGTCCGCCAGAGCGCCGATTTCAGACAGGATGGATAGGGTTTTATTCCGTTATTCTGTAGGCTTTTAATGTATTAAAACAGACAGAATACTTGATTTAATCTAAGTCATACTTATTTAGTGTACATTAAACACTAAAGGTATGAAGCTTTCGAAAAAGGGCGAGTACGCGATCCGCTCGCTCATCAATTTGGGTTTCGCCGCCGAGGCGCGCCGAAATCTCGTGCAAGTCTCCGAGATCGCCGAAAGCGAGCAGCTGCCCGTCAAGTTTCTTGAGCAGATCTTCCAAAAGCTGAAGGAGGCGGGAATGGTGGCCAGCGTCCGCGGGAAGTTCGGCGGGTACCGCCTGGCAAGGCCCGCCAGCCACATCACAATCGGCGAGGTCATCCGCCTGATCGACGGGCCCCTGGCGCCGATAGGCTGCGTGAGCATGAGCGCCTACCAGAAGTGCACCTGCCCGGACGAGGCCCACTGCGGCCTGCGCATGCTGATGCTCGATGTGCGAAACGCGATTTCCGGGATCCTCGACCGCTACACACTGGCCGACGTGGTGGCCGTGGCGGTGCGCCGGATGTGGCGCGACGCGATCCCCCTACCCTTCTCGCCGGAGGCCGACGCGGCAAAGCCGCAAACCCGGCTGCCCGCCCGCCTCGCCCGCCAGCACGCCCGGGGTGCAACCCGGGCCATCCCCTTCCCCGCCGAGGAGGGCGTGGTGCACAACCTGCTCGCCGATTACGCGATATGATCCGCCGGCTCGCATTCGCTCTCCTGGGACTGTCCGCGGCCAGGGCCGGCGAGGGCCCGCTCAGGGTCGGCTACTTTCCGAACGTCACCCACGCCCAGGGGGTGATCGGGGCCCAGACCTCGCGCGAGGGCCGGGGCTGGTTCGAGCAGCGGCTGGGGCCGCGGGTTCGGGTCAGCTGGTACGCCTTCAACGCCGGCCCGAGCGCGATGGAGGCCCTGCTCGCCGGATCGATAGACCTCACGTACGTGGGCCCCAATCCCGCCCTCAACGCCTACATCCGCTCGGACGGGGATGAGGTCCGCATCCTCGCCGGCTCGGCCGAGGGCGGAGCGGCCCTTGTCGTTCGGGGCGACGGGCGCATCGCGGGCGCCTCCGACCTGAGGGGCAGGCGCCTGGCGACCCCGCAGCTGGGCAACACTCAGGACGTCGCCGCCCGCACCTGGCTGAAGAGAAACGGCCTGCGGGTCACCCTCACCGGCGGGGACGTCCTGGTGGTCCCGACCGCGAACGCCGACCAGCTCTCGCTCTTCCAGCGCGGGGACATCGATGCGGTGTGGACGGTCGAGCCCTGGGTGAGCCGCCTCGAGCGCGAGGCGGGCGCCAAGGTGCTCCTGGAGCAGCGCGACGCGGTGACAACGATTCTCGTCGCATCGGTCGCCCTGCTGCGCGACCAGCCCGCCCGGGCCAAGGCCTTTGTTGGCGCCCACCGCGAGCTGACAGCCTGGATCAACTCCAACCCCGCGCAGGCCCGGGCCCTCGTGACCCGCGGGCTCTCGGCCGAGATGCGGCACGAACTTCCGCCCGGCCTGGTCGAGGCCTCCTGGAGCCGGCTTCGCTTCACCGACGCCGTGGCGCCGGCCGGTTTTGCAGAACTGGTCTCCGAGGCCCAGGCGGTAGGATTCTTGCGGGACGCGATCCCGCTCGATCGTCTCTTCAGCGGCCGCCCATGACCGCCGCCATCGAGCACCAGGCCGAGCTGCACTCGAAGCTGTCGCTTCGGGCGGTGAGCAAGCACTTCCCCTCGGGGGCCCACCCGGTCCACGCCCTGGACCGCGTCTCCCTGGAGGTCGGCGAGAGCGAGTTCGTGTGCCTGGTCGGGCCCAGCGGATGCGGAAAGTCGACGCTGCTCAACATCATCGCCGGACTCGAGCGAGCCGACGAGGGCGAGGTGCTCTCCGACGGCTCCCCGGTGAACTCCCCGGGCCGGGATCGCATGGTGATGTTCCAGGAGTCGGCGCTGTTCCCCTGGCTCGACGTGCGCCGCAATGTGCTGTTCGGCCTCCGGCTCAAGCCCGGGCTCACCCGCGACGAGCGGCGGCACGTCGCCGACTTCTACCTGCGGCTGGTCGGCCTGGAGAAGTTCGCACGCTCCTACGTGCACGAGCTGTCCGGCGGGATGAAGCAGAGGGTGGCGCTCGCGCGGGCGCTCGCCCCGAACCCCCGCGTCTTGCTGATGGACGAGCCTTTTGCCGCCCTGGACGCCCTGACCCGCGAGCAGCTTTA
Organism: uncultured Opitutaceae bacterium; assembly: GCA_903862935.1. Lineage (GTDB taxonomy): Bacteria > Verrucomicrobiota > Verrucomicrobiia > Opitutales > Opitutaceae > Palsa-1447. The sequence goes on from CAIOZY010000009.1 coordinate 4,303, forward strand.
CGGGGACCTGCAGCGCATCTGGCAGCAGCGCAAGAAGACGATCGTCTTCGTCACGCACAATGTCCGCGAGGCGGCCTGCCTCGGCGACCGCGTCATCCTGTTTTCCCGCAACCCCGGCCGGATCCGGGAGCAGTTTCAGATCAACCTTCCCCGCCCGCGGGACATCAACAGTATCGAGCTTGCCCGCTACGCCACCGAGATCACCGCCGCCCTCCGGAGCCACGGGCGGGACGCAACCGCGGAGGGCCCCGCATGAGCCGGACCCTGAAGGCCCTGATCTTCTTCGCCGCCCTGGTCGCCGCCTGGGCCCTGGTCGCCCGGGCGCGCATCTGGTCGCCGGTTCTTTTGCCCAGCCCCTGGAGTGTGGCGCTGTACCTGCTGGGGGCGGTCCGCGACGGCACCCTTTTGGAGGCCGGGCTGGTTACCCTCAAGCGCCTGGCCATCGGATACGCCGCGGGGCTTTCCATCGGGCTCCCGCTCGGCCTGTTGACCGCGCGAGTCCGGCTCCTTCAGGACACCCTCGGGCTGCTCGCCCTGGGCCTGCAGGCCCTGCCCAGCGTGTGCTGGGTTCCGCTCGCCCTGTTGTGGTTCGGGCAGACCGAGGCGGCCATGTTCTTTGTCGTCGTGATGGGAACCGTCTGGTCGGTCATCATCGCTACCGAGAGCGGGATCCGCAACGTGCCGCCGATCTACGCGAGGGCGGCCCGCACCATGGGATCACGGGGCCTGCACACGTGGGTGCACGTGATGCTGCCGGCCGCGCTCCCGTTCATCGTGGGCGGCATGAAGCAGGGCTGGGCGTTCGCCTGGAGGTCCCTTATGGCGGCCGAGATCTACGTGACGATCCTGAGCGGCTTCGGGCTGGGTCACCTGCTGCATTACGGGCGCGAGTTGAACGCGATGGACCAGGTGATCGGGATAATGCTCGTGCTCCTTGCGATCGGGCTCATCGCGGACAAGGTGCTGTTCGCGCCGTGGGAGCGGCTCCTGCGGCGCCGTTGGGGCACCGACTCGAAGTAAATCAACCCACCAGAAGGACCCTTTATGGCTAAAATCCACAACGACATCACCGAGACTATCGGCAACACGCCGCTTGTGCGCCTTAACCGCACCGCGGCCGCGCACGGCGCCCAGGCAGAGATCCTCCTCAAGCTCGAGTTCTTCAACCCCCTGTCCAGCGTCAAGGACCGGATCGGCTTCGCCATGATCGACGACGCCCTGAAGAGCGGGAAGATCAACAAGGACACGGTCCTGATCGAGCCCACCAGCGGAAACACGGGCATCGCCCTGGCCTTCGTCGCAGCCGCCAAGGGCCTCAGGCTTATCCTCACGATGCCCGAGACGATGACGATCGAGCGTCGCAAGATCCTCAAGGTCCTCGGGGCCCGGGTGGTCCTGACCGAGGGGCCCAAGGGAATGAAGGGGGCGATCGCCAAGGCCGAGGAACTGGCCTCCAAGATTCCCAACAGCGCTATCCTGCAGCAGTTCTCCAACCCCTCGAACCCCGCCGTCCACCGCCGCACGACCGCCGAGGAGATCTGGCGCGACACCGACGGCAAGGTCGACATCGTCGTGTCCGGAATCGGCACCGGCGGGACAATCACCGGGATCGGTGAGGTCCTCAAATCCCGCAAGCCCTCGCTCAAGGTGATCGCCGTCGAGCCCGCCGGCTCGCCGGTCCTCTCCGGCGGCCAGCCCGGGCCCCACAAGCTTCACGGACTGGGCGCTGGCTTCGTGCCGGCCGTGCTCAACACCAAGATCTACGACGAGGTGATCGCGGTCAAAGAGGACGACTCGGCCCCCGTCAGCAAGCAGGTGAGCCGGCTGGACGGGATCCCGGTCGGGATCTCCTCCGGGGCTGCCGTTTGGGCCGCCCTTCAGCTCGCCAAGCGTCCGGAGAACAAGGGAAAGCAGATCGTCGTGATCATCCCCTCCTCGGCCGAGCGGTACCTGTCATCGTGGCTGTTCGCCGACCTGAGCGCCGAGAGCGACTCGGTTGACGACCTGATCGGAACGAAGGTCTGACAGGCGAGCGAGAGCCGCCCGCCCCGGGGGGTCATCCCCGGGACAGCTTCCGGTACTTGAGCCGGTGGGGCCTGTCGGCCTCCCGGCCCCTTCGCCGGTGGTAGTCCTCCTGGTAGGCCGAGTAGTTCCCGGCAAACCAGACGACCGAGCTGTCCCCCTCGAAGGCCAGGATGTGCGTGGCAACCCGGTCCAGGAACCAGCGGTCGTGGGAGACCACGACCGCGCATCCGGCGAAGGAGCCGAGCGCCTCCTCGATCGCGCGGATCGAGTCGACGTCCAGATCGTTCGTTGGCTCGTCCAGCAGGATCAGGTTCGCCCCGCTCCTCAGCAGCCGCGCCAGGTGCACCCGGTTGCGTTCGCCCCCGGACAGGACGCCGACCTTCTTCTGCTGGTCGGGCCCGGTGAAGCCGAACTGGGCGCAGTAGGCCCGGGCGTTCACCTCGCGGCCGCCCAGTTTGAGGATCTCCTCCCCGCCACTCACCGCCTCGAAGATGGTGGACGCGTCCGGCAGGGACTCGCGCGACTGGTCCACGTGCGCCACCCGGACGGTATCGCCGACTCTGAGAGTGCCCGAGTCCGCCTTCTCCTCGCCGGTGATTAGGCGGAACAGCGTCGTCTTGCCGGCCCCGTTCGGGCCGATCACCCCGACGATCCCGCCCGGGGGGAGCGAGAAGTTCAAGTTCTCGAAAAGCAGGTTGTCCCCGTAGGCCTTGGACAGGTTCTTCGCCTCGACGACCAGGGTCCCCAGCCGGGGCCCGGGCGGGATGGCGATCTCGAAGTCGCGCTCCTGCTCGGCAGGGTCCGCCCGCAGCATCGCCTCGTAGGCGGTGATGCGCGCCTGGGACTTGGCCTGCCTCGCGCGGGCCGACTGCCGAATCCAGGCGAGTTCCCGGGCCATCGCCTTCTGCCGGCGGTCCTCGGTGCGCTGCTCGACCTGCCGGCGCAGCTGCTTCTGTTCAAGCCACGACGAATAGTTTCCCTTCCAGGGCACCCCGTGCCCCCGGTCCAGCTCCAGGATCCACCCGGCCACGTTGTCCAGGAAGTAGCGGTCGTGGGTGACCGCGATCACGGTCCCGTCGTAGCGCGCCAGATGCTGCTCGAGCCACTGCACGCTCTCGGCGTCCAGGTGGTTCGTCGGTTCGTCTAGGAGCAGGATCGAGGGCTCCTCGAGGAGCAGCCGGGCAAGCGCCACCCGGCGGCGCTCCCCACCGGAAAGCCGGTCCACCACCCGGTCCTCGGGCGGGCAGCGCAGGGCGTCCATCGCCATCTCGACCTTGCTCGCCGCGTCCCAGGCCCCCAGGGAGTCGATCTTCTCCTGTAACTCGCCCTGGCGGGCGAGGATCTGCTCCTTGGCCTGCTCCCCCTGGGCCGCGCTCAGCTCGTCCCAGGTCGCGTCGTAAGCCGCCGTCAGGTCGGTCAGGTGCCGGATTCCCTCCTCGACGCAGGCCCGCACAGTCTTGCCCAGCTCCAGCCGGGGCTCCTGCTCCAGAAGCCCCACCGAGTAGCCCGGCTCGAAGTGGACCCGCCCGTCGATCTCCGTGTCGCGGCCGGCCAGGATCCGCAGCAGCGAGGACTTTCCCGAGCCGTTCAGCCCCAGGACCCCGATCTTGGCCCCGTAAAAGAACGACAAGGACACGTCCCTGAGGATTTCCTTTCGCTCGATCTTCTTCGAAACGCCGATCATCGAGAAGATGATCTTGGGTTCTTCCGGTTTGGCCATGGGGGGGAGGCCAAAGATGGCGCGACCCGGACCGGCCGCAACCCTAAGCTCGCCTCAAGTCGGAAAGAAATACCTTCGCCCCCGCGCCCCGGTTGTGCTCGCCTTGCCCCATGCTCGCCTACATCGGGACACAGACCGGCGGCGCCTCCCGCGGGATCTACGAGCTTGAACTGGACCCGGCCATCGGTTCCCTGTCGGCACCCCGGCTCGCGGCCGCAACGGAAAACCCCACGTTCCTCGCCCTGGCCCCAGGCGGCCGCGTCCTGTACGCGGCGGGCGGGCCGAGCCGAGCCTCCGAGGCCGATCCCGGGGGATTTGTCTGCGGCTTCGCACTCGAGGCGGCCTCCGGAAGACTGAGCCCCCTGAACCGCATGGGCGCGGGCTCGGGGCGGACGACCCATGTCGCAGTCGATTCGACCGGCCGGATGGTCCTGGCCGCCGATTACCACGGCGGGGCCGTCTGCGCCTACACGGTGGGCCTGGACGGCGCCCTAACCGCCCGCAGCGCCCTACTTAAGACGACCGGGCCCCTGGGTCCCAACCGAGCGCGCCAGGACCGCCCCCATCCCCATTCCGTCACCGTGTCGCCCGGAAACGGCTTCGCGATCGTCTGCGACCTGGGGCTTGACCGCGTGTTGCTGTTTCGGATCGACCCGGGCTCGGGCTCGCTCGAACCCCACTCGACCCCGAGGGTCGTGTTTCCCCCCGGTTCGGGGCCCCGCCACAGCGCGTTCTCCGGGGACGGCCGCTTCCTGTACGTGGCAAACGAGCTCGACTCCTCCGTCTGCGCCCTGGCCTGGGACGAGTCCGCCGGCGCTCTGGAGTTCCTGCAGAAGATCTCGACACTTCCGGCCGGATTCCGGGGCGAGAGCATCGTGGCGGAGATCCGGATACACCCCTCGGGCCGCCACCTGTACGTCTCCAACCGCGGCCACGACAGTATCGCCACGTTCAGCCGGGATCCGTCGACCGGAGGGCTCGCCGCAGCCAGATTTGTCCCGTCGGGAGGGGGCCACCCGAGGAATTTCGCCCTGTCACGGGACGGACGTTGGCTGTTGTGCGCAAACCGGGACGCAGGCAATGTCGTCTCCTTCCGGGTCGCGGAGGAGACCGGCGCCCTCGATCCGGCCGGCTTCCAGGCAAAGATCCCGGAGCCGGTCTGCGTCCTGTTCCGGGGATAGTCCCGGCTCAGGCCCGCCCCAGTTTCTGCTTCATCCCGGCCATCACGATCCGTGCTGCCGCCGCGGGCGAGAGCCGGTCGGTGTTGACGATCAGGTCGTAGGTGTGCGGGTCGTCGATATCGCCGCCAAAGTATGTCTTCACAAAGCGCCGCCGAGCCAGGTCGGTCTTTTCAATCATCTGCTCGGCCGCATCGCGCTCACAGTGCTGGGCCCCCATCATGCGCTTGATCCGCGTCTCCTTGCCCGCGACGAGCCTGACATGGAATCCGCCGGGCATCGTCCAGGTGACCAAGTGAGCCGCGCGGCCAGCGAAGATCACCCGGCCCGAGCGCGAGAGCTGGCGGATGGTCTCGGTGACCTGGTTCTCGAGTTCCCACAGGGGCGGGTGCAAGCCGACGAGTTCCCCGATCACGCCCTTGATTTCCGAGATTCGGTCCTCCGGCAGGAACTGCGCCAGGCGTTCGGGCAGGTTGTGCGAGGTCAGAGCGAAGATCAGCAGGTCCTTGTCCAGGAACATCCAGCTTTGGCCCTCCCTGCCTAGCTGCTCATTGAGCATCGGCAGGAGGAGCTGGCCGATCGTTGTCGCCCCCGCGCAGACCTCGCGCGACAGAGTGAGAAACGGGTGGGTGTCGGTCTCCGTCTGCACCGGAGCCGACGGCTGGGGGGTGTGCAGCTGGGCCTGAAACATCGACAGGCCGTTGTCGAGGTAGGTGTGCGAGGCCATGGAGACGACTCCTTTCTTTAGACTGGTTTAGTCGGGAATTCGTTCGCTTCTCGGGACGGGGTTGGACTCGTGAGCGGGCCCGCCCGATTGCGAGCCCCCTCATTCGGGTTTATATGGGCCAGGCCCATCCGTGGCGAGGAGAAAAGCCCGGCAGCGCGGGCCGGACTCGCCGCCTAAATGTGACGCGAGTCGCCGTCGTCCTTCTTCACGTACCCGCTGTCCTGCCGCTCATGGTTGACCTGGTTTTTCTTCAGGTAGGCCTGGTAGACATCGTCGGCGCTCATGCCCAAGACATGGGCCAGGGAGACCAGAAAATGAAACAGGTCGACCACCTCTACCCGCGCGTTCTGCTCGTCATACTTTTGGTAGCGGGCCCACCACTTCCACGGGACCGAGTCCACGAGTTCTGCCAGCTCCTGCTGCATGGCCCGCGTATAGTTAAGGACCCATTTGGCCTTCTCCTCTTCGGTTGGGGGCGGAAGAACGACTCCGATCCTGCGGTTCAGGGCGTCCTGCATGCGGAAGATGTCCTCAAGTTTGTCCATGGCGGCGAAGGTGCTGGCTGCCGCCGACCCTGGCAAGTCCAACCCGGGGCCGGGCCGCGGGCCCTTTTCCAGTTGCCGCGGGCCCGGTTTGGCCTACCGTTTACCTCTTGAGCCGGCGTTTGAGCGCGGGAAACGCGTTCCGCCGGCTTTCCAAATAACAGGCCGCCCCCTCCGCACCCAAGCGGTGTGAGCGCCAACAGCGAAAGCAAAACAACACAATGACAGATCAAGACCCGTCCGGTGATTCCGCGGCTCCCGCCGAATCCCCCGCCGAATCCCCCGCCGAAGGCTCGGCGAAGACGGAAAAGACCCAACCCAGCGCGCCAACGCCGGCTCCCGCCGGCACGTTCGGCGCCACCCGCGGCTCCGGCCTTGCCCGCGGGAAGCGCGCCGCGGCAGCCGCGGCCCCCGCCGCCAAAGCTAGTACCGGCGAGTACCAACCGACAGCCGTCCAGCTGATCACCCACAAGAAGGAATACCAAAACCCGTTCGGTGGCGATTCAACCGCCCCCGCCGCGGAACCCACCCCTGAGGTCGCGGTCCCGGTCGAGCAACCCCAGGCTGCCCCGGCCCCAGCGCCCGAGCCGCAGGCCATGGCCCCGAAAGCCCCGGCCGAGCAGGCACCGATTGAGCCCGTCGCGGCTCCGCTGGCCCCTGCGCCCGCCGAGGAGCCCGCCCCAAAGGCCGAACTCAAGATCCTGCCGCCCGCTGAGGTGAGGCGCACCGCGCTTCATTGGGAAAAGCCAGCCCCAGGAGGCCGCGAGCCGGCCGCCGGCGGCTACCCGCCCCGGCAGCCCCGGGACGACCGGCGCGACGGGAGGCCGAGCTTCAGGCCCGACTTCCAGCGCCCGCGCGAGCCTGGCCGCCCGAGCTCCTACGAGCCCGCGGCAAAGCCCAAGAAGGGCTTCTTCGCCTGGCTCAAGGGCCTGTTCGGCGGCCAGAAGGACTCCTCGGAGAGCGGCTCGCCGCGAGGCGGCGAGTTCGACCGCGATGGCCACCGCCATAGCCGCCGCCACCGGGGAGGCAGAGGCCGCTTTGACGGCCCCCGCCCCGAGGGCCAGCAGGACGCCCGCCCCCCTCAGGACGGCTCCCAAGCCCACCCCGAGCGAGGTCCATACCGCGAGGGCGAGCAGCGCCGCCACCGACATCGCGGCGGTCGCGGCAGGAGCCGCGGCGGCCCCCGGCCCGAGGGCCAGCAAGGCGGCGGCTTCATCTGAAACCGCAGTTAATCCTTGCCAAATCGCGCCCCACGGCGCGCAGTTTCAAGGCGTCCGCTCCGCGCGGGCGCCTTTTTTTTCATGGCTGACCTTATTGTCAACGGCGGCAGGCCCCTGTCGGGAACAATCGTCCCGTCGGGAAACAAGAATTCCGTCCTGCCGATCCTCTGTGCGACGCTGCTGACGGACGAGCCCGTCCTGTTGCGCAACGTCCCCGACATCACCGACCTGGAGAAATTGGTGGCCTTCATGAGGCGCCAGGGCTCGAGGATCGACTGGGACCACGCCTCCGGCCGGATGCGCATCGACCACTCAGGCTTCAAAAAGAGCCTGGTCGACGACGAGCTTCCCCAGGACATGCGCTCCACGGTCCTCCTGTACCCGAGCCTCCTCCACCGGATGGGCCGGATCGTCGCGCGGTCGACCGCAAAGGGGTGCTCGCTCGGCGTGCGCGAGATCGATCCACACCTGGACGTGCTGCGGGCGCTCGGTGCCACGGTCGAGGCGGCCGAGCCCCTGTCCATATCGCTCTCGGGCGGCTTCAAAGCCGGGCGGTACTGGATGGACTACATGTCGGTGACCGTCACCGAGAACTTCGCCATGGCGGCGGCCCTCGCCCCCGGCATCTCGACTCTGATCAACGCCGCGAGCGAGCCCCACGTTCAGGACCTTTGCGCGGCCCTTGTCGCCATGGGGGCTAAGATCGACGGGATCGGGACGAGCCGGATTGTCGTGACCGGGGTCGGGCGCCTCCACGGGGCGGAGATCTACATCAGTACCGACTACCACGAGGTCGTGACCTTCCTCGCCCTGGGGGCGATCACCGGGGGCAGCGTCCGCGTGGAAAAGTCTCTCCCCCAGCATTTCGACCTGATCGCCCGCGCCTTTGGGAAGCTCGGGGTTTCGATCGAGCACGAGGGGGACACCGCGGTCGTAAGGGCCCCGCAGCGCCTGGTGATCGAGCCGCCGCTCACGCGCAACCTCCTTCCCAAGATCGAGGCCGCCCCGTGGCCATACTTTTCGGTGGACCTGCTGCCGCTATTGATCGCGCTCAGCACCCGGGCGGAGGGAACGATCCACTTCTGGAACAAGGTCTACGAGAACGGGTTTTCCTGGATGCCGGAGCTGGCGAAATTCGGGGCCCATGTCGTCGTGAGCGACCCGCACCGCATCATCGTCTTCGGCAACAGGCCCCTGCGGCCCGCGGTGGTCGACTCCCCCTACGTGATCCGGGCCGCCGTCGCCCTGACCATGGTCGCCGCCTCCATCCCCGGCCGCAGCGTTGTGCGCAACGCCGAGATCATCCAGCGCGCCCACCCCCGATTTGTCGAAAACCTGCGCTCCCTCGGGGCGGATCTGGACTGGAAATAGACCCAACACCCATGCCGCCAGAACCCCACAAGGGCGTCAGCTACATCACCTCGACTCTGACCGCCCCCAAGACCCCGGCCGAGACCCAGCTGCGGCCGCTGTCGTTTAGTGACTTCAGCGGGCAGCCCAAGACGATTGAGCGGCTCCAAGTCATGGTCGGCGCGGCCAAGCGGCGGGGGGACGCCCTCAACCACATCCTCCTGTCGGGGCCCCCGGGTCTGGGGAAGACAACCCTGGCCTTCATCCTCGGAAACGAGCTGGGCAAGGCCGTGCGCGTGACCTCCGGGCCGGTGATCGAGAAGGCGGGGGACCTCGCGGGGCTGCTGACCAATCTCGAGGAGGGCGACATCCTCTTCATCGACGAGATTCACCGGATCCCGAAGACCGTCGAGGAGTACCTCTACTCGGCGATGGAGGACTTCCGGCTGGACATCATGATCGACCAGGGGCCGAACGCGCGGAGCGTGCGGCTGTCGATCCCGAAGTTCACGCTCGTCGGGGCGACGACGCGCAGCGGGCTGCTGACCGCGCCGCTGAGGTCGCGCTTCACGCTGCAGACCCGGCTCGACTACTACGACGTGGAAACCCTCTGCGGGATCGTGCGCCGCAGCTGCAAGCTGTTGAAGGCCGAGATTGACGAGGCGGGCGAGCGCGAGGTCGCGACCCGGGCCCGGGGAACGCCGCGGGTGGCCAACAACTTGATCTACTTCATCCGGGACTACGCGCAGGAGCGCGCCGGCGGCCGGATCACGCGCAAGGTCGCCTCGGACGCCCTGGCGCTGCTGGAAATCGACGCGGCGGGGCTAGACGAGATGGACAAGCGGGTCCTGCGTGCCCTGGCCGAGAACTACCAGGGGGGGCCGGTCGGCATGAGCACGATCGCGGTCGCCGTGGGCGAGGAGGCCGAGACCCTCGAGGAGGTGCACGAGCCGTTCCTGATCCAGGAGGGCTACTTGCAGCGCACCCCCCAGGGCAGGATCCTCACCCCGCGCGGCTATGCCGCGGTCGGGCTGAAGCCCTCCGGCAGCCAGAACAGCCTGTTCTAGGCTCCCCGGGTTTACTTCGCCTGGGATTCGGCAGGCGGCGGCGGGGGTTGCTGCCAGAAGTAGCGACCCCGGCGGCTCCGGTCAGCGAGGGTCGCGGCCGCCGCGACAACAAGGATCACCAGGACAATTAGGGTCCTGCGGCGCCTGCGGGCCGCAGTCTTGTCCTCGTAGGGGTCCTCCAGTGAGCGCTTGGCCCCGGCGGGAAGCACGGCCAAGTCGGTGAGCACCGCCCCGAAGGGAATATTGATCTTCACGTGGCCGTTGATCGCCCAGCCGTTCCCCTCGAGAATGGGCCCAAGGGTGCGCTGGCGCAGCTTCAGGGCGGCGATCAGCATCGAGGGAAGCGAGATCACCAGCATCAGCCCCAGAAGCACCAGCGGCAGCTGCCAGGTCGGCAGGTCGATGAACTTCGCAAAGACCGCCGCGCAGAACGTGCCGATCGACCCGATCGCGACGCCGATCCCGGTGATGAGCGCCAGGTCGAACTTCTTCGGCTCGGCTGGCTTCGTTTTTTCGGACGCGGCCACGGTCTCCGCCGCTAGGGCGAGCCGGTTGCTCGCCTCGGCGTCGGCCTCGGCGGCCCTCTTGGCAATCTGCTGCTCGATGAAGCGGATGAACTTCTTGTAGGGGGCCCAGAAGGCCTGGCGGATGCTGATCGGGTTGTCGACGATGCTGGTCACGACCGCGTACCACAGGCGGCCCCGCCGGTCGTAGAAGGCACCGTTTCGCCCGACGAACAGGTAGTCGCCGTGGCCCTGCGTGAAGCAGGCCGCGATCGTCATCGAGCCGCCGCCGCCGGCCCGGGTGCACGAGCAGTACACGATGTACATCTGACTCATGGCCGCCAGCGGGCTCACCCCGTCGACCTTCAGGCACAGCTCGGTCGAGCGGTTGTCCAGGAAGAGGGTTCCCGCCTGGAAGGCCGCGTATCGGTCGCGGGAGTAGAAGTCCCCGAAGTTGACGAAATTGTGCAGGAGGCTCCTCAAGTCCCGGCGGTACCGGACGAGCCGCTCGACGTCGCTCACGGCCTTGAACTCGGGCTCGAGTTCCTTGTCCCGGGCGACCAGCCCGGCCAGGGCGCCGCGGGCGGGGCCGGCGAGGATCTCTTTGATCCGGGCAGGCCCGAGTTTGCCCACCGAGCGGCCGGCCTCTCCCTCAAGGGCGGCCTCGTAGGCGGCGAACCTCGTCTTGAGCTGCTCCCACTCCTCAAGCGTGAGGCGGGCCTTCGCCTCGCCCCAGACCGGGGCGACCGCCTTCTCGCGCAGCACGGCAAGGGCGGTGGCCCAGGCGGGGTTCGTTCCCTCACCGAGCGGCAGGGGCCGCCCCGCCTCAACCCGGGCCAGCGGAAAGCCGGCGAACTCCTCGCCGGAGAGCTTCAGGTCCTTCGGGGCGAGCGGAAGGTACTCGGCCTCGCTGCGGTTTACGGCCGCTGCCGACCTAGCGTCGAAGGCCACCAGCCTGCAGCGGGTGAAATAGTCGTCGACCTTGGGGCGCACAGCCTTGATCGCCGCGTACGCGGCGTCCGTGCCGTCGCCAAGAACCGCGGTGCCCTGCGCCGCTTTCTTCTCGGAGAAGCCGACATAGGCCGCAAGGTCCGCGAAGAACCCGTCGATCGCCGCTGCCGTCACTCCCTGGATGCCGGACGCGCGCGCGGTCCCGCACCCGCAGGCGATCATATCGAAAATCACCGAGCGAACCGCGGGGTCCTCGGCAGCCTCGGGCGGGATGACCCCGTCCCCGTTGAGGGGGTTCGAGGTGAAGATCTTCGCGGTGTCGGCGGCCTCGGCCACCGAGATCGCCGGGGCCTGCCCTCCGCCGAGGACCTGGCGTGCCGCCCCGAGCAGGATCTTGCCCTCGGGGGTCCCGGTTTGGATCGCCGAAAGGGGCATCGCCTCCGAGCCGTTGAGCAGGTCGCCCGGGTCGTTCAGCCGGGAGCCGGCCCACCGGACCGCCTCGAGAACCTCGGGCACGCCGATCCGGCCGTCCCGGTCGGTGTCGATCAGAGCGAGGGTCTTCTCGTCCAGCTCAAGGCCCTTCACCGGGCAACTCAGCGCAACCCACAGCTTCTGGTCGAGCTGATCCAGGCTCATCAGGTCTGCGCCGGTCTCCAGGGAGACCTGGTCCAGGCCGCCCGTGCGGTAGAATTTCCAAATGTGGTTGGGGTTCATGACATGCTCCGGTCTGTAGGGGTTCTCGGGAAACTCTTTGGAGTCGCCGCGGCCTTGGCAACCGAGAACAAAAGCCCCCCCTTAGACGTCGCCCCGCTGGGGCCTGAGGACGATCTCCTCGACGACGGTGCGGCGGCTCATCCGGTAGATCTCGACAAAGGCCCGGGCGACGTCGCTTGCGGGCATCATCCGCAGCTCGGGAACCCCGCTTCCCTTCCAGGACGGCGAGGCGGTCGCCCCCGGGTAGACGCAGCACACGCGCACTCCCCTGCCCTTCAGCTCCGAGCGCAGGACCGCGGACAGCCCGGCAACTCCGAACTTGGCCGCGCAGTAGGCGGCCCCTCCCGGGTAGGCGCCGCGGCCGGCGACCGAGCTCATGTTGAAGATGTCCCCCCGACCGCGGCGGGCCATGGCGGGCGCGAACTGCCGGGTCACGAGGAACACGCTCCGAAGGTTCGCGGCCACCAGCCGGTCGAACACGGCGACCGGCATCTTGTCGAAGGGCGCCCCTCGGAACTGCCCGGCGTTGTTGATCAGGACGTCGACGAAGCGGAGGCGCTTGCGGACGGCCGCCGCCATCCGGCCGACCGACCGCTCGTCGGAAACGTCGCAGGTGAAAAGCTGGGCCTGAGCCCCCAATTTGGTGCACCTCCGCGCGACTTTCTCCAGGTCGACCCGCGTCCGCGCCACCAGGGCCAGCCGGCAGCCGGGCACCTCGCGGGCGAACGCCTGTGCAATCGCGGCGCCGATCCCGCGGGAGGCTCCCGTGATGAGGACGGCGGGGGTTTCCATGGGCGGCCCCCTAGCAGACCAGCGAGCCGAAGTCCTGGAAGTCGGCCGCGAAGCCGCCCCGGACGCCCTTGCAGATCACGCTGACGGCGTCGTGCGAGTGCAGGGACTCGAGGTGCGAGCAGGCGATCTGGAAGTCCCGGATCCGGCGATCCGGATCGAACTGCCGGTACAAGAGCCTAGCCGCGTCCTCAACGAACTTCAGGTGCCCGCCGTTCAGCTCGGCGAAGGCCTGCTCGTCCTCGCGCTTGACCATGACCTGGGTCTCGGTCCTCAGCGCGGCTAGGCAGTGGGCCTGCACGTCCTCGATCCAGATCTTCTTGCCCTCGGCCTCCTCGAGGATAACGCGGGCCTTGCTGCGTTGGGAGTGAGGCACCCCGTAGACCTTCCTGCGGTCCCTGGCGTGCTCGGCCAGTTCTGCCGAGCAGGGGCAGGCCGACGAGTACACGAAGTCGAAGTGGATGAATCGGCGGTAGCGGCCCTCGCGGGTCATGACCCCCTCGAAGGCGACCGGGTAGAACTGGTAGCCCTTCAGCCCGCTGCGCAGGCTCTCCTGGATCATGGGGTAGGAGAAGCTCAGCTTCAGCCTCGCGTCCTTGGTGCTGACGTTGCGCAGGTAGCTCTTGAGGATCCGCCCCACCCTCTCCCCGGTCATGACCGCGTCCTTGTGGTCGTAGAAGGACCGCAGGATCCGGCTCATGTTGATCCCCTTCAGCTCCGCCTCCAGGGACACCGTGCCCGTGATGCTCGTTTCCAGGGTGACCGTGCCGCCCTTCTTCATGCGGTACTTCAGTGGCAGCTTGAAATTGGAGACGCCGACCTGCTGGATGGGCACATGGACCCCCTGCACGGCGTCGTGGTGGGCCTCCATCATGTCGGGCAGGCTCGCCCGGTACGCGGCGGAGGGCCGGAATCGGCGGTCGTAGCCCCTTGCGACGCGGGGCGGCGCCCCGTCCGCGGAGCGGTGGAGGTACATCTGGGTGCGTTTCTTAGTCATTCCGGGTCGGTTTCGGGTCCGAAGTACTCGACAAAATTGCGCGGGGTCTCGTAGAGCCTCACGCAGTGCAGCCTGCCGGTGCGGATGCGCGGGGCGATCTCCGCCCAGAAGGCCACAGCGAGGTTCTCGGCCGTCGGGATCACACCCTTGAGAAAGGGCACGTCCTCGTTGAGGTTGCGGTGGTCGCAGGGATCCACGACCGACCGCTGGAGGATCCGCTTCAATTTTCCCAGGTCGAACGTGAACCCGCTGTCCGGGTCCGGCCTCCCGCTGACGGTGACCTCCACCACGTAGTTGTGGCCGTGCGAGTTGGGGTTGGCGCAGGGCCCGTACTGACGCCGGTTCCAGTCCTTTCCGAAGGCCGGGTTGTAGAGCCGGTGGGCCGCGTTGAAGTGCACCCGCCGAGTCACGCGGACCGGCCCCGGACCCCCCGGGGCGGCAGCGGCTGCGCGCTTTGCAACTGGTCTGCGTTTCGGCATGGAACCGAAAGCCTTAGCACAGTTTCGGTCCGGGTCAAACCCGGGAGGCGCGCGTTTGGTGGAAAGTGTCGCTAATTCGGTTGCACCTCTGACCCCGCGTCGCTTTGCAGTAAGACTCCATGGCGATGCGCTTTTGCATTCTCGGCAGCGGCAGCTCGGGCAACAGCGCCCTGATCGTGACCGCGGGGGCGCGGGTCCTGATCGACGCGGGCTTTTCGGCCCGGAAGCTTGAGCGGCTGCTCGCGGCGCACGGCGAGTCCCTCGAGCGCGTAGACGCCGTGTTCCTCACCCACGAGCACGGCGACCACGCGGCCGGTATTGAGGGGCTCAAGCGCCACCCCCATATCAAGCTGTTCGCCAACTCCGCGACTGCCAAGGCCGTCCAGGAGGGACTGGGGCATGAGCCCTCCTGGCAGATTTTCGAGACCGGCTCGCGCTTCCAATTCAAGGACCTGGAAATCCGGACTTTCTCCGTTCCCCATGACGCGCGGGACCCGGTCGGCTTCCACTTCGCCGCCGGCTCCGGGGACGACCTGTTCTGCCCGAGGCGCGGCCTGGCCTGGCTCACCGACCTGGGGCACGTCCCGGCGAACGTTCGCGAGCACCTGCGTGACAGCGATGTCGTCGTCGTCGAGGCGAACCATTGCCCCCGGCTTCTCGAGGCCGACCCCCGCCGCCCCTGGCCGCTCAAGCAGCGGATCAGCGGCCGCCATGGGCACCTGTCGAACGAGGCCGCCTGCGAACTGCTCGCCAGCATCGCAAGCCCCCGCTGGCGGCGGGTCTACTTCACCCACCTATCCCGGGACTGCAACTCACCAGCGGCGGTTGAGGCCGCGATCGCTCGGGTGCGGGCAGGGCTAAGCTGCGAATTCTCGATCGTCGGCGCCGGAGAGGGCACCGCCTTCTACGACCTGGCTTAGGGCCCTGCGGGGGCGCCCTTCGCCTTCCCGCCCTCGCCCTTCTTGAGGCTGGTGCGGTCGGCGATCGCCCACATGAGGATTCCGCCCAGGATCCCGAATGGGACCATGAAGTAGAAGTAGTAGTCCCAGCTCTTGTCGAGGAGCCAGCCCAGGATCCACAGGGCCAGGGCCGCCCCTAGGTACTGCAGGGAGTCGATGACCCCCGAGGCGAAGGCCGCCATCTTGCGGCCTCCGATGTCCATCGCCGCGGCCGGCCCGAGCAGCGAGTGGGTGGAGTTGACCGTGAAGGCGATCGTCACGAACGCCGCGATGACCGCCCCGAGGGAATGCGCCTGGGCGGCGACCAGAGTCACGATGACCTGGATAAAATAGATGCCCATCGCCACGGGGGCCCGGCGGCCCTGAAACAGGCGGTCGGAGATGATGCCGGACAGGAGCGAACCGGCTGAGGCGACGACCGGGATCAGGAAGCCGGTCCACTGGAAGAGGGAGGAGGTCATGTCGAGGTGCCCGACCTCCTGAAGGTAGCGGGGAAACCACTGGTCGATGCACTGGCGGACGGCTCCGGTGCAGCCGTAGGCGACGCCGATAACCCAGACGACCGGGTTGGAGACGACCTGGAAGAAGACCGTGCGCAGGTTGGCCCGGGCATCCGGGTCGGAGTGGTCTGCCTCTCCGGCGAACACCCCCGAGAAACCCGCCTCCTCGGGCGTGTCCTTGGCGATCACGGCGAGCGCGAGCGCGACGACCGTGGTCACGGCGGCCGGAATCCAGAACAGCCACCTCCAGTGAAGCGGCGGGATGTTCCACAGCCCCAGGAACACGAATCCTGCCAGGAGCGCCGGGCCGAGCCGGTTGATCACGACCCGCCCCAGGTTGATCATCATGCCGAAGACCCCCGCGAAGGTCCCCCGCTCGGTCTGACCGAACCAGGAAGCGTTGATCTTGATGAAGCCGGGGGCCCCGAACGACTGCATGAAGCCGTCGATCCCGCGGATGACGACAAAGAGCGACAGCAGGCTCCAGAAGGAGGCCACGCCGAACAAGAGGTTCATCGAGACCGTGCCGGCCGCCCCGATCAGCATCGCCCGCTTTCCCCCGAGCCGGTCGGTTAGCAGGCCGTTAACCACCTGGCCCACCGCGTAGGCCACAAGCGCGGTCGAGATGACGCTGCTGATGTCCGACTTGGAGAACCCAAACTCGTCGCAGATCGCCTTGTTGGCGTACGCCAGATTGTACCGGCACAGGTAGAACGAGGTGTAGAGCAGCCCGACCACACCCCAATTGAGCCCGCGGCGCGGGCGGAAGCCGGGAGGATGCTTGAGTCGTGCTGCAACGGCGGGGTGAGCGGCCGCACTCATGGGAGGGGTTGTTTTGCCATAAACTCTTGATAATGCACGCCTAAATTCTGACAAATGGCGAACTGCGGCCCTTGTGCTAAACTGTGTACCTACGATGTCACCTATGCCGACTCTCGGGCGTCTGATGGGGATGAGCCGCCTGCCGAGCTGGGTCTTGAGCGCGCTTGCGGGCGCAGCGCTGTCCGCTGCATCGCTGTCGGCCCAGACTCCGCGGGTTGCGAACCTGTCGACCCGGGGGCAGGTCGGCACCGGCGCAAACGTCATGATCGCCGGTTTCGTGGTCGGGCCCGGATCCGGGCAGACGGTCCTCATCCGGGCGGTCGGCCCGGCGCTCACCTCCTACGGCGTCGGCGGCGCGCTGGCCCGGCCCCAGCTCACCCTCTCCGACAGCTCCGGGGTGATCGCGACCAACACCGGCTGGAGCGCCACACCCGTAGCCGGGCCGTACGCCTCCCACGCGACGGTGCGGGCCGCCACGACATCGGTCTTCAACCAGGTGAGCGCCTTCTCCCTCTCGAGCGGCTCGGCCGACTGCGCGATGGTCGCCACCCTGCCCGCAAACGGCACCTACGTGGCGCAGGTGTCGGGGGTGGGCGCAACGAGCGGGACAGCACTGGTTGAGGTCTACGAGGTCGGGCCCACCGATGCGACCTCGCGGCTGGTGAACCTCTCGACCCGCCTGCAGATCGGCTCGGGATCCAGCATTGCCACGACGGGGTTCGTCATCTCCCCGGGGAGCGGGGCCCGGACGCTCCTGATCCGAGCGGTCGGCCCCACCCTGGGGACAACCTACGGGGTTCCCGGGGCCCTGTCCGACCCGTCGCTCGTGCTCCTTAACTCGGCCGGTGCGGCAGTCGCGGCGAACGACAATTGGGGCACCCCCGTTGGCACCAACGCCACGAGTCCCGCCGCGCTGAGCGCCGCCTTCGCGCAGGCCTACGCCTTCCCGCTGCCGGCCGCCAGCGCCGACTCTGCCCTGATCGCGGTCGTTTCGCCGGGCAGCTACTCGATCCAGGTGAGCGGAGTCGGCACGGCGACCGGCGTGGCGCTCGTTGAGGTTTACGACATCACGCCCTCGGGTACCTCCGCCCCCACCGTCTCCATCGCCGCCACCACCGCCAGCGCCAACACAGCCGGCACCTCCGGGGCGTTCACGGTAAGCCGCACCGGGGACACCAGCTACCCGCTCACCGTCTCTTACACGGTCGCAGGGACGGCCGTCGCGGGCCGGGATTACGCGGCCCTGACGGGATCGATCACGGTTCCCGCCGGCTCCGCTTCGGCGGCGATCGCGGTGGCCCCCGGCACCACGCTGTCGGCGGCCTCGGCGACTGTCGTGGTGACGCTCTCCCCCGGCGCCGGTTACGCCACCGGCGCAGCCCGTGCGACCGTCACGATCGCCAATCTCGCGCCGACCCTCTACGTCACCAACCTGGTCCCGGCGAGCGGGGCTGCCGGGACGACCGGATCGGGGACGGCGACGATCGCGCTCGCCTCAGACGGGTCGTCGGCCGTGATCAACGTGTCTTTCAGCGGGCTGAGTTCCGCCGAGCAGGTGCCGCACCTCACGGTCGGCCCGCCCGGAAGCAGCTCCAACTTCGTCCTGACCCTCGATTACCCGGGCCAGGTCGTGGAGCAATCCTGGAGCTTCACCGCGGTCGGGACCTACTCGACCGCGGATCTGGTCTCGGCGCTCAAGTCCGGAAACGTCTTTGTGGAGATCGGCAGCCTCAACTACCCCACAGGGGAGCTGACCGGCCAGTTTGTCCAGCAGTCCGGCTCGCAGACCTTCAGCGCGCCGGCCGCCCCGCCGGCAATCGACCTGAGCAAGCCCACCCAGGCCGACGCCGCTCGGTTCCTCACCCAGGCGACCTTCGGGCCGACGAGGGCCGACATCGCTACGGTCACCGCCCAGGGCTACCCGGCGTGGATCGCCAGCCAGATGGCGCTCACCCCGACCTCGCACCTTGCCGCAACCCGGGCCGACGCGGCGGCCTTCCCCAACACAGGCACCTACGCGATCGTCCAGGCCAACCGCCAGCAGGCCTGGTGGAAAGCCGCGGTCACCGCCCCCGACCAGCTCCGCCAGCGCGTCGCCTTCGCCTTGAGCGAGATCCTCGTCGTCTCGGACGCGGCCTCGAGCCTGGCGCAACAGCCCGAGGCTCTGGCCAACTACTACGACATGCTGGCTGCGGACGCCTTCGGCAACTTCCGGCAGCTGATCGAGGACGTGACGCTCAGCCCCGTGATGGGCAACTACCTGAACATGCTGCGCAACGCCCCGGCTAACGCAGCCAAGGGGACAAGCGCTGACGAGAACTACGCACGCGAACTGATGCAGCTTTTCACGATCGGCCTTAACCAGCTCAATCCCGACGGGAGCCTCAAGCTCGACCAGACCGGGCAGCCGATTGCGACCTACACGAACGCCACGATCATCCAGACGGCCAACGTCCTCACCGGCTGGTCCTATCACTCGACGCTGGCGAGCCCCAGCTTCACTGGAGGCACCGCCGACTGGTACAATCCGATGCAGGTGTTTCCCTCCTTCCACGACAACACCCTCAAGACGATCGTGGGCGGCGTGACGGTTCCCGCGAACGAGGGCGGGGCCGCGGATTTGAAGATCCTCCTGGACACCCTGGCCAACCATCCCAACACGGGGCCGTTCATCAGCCGGGAGCTGATCCAGCGCCTGGTCACGAGCAATCCGAGCTCCGGCTACATCTACCGGGTCTCCCAGGTCTTCGCCAATGACGGGACCGGGACCCGGGGAAACCTGGCCGCCGTCGTCCGGGCGATCCTGCTCGACTACGAGGCCCGCTCGAGCGCCGTCATCTCGGACGCCGGCTACGGGAGACTGAAGGAGCCGCTGCTGCGGCAGACTGCCCTGTACCGGGCCTTCAACGCCTCCGCCCAGAACGGGCGCTACTACATCCCGAACCCCGAGACCAGCCTCGGGCAGGCGGCGCTGCGCTCGCCGACGGTGTTCAATTTCTTCCTGCCCGCCTACGTTCCCCCGGGCTCCATGGCGGAGGCCGGGCTCAGCGCCCCCGAGTTCCAGATCACAACGGCGACGACTGCGATCACCGTCCCCAACGCCTACTACAACGCCATCTACACCTCGGCAACCCCCGCGGCGGCGACCCTGGTCCTCGACCTGTCGGCCCTCACCTCAGCCTCCAATAACGCGGCCATGGTTGCCAACCTGAACCTGCTCCTGTGCGGCGGGAACCTCTCCACGGCCGCAAGCCAGCGGATCCTCTCCGCCCTCACCTCCCTACCCTCCTCGGCGCAGGCGCTGGACAGGGCCCGGGCCGCCCTCGAACTGGTCGTCACCTCGCCCGACGGGGCAATCCAACGCTAGGAGCGAGTTTCCCCATGCTCACCCCCCAGGACCTCACCCGCCGCAAGTTCATCGGGAATGCCTGTGCCGCCGTGGGCGCAACCGGCGTCCTTTCCGCCCTGGCCCAGCTGCGCATGATAGGCGCGGTGGCGGGTGATTCGGCGGCGCTCGCCGGCTCGAGCGCAAGCTACAAGGCCCTCGTGTGCGTCTTCCTCTACGGAGGAAACGACGCGAACAATGTCCTCATCCCCACGGACAACTCGAGCTACGCAACCTATGCGGCGCAGCGGACCGCCCTTGCGATACCTCAGGCGAACATCCTCTCTATCTCGCCAAAAAGCTACAACGACGGCCGCCAGTTCGGGCTGCACCCCTCACTCACCGAACTGCAGGCCCTGTTCGCCCAGGGCAAGCTCGCGGTCCTCGCCAACACGGGCACCCTGCTGCGCCCGACCACCCTCTCCCAGTACCTTTCGGGGACGGCCTCGCTCCCGCCCCAGCTGTTCTCCCACGCCGACCAGCAGACGCAGTGGCAGAGCAGCCTGTCGGACCGGCCCTTCCAGACGGGCTGGGGAGGCCGCCTTGCGGACCTGATCGACGCCCTGAACACGAACTCGACGATCTCGATGTCGATTAGCGTCGCCGGCCAGAACTCCTTCCAGGTCGGAAACACCGTCTCGGAGTACGCGGTGAGCCCCTCGGGGGCCGTGACCCTCACCGGGGCCACGGGCGGCACGATCAACCCCGTGCGGTACGGGGCGCAGCTCGACCTATTGAGCCAGACCGAGCAGAACCTCTTCCAGGCAGCCTTCGCAAACACGACCAAGTCGGCGATCGCCGACGCGACCCTGCTGACCTCGCTTCTGACCGGGGCGGTGGCGCTGAAGACCACCTTCCCGACGACCACCCTCGGTACGCAGCTTTCGATGATCGCCAAGCTGATCTCCGCCGCCCCCCAGCTGGGCCTCAAGCGCCAGATCTTCTTCGCAAGCCTCGGGGGCTTCGACACGCACACGGTCGAATTGGCCACGCAGGGGCCGCTGCTGACCCAGGTGAGCCAGGCCCTGAACGCCTTCTATAGCGCCACGGTAGAGCTCGGGGTCTCCAACCAGGTCACGGCCTTCACGGCCTCCGACTTCAGCCGCACGTACAACACGAACGGCAACGGGGCCGACCACGGATGGGGCAGCAACCACATGATCCTCGGCGGGGCCGTCAACGGCGGGGACCTCTACGGCAAGGTCTCCTCCCTGCAGATCGGCGGCCCGGACGACACGGGCCGTGGCCGATGGATCCCCTCAACGAGCGTCGACCAGTACGCGGCGACCCTGGCGAGCTGGTTTGGCGTGAGCGCGACAAACCTGCCGACGGTCTTTCCGAACGTCGGCCGCTTCGCCACGTCTGACCTGGGCTTCATGGCGGCCGGATGAGCGGGCCCAGCCGACCACGGAGCGCGTGAAACGAAGGACAGCAACCGTAGCCCTGGCCGTCGCGGCAGCGCTGGCGGTCCTGTGCTACCTGGACTGGGCGGGGCAGGCGGGAGGGGGCCGCAAGCAAGCCGCGAACCGCGCCCCCCAGCAAATCAGGCCCTCCGCAGGCACCTCGGGGCCGGCCGGGGCCGCAGTCCGCGCCCATCCCGCCGAGGAGCCGTCGCACCTGGCCGACCGACTGAACGCCCCCGACGGGGACATCAAGGAGGACCTGAGGACCCTCGACGAGATCTTCCGCCAATACCGCAGCTCCACCCGGGGCTCGAACCCCGTCGGAGACAACCGGGAGGTCACGGCCGCCCTGGCGGGCCGAAACCCAGCCGCGTATTCTTTCATTTCCCCCGGCCACCCGGCGATCAGCGCCACGGGGGAGCTGTGCGACCGCTGGGGAACGCCCTTTTTCTTCCACCAGCTGTCCGGCTCCCAGATGGAAATCCGCTCGGCCGGACCGGACCGCAGGCTGTGGACCGAAGACGACCCGGTTCTATCGCCTGAGTCCGGCGCGCCGCCCCTGTAGGGGCCGCGCCGCCTCGGGCCTAAAGGACGCCCCTGAGCGCGCCCTTCAGCCGGGCCCTCGCCCGGGACAGGCGGCTTTCGATTGCCTTCACAGTGCAGCCGAGTTCCTCCGCGATGTCGGCCATGGACTGCCCCTCGTACTCGAAAAGAACGAGCGCCGTCCTCAGGTCCAGGGGAAGGGCCGCCACGGCCCCACGGACAGCGGCGACCTGCTCGCCGCGCACCGCCTGAGCGGACGGCGCGGAGCCGGGCCCGGATTCGTCCGCGGAGTCCCCGCCGGACTGCGCCCAGGCATCCAGCGAGAGCGCCGGCCGCCGCCGCCACCACCGCAGACGATTCCTCGCCTGGTTCGCCGCGATGGAGAAGCACCACGTCGAGAACTTCGCCCCGGGCCGGTAGAGGGCCCTCTTGCGGTAGACGCGCACGAACACCTCCTGGGCGAGGTCCTCGGACTCGGCCGCGTTGCCGACAATCCGGAAGATGAACCGCTTCACGGGCACCTCCCAGCGCTCCATGAGGGGAGCCAGCGCGGCATCCTCTCCGAGAAGCAGGCGGGCCATCAGCTCCTCATCGCTCGGTCCGCCGCCCGGGTTCGGTTCCATGGGTCAGCGGCCGTGGTCGAGATGAAGGTCGGGCGCAGCCTGGTGGTCGAAGCTGGCGATCTTCGGGAGGACCAGCGCCAGGTAGCGCCTCCCGTCTTCGGGGGGCATCAGCGCCGCGACCTGGCGCACATGGCCGGTGATCGCGCTCTCGCAGGCGCTGCGCAGCTGCCGCACCTTGTCGTCGGCCGCGCGGATCTCGGCCGGGGTTGCGCCCCGGGCGACCAGCACCTCCCTCTCATCGCCCGCCTCGCGGATCAGCCGGCAGTGCTCGGCGCAGGTCTCCGAGTAGCTTTCGTGGAGCCTGACGATCGCGGCAAACTGCTGGTCGCTGGGATGGAAGTCGGCCCGGATCCACTCCAGGGCGTCGCCCTTCCTCACCGCGGCGTGAAGGGCCGGCTCGCAGTTGAACCAGTAGCATGCCCCGCCGATCGCCACCGCCGCGGCGAGCAGGGTCCCCAAGGTGGCGAGCAGGTACTTCATGGGGGGCTACGGCTTCAGGACGGCCTGGGCCCTGGGGTCGAGATCCACCAGATAGGACACCACCATCATCTCGCGGTCGGCCCGGACTCGGGCCTGGGCGGCGGCGCGGCCTGTGTAGGCTGCGGCGCCCAAAATGACCACGCCCAGGAGCGCCCACGCGCCCGCATGGGAGCGCAGGTACACAGGCCAGGTCTGCTGGTCGCTCTTGCGAATGCGCTGCCAGACGGCGCTGCGGAAATCCCCGCGGGCCGCGGGGGTCACCTTCCAGCGGCCAAGCGCGGCAGAAAGGGTGTCTTGGGAGGGTTCCATGGTCTGATTTGCCCTATTATACACCACAGCGGCCCGAATCCCTCAAGGCTCCTGAGGCGGCGGGCGCCGGGAGACGGCCCGGGCCCTCCCTTGATCGAGGGTCCGACGCGGGGGCAGATTTTGTGAGGGATTGCGGCCCGGGCGGTGTACGGGGTGAAAGCCATGAAGCGATCCGAGCCAATCCAGAAGACGAGCGCCCCAGGAGTGCACCCGGGCCGGATCACATCTCTTTATCCATAACTCAATGAATACCATGAAGACACTGATCCTAGCCACCGCCCTCATCGCATCCGTCCCCTATGTGTCCGCAGCCAGCGACTCCTGCGCGATGCCCGCATCGTGCCCCGACGGGGCCCAGAAAGATTCGAAGACCAAGGCCGACTACCCGCTCAAGACCTGCGTCGTCTCCGGCGAGGAACTCGGCGGGGACATGGGGGACACGGTCGACTATGTCTACCACCAGGAGGGGAAACCCGACCGGCTTGTGAAGCTGTGCTGCTCGAAGTGCGTCGCCCGCTTCAAGAAGGACCCCGCGAAATACCTGAAGAAGCTCGACGAGGCGGCCGCTGCGGCCAAGTCGCCCTGATCCGCCGATGACCTGCTCGAGGCCCCTGGCTTCGCTTGCCCTGGGAGCGGCCCTGCTGCTGGCCGGCTGCGTCCCGGCGCAGACCGGCGAGACGAAGGCATGGGAGCAGGTGTCCCAGGTCGGAAGCCAGCTCGGGCCCCCCGGGCCGAGGGTCCCCGCGACTGTGCCGACGGCGGACTCCCCGCTGGCCGACTTTGCCCGGTATGCGGTCGTGAACCACCCGGCCGTCTTCGCCAGTTACCAGGACTGGCGGGCCGCGGTCGGGGCGATCGCTTCGAGCCGGGCCCTGCCCGACCCCAGGCTCACGTTCGAGGCCGACATCAGCAGCACGCTGATGACCCTCATGCCCGGAGTGATGTTCGACCTGATGGCGGGCAGGAAGCGTTCGGCGATGGCCGGCGAGGCGACCGCCGCCAGCCAGGTCGCCTATCGGACCTATGCGGGCGCGGTCTTCCGGGTCGCCTCCGAGGTCCGCAAAAGCTGGATCGAACTCGCCTACCTCCGGGCGGCCCTCGACCTCAAGGAGGACTCCCGGCGCGCGCTCGAGCAGGGGAGCGCGCTCGCCCAGGCCGAGTACACGACAGGCAAGGGAATGGGAACTCTGGAAGTGCAGGTCCGGCTTGCCAACGAGGCGGCCCGCGTCCTCTCTGAATTGGACGCACTGCGCGACCGGCTCGCCTCCGCCCGTTCCGTTTTCAAGGCCTCCCTCGGGCTCCTCCCGACCGACCCCGATCCGGCCTGGCCAGAACCCCGCTTGGTCACCACCGCGCTGCCTGCGGAGGAGGAAATGTGGGAGCGGATCCGCTCGTCCAACGCGGATCTGGCCCGGATGCAGGCCATGGTGGACATGGCCTTGGCCTCGGTCGCCGTCGCGCGCACTGCGGGCACGCCCGACGCCTCGGCCGGGCTCATGGCGGACCTGAGGGCCAACCCGCTGATGATCCGTCCCACGGCCTCGGTCACCCTGCCCGTCTGGCGGGAGAAGATCGCCTCCCTGGTCGCAGCCTCGGAGGCGCGCCGGGACGCCGCCACCGCCCGGGTGGGCGCCGAACAGCTCGCCATGGCGGCCCAGCTTGCCCGCATGCTCGCCATGGTGCGCGAGTCCGACCGGATGATCGCCTACATCGACGGGACAGCCCTTCCAAGCTCCGAGCGGATAGCCGCGACCGCCGAGGCCGCCTACCAGTCAGGCCTGGCGGGCCCGAGGGCAATCGCGGAGGCGCGCCTGATGGCCCTGGCCATGCGCCTGGAACGGGCGGCCGCCCTGCGGGACCGGGAAGAGGCGGCGACCGAGCTCGCCCTGATGATGGCAGACGACGCCCCGTCCGGCTCGCCGCTGATTTCCGAGACTGACTCCGATCGCTCACAAGCCCCTTCCCGTCCATGAACTCCCTCGCTCTTTTCCGACGGCCCGCCCTGCCCTGGGTCGCGGCCCTCGTTGTGGGCCTGCTCGCCCCCACCCTCCGCGCCGCGGAGCAGACCCTCTATACCTGCGGCATGCATCCGCAGATTATCAAGACCGAGCCCGGCTTCTGCCCGATCTGCGGCATGGCCCTCACCCCCATCCGCGACGGCCTCGGCCAGGGCGGGGCGTCCGCCTCGGCGATCCACATCGACCCGGCCACGATCCAGCGCATGAATCTGAAGACGGCCATCGTGACCCGGGGCCCCGTCGTTCGCGAGTTTCGGACGGTCGGGTCGGTCGCCTACAACGAGCGGGGGCTGCGCGACATCACGACCAAGTACGAGGGCTGGATCGAGAAGCTCTTCGTCAGCGCAACCGGAGCGGCCGTCAGGACGGGCCAGCCCCTCTTCGAAATCTACTCCCCGGATCTGTACAACGCCGAGCTGAACTACCTGGTCGCCCTGGGCTCCGAGGGTCCCTCAGGTGGACCGATCACCCGCGCCGCCGAGGCCCGGCTGCAGCTCTTCGACCTGCCCGGTGACGCCATCGCGGAGCTGGCCCATTCGGGTAAGGCCTCGCGCACCTACCTCTTCCGCGCCCCGGCCGACGGGGTGGTTGTCGAGAAGATGGCCGTGGCAGGCCAGAAGGTCATGGCCGGGGAGAGGATCTACCGGCTTGCCGACCTGACATCGGTCTGGGTCCTGGCGCAGGTCTTCGAGCAGGACCTGGCGTTCGTCCGGGCGGGCCAGGAGGCGACCGTGCGGGTGACCTACGGACCGGAGCGCGTCCTCACCGGCACCGTGGAGGCCCTTCTCCCGCAGGTCGAGGAGCAGACCCGCTCTGTCACGGCCCGGATCGCCCTTGCGAACCCCGACGGGTGGCTCCGCCCGGGGATGTTCGTCGACGTGCGCTTCGCCGCGCAGCTGGCGGACCGGGCGGTCCTTGTGCCCGACCTGGCCGTCCTAAGAAGCGGCGAGCGCAACACCGTGTTCCTCGCCCGCGACGACGGGTCGTTCGAGCCGCGCGAGGTGAAGCTTGGCGCGCGCAGCCAGGGCAACACCTACCAGATCCTGGCCGGGTTGGAAGGCGGCGAGCGCGTGGTCACCTCCGGCCAGTTCATGCTCGACTCCGAAAGCCAGCTGCGGGACGCAATCCAGAAGATATTGAAGGCGGAGGCCGCACCCGCGGCCCCGGCGCCGGCCCAGGCGCCCCGGGCCAGGCCGGAGACGCCCGCGGTGGGCATGGAGGCGGTGTCCGCCCTGCCGGACTCCGCGCGCAGTCTCCTGCAGGACCTGGCGCTGGCCACGGTCGACGCCGCCGAGGCCCTCGCGGCCGACGACCTGGGCGGCTACCGCAAGGCGCTTCCCCGGATGCGCCAGGGCCTCGCGGCCTTCCTCGGCGGCTCCGAGCAGGCCGCCCGCGGACCCCTGGACGCCTTCCGCGGCGGGCCGCCGGATCGCACCGCCCTCAAGGAGGCCCGCAGGGATTTCGCCTACTTCAGCACGGCGGTGGCCGACCTCGCGCGGGAGAACGGGATCACCCGGAGTGCGGGCCTGCACACCTACGAGTGCCCGATGGCCCCGGGAATCGGGACCGGCCGGTGGATGTCCCGAAAAGGCGAACTCAAAAACCCCTTCTACGGTTCGACGATGCTCGACTGCGGCGAGGAGGTGGACGCGCCGCCCGAGCCGTCCCCGGCGCCCGCGCCCTCCCCGAGGAGCTAGCCCGAATATTTCATACGCGAGGTGAAGACCGGGCACGAGTCCTGCTTAAGTTATTGGTGTGAAACATCTAACCTCCGTAGGAACCGATGCCCGGCCTTCGACAGACTGTCAGCAGGCTTCGTTCCAATTTCAAGATC
>CAIOZY010000010.1 GCA_903862935.1 uncultured Opitutaceae bacterium
AACCCGCCATTGCCGAGCCGCATCGATGACACTGCTGCGGGCCAAACCTCCTCTGAAAACCGCCAGCCCAACGCCGATTACGATTGAAGTGCATCAAGGGCACTGGGAAAACTCGTCCGTAACTCTTAAACTTCCGCTAGGGATTGATGGTGGAAATCATCCGCACTGAACGATGACTCTGATGCGGTGATTTCGGGATGGATGCGACCCACGGGCTCGGCGCTGCGGCTCCATACAGTTCTCCACTCGCCCCACTGAGTTTTGGACGCCTGTCACTGCGGCCGCCAAGACGGGTTTTGATGTTTGGATTGGGTTTTACTACGAGAGAACCGGGCTCGCCTTTTATACCCTCGGGGCGAGAATTTTCCGCGTGAAGCTACTTCTTGTTTCCCCGATCCTTTTCATGGCTGCGCTTCCACCCGCCGTTGCTCAAACCTCCGCCGTCAGCCCATCCGCTGCCCGCGCTCAATTGGCATCCGGCGTGGTTAACTGGGACACCTTGGCCGCCGTGCAGACCAAGGTGGGCGAGCGCCGTGCCGTGTTCGACGCCCCGACGGCGACCTTGGACAACCTCGAATGCCATGTCACCACCGTTAACCCCGGGGAGAGTCCGCATCCTTCACACCATCATCCCGACGAGGAACTGATTGTCCTCCGGGAGGGAACGCTTGATGTGACGATCAACGGTCGCACCCAGCGCGCGGGTCCGGGAGCGGTGATCTTCTTCCGATCCAATGAGATCCACGGGCTGAGGAACAACGGGACAACGCGGGCGACCTACTACGTGTTTCGGTTCATTACCCCGCTGACTCCGCTGGCGAGGTGAGGCCTGGCCCGGGTTAGGACCGTTACGTTCACCGTTTGGGGGCCGGGCCGGCGGGTTTTTTCGATCCGTTGGAGTCGGTTCGTTACCGGAGTTCACCCTAAGGACCGCAGTCGATTCTGGGATGGGGGGCGTGAAAAAGCGCTTTGGGCTTGTTTCGAAACCAAAAATATCGAGAATGATCCCATGAGCACCGCCAAGCCCGCCCTTTCGCGGCGGTCGCGGTCTCAAGGATGACGACCCCATGAGCGTAGAATTTGAGACGATTGCCTTCAAGGGCTGGCCCCATGCGCTTCGCATGTCCAACGGCACGATCGAGCTGATCGCAACGCTGGACGTGGGACCCCGCATCCTGTCGTACACGCGGGCGGGGGGCCTGAACCCGTTCAACGTCTACGAGGACCAGGCCGGCGGGGTAGGGGAGCCGGTCTGGAGAAACCGCGGAGGGCATCGGCTGTGGCTGTCCCCCGAGGCCCCGGGATTCAGCGATTTTCCAGACAACCATCCGGTTGCCTGGGAGAAGCTGGGGGAGACGGGTGTTCGACTGACGCCGGCCCCGGAGACCGGTCCCGGCTTCCAGAAACAGATCGACATTGTGCTTACGCCGAAGGGCTCCGGTGTGACCTTGACCCACCGCATCACGCGGATCGGAAAGACCCCCTGCCGGGCGGCCCCTTGGGCCCTGAGCGTCATGGCTGCCGGCGGGGCGGCCATCATTCCCCAGCCCCCCCTGGGCGTCCACCCCCGGGACCTGCTGCCGAACCGGCGGTTGGTGATCTGGCCCTACACGGACCTGACCGACCCCCGCTACCACTTGGGCCCGCGGTACATCACGCTGCGCCAGGATGCCGCCGCGAAGCCGACCAAGATCGGACTCGCCCTTGAGCCCGCGTGGGCGGGATACCTTCTGAAGCAGACCCTCTTCCTCAAGAAGTTCCCGTGGCTCCCCGACGCCGAGTTTCCGGACTACGGGTGCAACATCGAGGTCTTCACAAACGCCCGGATGCTCGAGTTGGAGAGCCTCGGGCCGATGAAGACCCTCGCGCCCGGGGAGAAGAGCGAGTTAAAGGAAGTCTGGGACCTGAAGGTTGACGTCCCCGAACTCGATCCCCGCGACGAGGCCGCCCTCGATGCCTACTTTTCGGCCCGCGGCATCCCCGCCTCAATTGGGGCGCCCTGACCCCGCCGCGAGGCCCTGAAACATTTTTTCACTTGCAGTTCCGTGTTTTTTTTCGCAATCGTAATAATCCTTAGATTCCAACCCGCCAAAACCCATGATCTCATTCCTCATGCATGAAAAACAGGACACGGTCGGCGTCGCCGTCGTGGACCTCAAGGCCGGCCAGACCGTGCAGGGACGCTCCCTGCATGGCAATGCCTCGCCGAAGGTGAAGGTCCTGAGCGACATTCTGCTCGGCCACAAGATCGCCCTCGTTAACTTCAAGCCGGGTGACACCGTCATCAAGTACGGCGTCGACATCGGCAAGATCGTCGCGCCCGTCAAGAAGGGCGAGCACGTCCACGTCCACAACCTCAAGACCAAGCGCTGGTAATCACTTTTTCCCCATGAAACTTCCCACCTTTCTCGGCTATCGCCGCGCAAACAAGCGGGTAGGCGTCCGCAACCACGTCATCATCCTTCCGGTTGATGATATTTCAAACGCGGCCTGCGAGGCCGTCGCCAACAACGTCAAGGGCACAATGGCCCTCCCGCACGCCTACGGGCGCCTGCAGTTCGGCGAGGACCTAGATCTGTTCTTCCGCACGATGATCGGCACGGGCTCCAACCCGAACGTCGCCGCCGTTATCGTCATCGGGATCGAGCCAGGCTGGACGCAGCGCATCGTCGACGGGATCGCCAAGACCGGCAAACCTGCGGCGGGCTTCTCGATCGAGCGCCATGGCGACCTCCAGACAATCGCCTCCGCCGCCCGCAAGGCCAAGGAGTTCGTTCAGTACGCGAGCGAGCTGCACCGCGTTGAATGCACCGTTGACGAGCTGTACGTCTCCGTGAAGTGCGGCGAGTCCGACACGACGACCGGCCTGGGCTCCTGCCCGACTGTTGGCAACGTGGTCGACCGCATCTGCGCCATGGGCGCGATCGCCTCCTTCGGCGAAACGACAGAGCTGACCGGCGGCGAGCATATCGTGAAGGCCAAGGCCGCCACGCCTGCCATCGCCAAGGAATTCATGAAGGCCTGGGACAACTACTCGGACCTGATCATGAAGGAAAAGACCGACGACCTCTCGGACTCCCAGCCGACCAAGGGCAACATCCGCGGCGGACTGAGCACGATCGAGGAGAAGGCCATGGGCAACATCGAGAAGCTTGGCCGCCGGACGAAGTTTGTCGGTTGCCTCAAGCCGGCCCAGGCCCCGACCAAGAAGGGCCTGTGGTACATGGACACCTCCTCGGCAGCCGCTGAGGCCGTGACCCTGTGGGCCGCCTCGGGCGCCGTGGTGCACCTGTTCCCGACCGGACAGGGCAACATCATCGGCAACCCGATCGAGCCCGTCATCAAGCTGTCGGCCAACCCGCTCACGTGCTCCACGATGAGCGAGCACATCGATCTGGACGTTTCGGCGATCCTCCGGGGCGAACTGAGCATCGAGCAGGCTGGAAAGCAGCTCCTCGACCTCACGCTGCGCACCGCGAGCGGCCGCCTCACAGCCGCGGAGGCCCTCGGCCACCGCGAGTTCGTGATGACCAAGCTATACCGGAGCGCCTGAGGGCTCCAGGCCCTCGGCTCTGCCGCAAAGTGTCAACCGAGGCTTCATCCCTGGCGTCCTGCGTTGAGGCAGGCGCCGGGGAACGAATCGGGGAAGCCGCCGCGGATTCCGCGGCGGCTTCAGCCCCTAAGGGGGGCGGCCCGTTCTGACGTCCCGGACGACCGGGTTGCTGACGCGATGAGAATCGAGGTTCCCTATGGACGGTCGACGCTCTCGGCCCGCGTTCCCGACGCGGTCGGCGTTGACGTGATCGAGGCCCCTGAGACGCCGGGCGCCCCCGATCCCGTCGCAGCTGTGCGCGGGGCGCTCGCAAGGCCGCTGGGAGGGGCCGACTGGACGAAATTTACCGGGGCAAAGACGGTGGCGATCGCGGTCAACGACAAGACCCGCCCCGTTCCCCACGACCAGCTCCTGCCCCCGCTCATGGAGCGCTTGGCCGCGATCGGAATCCCCGACTCGGCCGTCACGTTCTACATTGCGGTCGGCACCCACCCGCCGATGGGCGAGGAGGAATTTCCGGCAATCCTTCCGGCCTGGGTCCTCAAGCGATACCGCGTGGTGTCCCACGACTCTGAGAACCCCGCGCTGCTCGTGAACCTGGGGACTACCTCGGGAGGGACCCCCGTCATCACGAACCGGGCCTATGCGGAGTCGGACTTCAAGATTGTCGTCGGCAACATCGAGCCGCACCAGTTCGTGGGGTTCTCCGGCGGGGTGAAGACAGCCGCGGTGGGGCTCGCCAGCCTCGAGACCATCAACCGCAACCACGCGCTGATGAGCCACCCCAAGTCCCGGCTCGCCGAGTACGACTCGAACCCCGCCCGCCAGGACGTTGAGGAGATCGGCCAGAAGATCGGGATCCACCTGGCCCTCAACGCGATTCTCAACCACAAGCGCCAGATCGTGCACGCGCTGGCCGGCGATCCCAGGGCGGTGATGCGCTCCGGAATCCCACTATCAAGGCAGGTCTGCCAGGTCGCCGTCCGCGGCCGCTACGCGCTCATCGTCTCCTCTCCCGGCGGGCACCCCAAGGACATCAACGTCTACCAGTCCCAGAAGGGGCTGGCGCACGCCGCCCTAATCGCACGGCCCGGTGCCACAGTGATCCTCGCTGCGGCGTGCACCGAGGGCAGCGGCAGCCCGCACTACGAGGAATGGATGGCGGGCAAGACCTCCTACGCGGATGTCCTCGAGCGCTTCCGTTCCGAGGGCTTCCGGATCGGGCCGCACAAGGGTTTCCAGATCGCCCGCGATGCGTCGAACCTGAGGCTCCTGCTGTGCTCCCAGATGGACGAGCGCCTGGCCCGGGCGCTGCTCCTGAACCCGGCCAAGAGCCTGCAGGAGGCCCTGGACCTGGCGCTGCCCGCGCTGAAGCCCGGGGAGCGGGTCGGCGTCCTGCCCCACGCCTCCTCAACGGTCCCCTATCTCCAGGACAGCTGACCAAAGAAGCCCACCCCTTTTTCCTAAACCACCGCCGAACCGGCAAAAAGCCGGGGCGGCCCAACCTCACAAACCCAAAAAAAAGAAAACCACCCATGAAACTGTTCCTCGACACAGCAGACGTTGCCCAGATCCGCGAAGTTTGGTCCTGGGGGATCATCGACGGCGTCACCACCAACCCGACCCACGTGTCCAAGACCGGCCGCAAGCCGGTTGAAGTCTACAAGGAGATCTGCGACATCGTTGACGGTCCGATCAGCATGGAGACAATCGGCCTCAAGGCCGACGAGATCCTGGTCGAGGGCCGCCAGCTTGCGAAGATCCACAAGAACGCGGTCGTCAAGGTTGTGAACACCCTGGAGGGCCTGAAGGCCGTCAAGCAGTTCACCAAGGAAGGGATCAAGACGAACGTCACCGTGACCTTCTCGCCGCTGCAGGCACTGCTCGCCGCCAAGGTCGGAGCCGGTTACATCAGCCCGTTCGTCGGGCGGCTCGACGCGGTTGGCCATGTCGGCATGGATCTCGTCCGCCAGATCAAGACGATCTACGGCAACTACGGCTACAAGACCGAGATTATCGTCGCCGCTGTGCGCCATCCGATGCACGTGCTGGAGGCGGGCCTCGCGGGGGCCGAGGTCTGCACGATGGGCTACGACGTCATCAAGCAGCTCTACAACCACCCGCTGACCGATCTCGGGATCGAGATGTTCCTCAACGACTGGAAGAAGGTTCCGAAGGCCTGAGCCGGAGAGGCCTCAATCCGAGAATCTCAAAACCAAACGAAACAAACGCTCTAACATGAAGAAGACAAAAGTCGCGGTGGTGGGTTACGGAACGATCGGCCAGCGCCTGGCCGACGGAGTCAAGCTGCAGGGGGACATGGAGCTGGTCGGCATCGCCGACGTGGCCCCGACCCTCGCCCTGCGGGCTCTCCAGGAAAAGGGCATGCCCTATGACCTGTACTGCCCGGTGCCGGCCAACGTGCCGCTCCTGGAGGCGATCGGGATCCCGGTCAAGGGGACGCTCGAGCAGCTGCTCAGCCAGGTGGATGTCGTCCTCGACGCCACCAGCGCCGGCATCGGCGCCAAGAACAAGGAGCTGTACAAGAAGTACAACCTGAAGGCCGTCTTCCAGGGCGGCGAGAAGAACGAGGTGGCCGACGTGTTCTTCCACGGCTACGCCAACTACGAGAAGGGCGTGGGACAGCAGTTCCTGAAGCTGACCTCCTGCAACACGACAGGGCTCATCCGCGCGATTGACTGCCTGGACCGCGCCTACGGCGTGGCCAAGGTCGCCATCACGATCATCCGCCGCGTGGCGGATCCGGGCGACTACAACCGCGGCCTCACCAAT
Source organism: uncultured Opitutaceae bacterium (assembly GCA_903862935.1). GTDB lineage: Bacteria > Verrucomicrobiota > Verrucomicrobiia > Opitutales > Opitutaceae > Palsa-1447. The sequence goes on from CAIOZY010000010.1 coordinate 6,347, forward strand.
GCCCTGCAGATGGACAAGGCCCCGAACCACCAGGCCGTCGACCTGATGACCATCATGCCCCACGTCCAGGCGACCGGACTGCTCGTCCACACCCCCGTGACGCACGGCCACATCATCACGATCCTGGCGACCCCGAAGAAGAAGATCAACAAGGAGCAGGCCCTTGCCGCCTTCAAGCAGCACCCCCGCATCCGGGTCGTGCGCCTGGCCGACGGCTTCCTCGGCAATGCCTCGCTCTTCAAGTACGCCCGCGACCTCGGAAATCCCCGCGGCGACATGTACGAGATCGGGCTGTGGGATGAGAGCATCACGTTCTCCGGCGACGACATCATGTTCGCGATCAACATCCCGCAGGAGTCCGTGACGATCCCCGAGACGATCGACGGGATCCGCGCGGCGATGAAGATGCAGACCGACCGGCTCGAGGCCGTCGGCGAGACGAACAAGTACCTCGGCATGAAGGTTAGGTAAGTCCCAACTCCTCCCCCCCGGCCCAAGCCCGGGGGGGATTCCATCCCATGCTCAACGGAATCCACACCCTTGATGACTACGACCTGAAGGGGAAAACGGTGCTTTTACGCGAGGACATGAACTCGCCGCTGGACCCCGTCTCCCGTTTACCCAGGGACATCACCCGCATCCGGGAGGCCCTCCCCACCATCCGGGAGCTCTCCGAGAAGGGCGCCCGCACGGTCGTCCTGATCCACCAGGGAAACGACATCGAGTACCACAGCTTCGGGTCGACCGCGCCCCACGCCCGGATCGCTTCGGAGGCCCTGGGCAAGCCCGTGGAGCACATCGACGACGTCTGCGGCCCCGCGGCCCGCGAGAGGATCCGCTCCCTTAAGGACGGCCAGATCCTGATGCTCGAGAACGTGCGCTGGATGGCCGAGGAGATGACGCTGTTCGAGACGAAGGTTAACCCGACACCGCAGGAGCAGGCGAAGTCGGTCCTGGTCTCCAGGCTCGCACCGCTGGCGGACCTGTACGTCAACGACGCCTTCGCGGCGGCCCACCGCTCACAGCCGACGCTGGTCGGGTTCCCCGAGATCATGCCCTCGGCCATGGGCCGGCTCCTCGAGAAGGAACTCGCCTCACTCAGCCGGCTTCTCACCAACCCTGACAAGCCCTGCCTGTTCGCCCTGGGAGGGGCCAAGATTCAGGACGCCTTCATGATGATGTCGTGCGTTTTGGAAAGCGGGGTCGCCGACCAGATCCTGACGAGCGGGCTCGTCTCCAACATCATGCTGGTCGCCAAGGGGGTGCCGATAGGCGGGCCCTCCCGCGATTTCATCAAGAAGAAGAACCTCGAGGAGTACATCGAGGTGGGCAAAAAGATCCTCGCCCGGTTCTCCGACCGGGTCGTGCTCCCCGTCGATCTCGCCTACGCGGCTGGCGGCCAGCGCCACGAGGTCAAGGTGAGCGACCTGCCCGTCGAGCACCTGCTGGCCGACATCGGCAGCGCCTCGGCGGCCCACTACGCGAAGCTCATCAAGGGGGCGAAGACCGTGTTCTTCAACGGGCCGGCCGGCGTCTTCGAGAAGCCAGAGACCGAGCTCGGGACCAAGGCCATAGTGACCGCGATTGCCGAGAGCGAGGCCTTCTCCGTCCTCGGCGGGGGCGACAGCATAGCCGCCGTCAACAAGTTCAAGGCCGCTGGCGGGATCTCCTACATCAGCACCGGCGGAGGGGCCCTCGTGCGGTTCCTTTCCGGAGAGGAACTGCCGATCATCACGGCTCTCAAGAAGGGCGCTGCAAAATTTCCGTGTGGCAAACTGGTACGGTAGAAGGTTATAAAAAACCCTGTGAGACGATCCTCGTTTCAGACAGCTGACCTGATCTCTGACATCCTCAAGCGGGTCCGAGCCTGCGGCGGGATCTCGCGGGTTGAACTCGCACGCGACCTGGGCCTGGCCCCCTCCACGGCCGGGATCTACGTCGAGCGGCTCATCGAGGCGAAGTTTCTCCTCGAGACCGAGGAGACGACTGGCGACGCGGGTCGGCCGCCGAGGATCCTGCGGCCCAACCCCGAGGGGGGGGAGTTCATCGGGGTCGACTTCGAGGCGCGCAACATCATGGCGGTTGCGGTTGACTTTGCGGACCGGCCGCTGCGCAACTCCCACAAGTGGATCGAGGAGGGGGACTCCGTCGAGAAGGTGGTCGCCCACATCGGGGAGGCGATAGAGGAGGTGCTCCCCAAGACGGGAAGCCGAATTCTTGCGATCGGGGTGGGGGTGCCGGGAATCGTGGACCCGAAAAGCGGCGTGGCGGTTTCCTACAAGTACATCCGCAAGTGGGAGAACGTGACCCTGGCCCAGACCCTCTCGCAGCGCTTCGGCGTTCCGGTCTTTCTCGAGAACAACGCCCGGTCGATGGCGCTCGCGGAGCTCTGGTTCGGACAGGGCAAGGGGCAGGATGACTTCCTGTGCATCGGCATCCGCAACGGTCTCGGAGCGGGAATGGTGCTAAATGGCCGACTTTACAGCGGCGCGCACAACGCCGCCGGCGAATTCGGCCGGTGGCGCTGCCAGTCCCTGACGGCCTCGGCCGCCCCTTGGTTCGCCCCGGTCGCCGCCGAGCACAGCGCAGACGGCCCCGAGCTCCAAGATGTGGCGTCGGTCAGGGCGGTCCAGCAGGCGCTGCAGAACGCCCTGGCCCAGGGCAAGCGCAGCGTGCTATCGGGCACCAAGCTTCCACTTTCGGTGACGGATGTCGTGGGCGCCTGCCAGCAGCGGGACGCCTTGACGATGCGCGTCACCACGGAGGCCGCGAACGCCCTGGGATCGGCGATCGGCCAGCTGGCGCTCGTTATCGATCCGGCCAAGATTGTCCTGTCCGGGCCGCTGACGGCGCTCGGGGAAATGTTTCTCCAGCCCCTGCGTTCCCGGGTGGAGCGGATGCTCAAGCCCTCGGGAACCCGCCCGCCGGAGATCGTCAACTCCACGATGGGGGAATTCGGCGGAGCGCTCGGCGCCGCGGCGCTGGCACTGCACAAGTGGAAGCCGGTCCTGGCCTCGCGGGGGCGCCTTGTGGACAAGGCGGGCTCCCCTCCGCCCAAGTCGCGCCGCACCCGCGGATAACGGCGAGTGGGCCCGCCTCCGGACTGAAGGCGGGCCTGTTTCAGCTTGGACTCAGTCGAACTGGGCCTTGGCGGGTTCGGCACCGGGCTCCGGCTTTGCAGGAGCGGCGTGGCTCGCCGGGTCGGAGAAGACGTACCCGCGGGCAATCGCCGTGTATGCGGCCACCTGTTCTGCCTGCCAGGCCTCGTCCTTGCCGAGCTCGGTGGCCATCAGGCGGGCGACGAGCGGGGCTGCCTCGATCGAGACCCGGGCGTTCAGGATCAGCGAGCGCGTGCGGCGCGCCAGAACGTCCTCGACCGTCCGCGCCATCTCGTTGCGGACACCCCAGACGACCTCCCCCTGCTGGTAGGGAAGGGCCGGGTGCACCTTCTGGGCGAGCGCCGGGTCGGTCCGGATGAGCTCCCCTAGGGGAAGGGCGTCCGATCCGTAGGGCTGGAGGTTCTTTTCGCGAATCTCGGCCCGCGTCCACCCGTGGATGTGCATGGTCTCGGTCTGGCAGCGGATGTCGTCGAGCCCTGCGACGGTCTCGGCGTGATCGATCACGTCCTCGGCCATCTTCCGGTAGGTGGTCCACTTGCCGCCGGTGATCGTGATCAGGCCGCTATTGCTCACAAGGATCGTGTGGTCCCGCGAAAGGGCCGCCGTGTTGCTCGCGTCGCCGGACTTAACAAGCGGCCGGAGGCCGGCGAAGATGCTCAGCACGTCGCTGTCCGACGGATCCTTGGCCAGGTAGCGGCGGGCGTGGGACATCACGAACTCGCGCTCCTCGTCCAGGGCCCGCGGCTCGAGCGACTCGCCGGACACGGGCGTGTCGGTCGTACCGACGACGACACAGTCGCGCCACGGAACGGCGAAGAGCACCCGGCCGTCGGCCGTCTTCGGGACCATGATGGCGGTGTTGCCCGGCAGGAAGGCCTTGGGCAGCACCAGGTGGATCCCCTGGCTAACCGCGACCAGCCTCTTGCCGCCCTTCTCGTCGAACTGGCGGATGTCGTCGACGAAGACACCGGTGGCGTTGATGACGGAGCGGGCCTTGATAGTGAGTTCCTCCCCGGACTCCATGTCGCGGGCGAGGACGCCGGTCACGATTCCCTTCTCCTTTACCAGGCCGACGCAGCGGCAGTAGTTGAGCACCGCCGCCCCGAGCTCGTAGGCGGTCTGGGCGAGATTGACCGCGAGCCGGGCGTCGTCGAACTGCCCGTCGTGGTAGCTCACGCCTCCGGTCAGGTTCTCGGGCTCGACCGTCGGGATCAGTTCGAGGGTCTCCTCCCGGCTCAGGACGCGAGAGGGGTTCAACCCGAGCTTTCCGGCGAGCTGGTCGTAGACCTTCATGCCGACTCCGTAGAACGGACCCTCCCACCACTTGTAACTGGGGATCACGAACGCCATGTCGTGAACCAGGTGCGGGGCGTTGCGGGCGAGCCTTCCGCGCTCCCGCAGGGCCTCGAGAACCAGAGAGATGTTCCCCTGGCGCAGGTAGCGCACGCCGCCGTGGACCAGCTTTGTCGACCGGCTTGATGTGCCCTTGGCGAAGTCGTCCTGCTCGATCAGCGCAACGCGGTGCCCGCGCGCGGCGGCGTCGACGGCCGCGCCCAAGCCCGTAGCCCCGCCTCCCACGACGAGGATGTCAAAGGGCTCCGTTGCGGAGCGGATGCGGTCAAGAGATGTGGATCTTTTCATGGGTGGATGGGGGGTGGAGGTGGGGGAGCAGTGGGAGGGGGATAGTGCGTTAATGTGGCGCCTTCAAACCGAGGCCAACGCCATGAGGAGCGCCTGATCTGCGCAGCCTTGGCGGACAAAGACCGGGGGCTCGCCCAGGGGAGCGGGAATCTTGACGCGTTCCCCGCCCTCGAAGGCCTTCCCGCTCCACAGATGGAGCCAGCGGGCCCCCTTCGGCAGGTAGGGCTCCCAGTCGCTGCGCCCGGCCTGGTGGACCGGGGCCACAAGCAGGTCCTGACCGAAAAGGTATTCGTCCTGGATCGTGTAGGTCTGGGGATCGGATTCGTGGTGCAGGAACAGGGGCCGCTGGAGAGGCAGGCCCGTCCGGGCGGCCTCCGAGGAGAGCTGGCTCACGTAGGGGGCGAGGGCCGCGTAGACCCTCGTCATCCGGGCGAAGTGCGCGAGGACTCCCTCGTCCTGCCAGAACTGGAAGTTGTCGTCGGGCCGGTTCCCCTCGTGCGTGCGCATGACGGGCGTGAAGGCCGCCATCTCGGCCCAACGCTGGAAAAGCTCCGGGGTGCGCTTGTTGTCGAACAAGCTCGTGTAGCCTCCGATGTCGCTGTGGTGGTAGGCATTTCCGAGCAGCCCCGAGGAGAGAGCTCCGCAGATGACGGTCTGCAGGCCGTCGTGCCGGGTGAAGTCTACCGACTGGTCCCCGGCCCAAAGCAGCGGACAGTGCGCCTGGACGCCGGTGTAGCCCGCCCTCATGAAGAAAAGGATATCGCCCCGGCGGCCGGCCCCGGCGACCGCCTCGGCATTCACCTTCGCCCACAGGGTGGGCCAGGCGTTGTGCATCATCATGCCGGGTGCTCCGTTCGCGAGCACGACGTCGGTCGGTTGGTACTCGCCGAAGTCGGCCATCCATCCGTCCAGCCCGGCGTCGATCATCTCCTGGCGGATGACACGCCTGCTGAACCAGTGGGCCGCCTCTGGATTGGTGAAGTCAACGATCCCGCATCCGAACTCACCGAAGTCGACCACGTAATCCGCTCCGGTGGCGTTCTTCGCGAGGTAGCCTGCCGCCTTGGCCTCCTTGAAGATCGCTCCATCGCTGCACAGGTAAGGGGTCGCGTAGCCCATGAAGCGCACGCCCCGGGCGTTCAGCGAGGCCACCCACGCCTTCGCGTCCGGATAGCGCTTCTCGTTCCAGCTCCAGTTCCAGAAAAGCCGCCTGCCGAAGGAGGTCTGGCGAATCCCGGCCCAGTCTTCACACCACAGCGCCGAAACGAGGACTCCGCGGTCGCGGCTAAGTTTAAGGATGCGCTCCGCGTGGTCGGGCCCGTTCTTGAGCCCCAGTATCGCGCCCTTCTGCACCCAGCCGGGAAGCTCCGGCTGGCGGCCGAACCGAGTGGAGACGAGCCCGACCAGCTCGACATAGGTCGGCGCGGCAAAAAGCTCGATCCGCTCGGGCACGGCCCAGAACTGAAGCTCGTGGAAATCCCCGTGGCGGAAGTCGAAGTCGGCGTAGGCGGTCGTCTCGGCGTGCAGGCAATAGTGCTCGGACGACAGGAAGGTCGGCTGGGGATAGTTGGTGTGGTAGTAGTCGCCTCCGGCCTTACCGTGCACATCTGCTTGCCAGGTGATGTAGGTCGACTTGTCGCGGCCGACTCCAGGCTCGGAGGTCCACAGCGGAAAGTTCCGGCCGCGCAGATCAAAGTAGGACATTTGTTCGCCGCAGCCCCAAACGTGCTCGTCGGGCTTAGCGGCAACCCGCCACCACAGACGATTTATCGCGGGGGCCGATTTTTCAAACTCGATCACCGCCCCCGCCTTCTCGCAGGACACCTTGAGGACCAGCTCGGGCTCCGAGGCCGCATCCCGACCTAGATAGACCCTGAGGCCGGCGCCTGCGGGCTCCGTACGGGCGTGGCGCAACGGCACCCGCTCCTCGACGAAGTCGGCGAACTGGAAATTGCCGTGGTACATCGACACCGATTCGCGGCCCGAACCGACGTAGCAGCACGGCCTTTCCAGGCTGTGCTCGATCACGGGGCGGCCCGCGTGGACGAGGGCCCAGCTGTTGCGTTCGGATTTGAGTTCCATCGGGGTGCGGGTGGTTATGGGTGCTCGAGCCGGCCCCGGGCTGCCAGGATGCGGTCGAGGCGGATTAATTCGGTTTCAAAAATACTGCCCCAACAGGGGCTGTCAATCGCAGAGTCTGCGGGTGCCGGCCTGAGTGTCTAGGCGGCCTAGCCCGGGCGGCGCTGCTCCGGGGCCCCGGCGAAGGCAGGGCGCCGGGCAAAGAGCCAGGCTAGGGCCAGGGCGATAGTCCAAAGGGTGGCCAGGCCGGGCAGGTAGCCGGCGCTGGCGCCGCCCGTCCGGGCGATCCCGACGGGGGACAGCGTCAGATAGACCGTCACCAACAGGGCGAGCAGCAGGGTCCCGGCGCTGCGGGCCCAGCGCCACGGGGTTATATCGCAGTGATCGCGCAGGATGGCCTTGTAAGGTGTTGGGCGGGCGAAACGCTTGCGCAGGGCGAGCATCAAAGCCACCTCGGCGACCCCGAGGATGCCCATGAGGTGGATGAAGTGGATTCCGAGGCGCTGGTCGACTCCGAGGATGATCACGAACAGGGTGTAAACCACGACATGGGTGAACAGCACAATCTTGGCCGGAAGCGCCCCGACGGAGCGGTCGAAGAAGCCCACGAGCATGATCACGATGATCGGCACGTTGAAGAATCCTGTCCAGCGGCGCAGCAGGGCGTAAATCCCGTCGGGCGCGTAGACGAGCAAGGGCGCAATCGCGAGCGAGGCGACAGCGATCGCCATGCTGGCCCATTTCCCGACTAGGACCAGCTCGCCGTCACTGGCCCGGGGATGCCGCGGCTTGTAGAAATCGAGGGTGAAGAGGGTCGCCGCGCTGTTGAGCACCGCCTTGAAGTGACTGAGCATGGTGCCGAAAAGGGCCGCGCTGAAGAATCCTTTGGCCCAGAAGGGAAGGAGATCGGCGACCAGGCGCGGGTAGGCGAGATCGGGCCGGAGCAGGGGATGGGAAGCGTACGCCCGGTACGCGATGATCCCAGGCAGCAGGGACAAGAGCGGCATCGTCAGCTTCAGGAAACCCATCAGCAGCACGCCTTTCTGCCCTTCGGCGAGATTTCTGGCCGCCATCGTGCGCTGCACGATCGACTGGTTCGTGCACCAGTAGAAGAGGTTCGCGAAAACCATGCCGGTGAAGACCGTTCCGAAGGGGACCGTGTCGCGCGGACCGCCGACTGCGTTGAGTTTCTCCGGGGCGTGCGCGATTAAGTCCCGCAGGCCGGCCAGCGCGCTCCCGTGGCCGATGGCCACCAGACCGGCGATAGGGATGATAAGTCCCGCAACCAGGATCGCCGCCCCGTAGATCGTGTCGGAAACCGCCACCCCGCGCAGGCCGCCAAGGACGGCGTACAGGGCGCCGATCACCCCGGCAGACAGGGCCAGGGCGGTGATTGTCGCCGGGTACGACAAACCGAGCAGCGTCTGGACCGAAAAGATCTGGTTGAAGGTGATCGCTCCCAGGTACAGCCCCGAGGGGTTCACGACTAGAACGTAGCCGATGATAAACAGTCCGCTCACCGCCCGGCGCGTGGCCGGGTCGTAGCGTTCCTCAAGGAACTGGGGGAGCGTCGTAAAGCCCCCCCTCAGGTACCGGGGAAGAAAGAACAGGGCTAGGGCCACGATGGCTACCACAGCCGTCACCTCCCACGATAGGGACGACAGGTTGTGGGCGTACGAGTCGCCGTTGAGGCCCACCAGGGCCTCGAGCGAGAGGTACGTCAGAAGCATCGAGCCGGCGATGAACCAGCTCGAGAGCCCACCACTCGCTAGAAAGTAGCCGCGCGCCCCGGTGTCGCCGGCTCGCCGGGTGATGCGGTAGGAAAAAAATGCGACCGCCGCTGTGAAGAGCGCGAAACTGGCGAGGGCGAAAAGGTCGGAATGCATCAGCCGCGGGGACGCCGGGTCCGCAAGGGACAGGCCGGGGCGGGGGGGTTGTCAATTTCAGAATTATCTCGTGACGTTCGGGTTAGAACGGGGTGGGGCCGCGCCGCCCAGACCCGGGAGATGGAAATTTTGGATGTGCGAGCAAAATGGGCTTGATTTCAATCCGGGTTCGAACTTACTAGTTTATTCGAAAGCGAAAAAAGTTACCGTAACCCCCAACCTAATGCTACCAGCCATGAGATACCGCTCTAAGGCCAGTGTCCGTCACATGGGCGTCTTGCTCGCCCTTACCGCGATCGGCGCCCTGCCGCTGCTCGCGCAGAAACCAGCCGCCGCTCCATCCAGCGACGATAACACGATCTTCGAGCTCCCGCCCGTTGAGGTTACCGCGACCCTGCGTTCGGAGCCGCTGCTCTCGATTCCCGTCTCGGTCGCCGTCATGTCGGGCACCCAGATGCTCGCTGCGAACATGGCGAACCTCTCGGACGTCACGATGCAGATGCCGTCGTTCACGTACCGGTTCCAGGGTTCTGCCAAGGACCAGGCGATGCTGATCCGCGGCCTGGGCACCATCACCACATCTCCCGGCACTGAGCCCGACGTCTCGACGGTTGTCGACAGCGTTGTCCTCGCCCGGCCCGGCCAGGCCTTCATGAGCCTGATCGATGTCGACCACATCGAGGTCCTGAAGGGACCCCAGGGCACGCTGTTCGGAAAGAACGCGTCGGTCGGCGTCGTCAACATCGTCACCAAGGATCCAACGGAAAAGCCCGAGGGTTACCTCGACGTGCGCTACCTCGGCAGCGGCAACGAGGAGGATGTCCGCGCCGGCGTCAGCGGGGCGATCATCCCCGGGAAGTTGAACGGAATGCTCTCGGTGATGTACGGCAACTACGACGGAAACGTCCAGAACATCACGCTGAACAAGACGGTCAACGGCTTCTCCAACTGGGGCACCCGCGGCAAGCTCGTCTTCAAGACGAACGACAACTTCAAGGCCACGTTCATCCTGAGCTATGTTCACTCTTATATCACGCCCCCGCTTGTGGCCATGGCGACGGCGACGACCAACTTCCCGGCGGGCGTCACCTCATCGTTCCCGGTTATGGCCCAGGCCATCCTGCCCGTGGTTGCCAGTACCAACAACCTACAGACGGGCAGCGGCTACTACGCCCACGACTACGACGACAACGCCACGCTCTCTGGGCAGTTTGAATGGAAGATCGGCGAGTTCACGCTCACCGCGATCAGCGCCTACCAGCATTGGTTCAACAAGCAGCTGCAGGACCAGGGCAACGTTCCGGTGGCCATCTACCTCCCGGGCACGACCAACACCTACACGAGCTGGGACCACGGCTGGCTGATGTTCGACGCGTACTCCCAGGAGCTGCGCATCACCTCACCAAAGGGGCACCTGTTCGAATACGTCGGCGGCCTGTTCTGGGAGAAGGCTATCGACACCGAGACCTACCGCCGCGACGTCACGCAGGCTCCTGACGCGACCACGAAGGTAGCGAACTTCGGAGAGGCCCACTACGGAACGGTCAACAACACAGTGGCCGCCTACGGCGAGGGCACGTGGAACATCAGCAAGCAGTTCCGCGTTGTGACGGGCCTGCGGGTGACCCATGACACGCTCAGCTTCTACCACCAGCGCGTGGCCTCCTCCCCGGTCGCCGTCCCCGGCGTCCAGCCCACCCTGGGCATCCACTCCGGTGACACGAGCGCCAACGGCGTCTCGGGGCGTGGCGGACTCCAGTACGACCTTGCCAAGAACACGATGGTCTATGTGACCTACACCAAGGGCTACAAGGGCCCGGCCTATAACGTGTTCTTCAACCAGACCATCCTGCAGGTGGGCGCCCTCCAGCCCGAGGTTTCCGATGACTACGAGGTGGGCATCAAGACGATGGCCTTGAGCAACCGCCTGCAGTTCACGGGCACGGTCTTCGACACCAAGTACAAGAACTACCAGGCGAACTTCCAGACGTACGTCCTCGGGACGGCGGTCACCAACCTGATCAACGCCGGCCAAGTCTCGACCAAGGGCATCGAGTTCGATTCCCGCTACCTCGTGACGCCGGACTTCACACTGTACTCCTCAGCTGCTTGGATCAACGCGAAGATCGACAACTTCTTCACGCCGGCCGGTGCGGCGAACGTCAACGGGCAGCCGCTGCCGTTCTCCCCGACCTTCAAGGGCAACGTGATGGGGACCTACACGATCGCCATGTCCAACGGGTACAAGGTGCTCGTCTCCTCCGACTACACCTACCTGACCAAACAGCAGTTTAGCCTCACGGAGACGCCTGACACGGTCCAGCCCGCCTACGGGATCTGGAACGCCTCGGTCGCCCTGGTTAACCCGGCTAGCGGCTGGAAGGTCACCCTGTTCGCGAAGAACATCGCCGACCAACACTACGCCCTCATCATCTCCCAGGGCACGAACGCCCTTGTGCGCATGGTTCCGAGGGACAACAGCCGCTACTTCGGCATCGCGATCCACAAGGACTTCTACTGAGATCCTTGGCCCGCCCTAGTTTCCGCCGATGCCCGGTAAAGTGGTTCTAATCGGCTGGCGAAGGCGAATCTGCGCCGGAGTGCTTGTGCTCCTTCCCCTCTGGGGCGGGGCCCGGGCCTCCGGCGCAGCTGCTTTAGTGGGTCTGGGATACGGCGAGGTGCCTATCCCGGCCTTTCCCGGCACGCTGCCGGACGCCACCGCCTTCACCTACCGCGATGCGAAGCCGGAGCCGCTGCGGCTCCACGTCTTCAGGCCCGTAGGGTCGAAAGCAGGTGACCGACGCCCCGCCCTTCTCTGGTTCTTCGGAGGGGGCTGGGTGACCGGAAAGCCCAGTTTCTCGGTTCCGTTCGCCCGGTGGGCGGCCAGCTTGGGCATGGTGGGGATCGCCGCCGACTACCGGGTTGGGGACCGCTTTGGCACCCCGCCCATCACGGCGGTCGCTGACGGGCGCAAGGCCCTCCGCTGGGTGCAGGCTCATTGCGGGGAACTGGGAGTCGACCCGGGCCGGATCGTGGTTGGGGGAAACTCGGCTGGAGCCCACCTTGCCCTGTGGACCGCGATCATGCACACCCCGCCCGGGTGCGATCCGTCCGAGGCGCCGCTGGCCAAGCCCGTCGCTCTTTTCCTCACATCGGCTCCCTCGGACACCTCGGGTATCCCACCCGAGCGGTTCAGTTCAGCCGACCCCAAGGCCCTGTCTCCGCTTCACCAACTCGACCCCCGGATGCCCCCGGTGATCGAGTTCCACGGGCAGAACGACACGATTGTCCCTGTGGCCCAGGCCATCGCCCTGCACGAGCGCCTGCTGGCCAGCGGTAATACCTCAGAATTGGTGATGGTCCCGCAGGCCGGGCACAACTTCGTCGCGGACTCCCCCTCTTGGGGGAATAGGACCCTCGACATGGCCAGGGACTTCCTCGTGCGGCAGGGCGTGCTCGCCCCGACTGCTGGCGGTCCGCAGGCGGTCCCCTCTGACGGGAGTCCCGTCGCGGTGCCTCGGGAAAGGCAGTTCGACCTCACATCGAGGATAAACGGCGGGACGTACCGCCTCATGATTTCGGCCCCGCCCGCCGCGGCGGAGCGGGCCTGCCCGGTCTTCTATGTCCTGGACGGAAACTGGTACTTCCGGGCGGTCTCAGACATGGCGACCTGGGGGAGCGGCCAGTTCGAGCCGGCGATCGTGGTCGGGATCGGTTACCCGACCCTGGAGAATCGGGAGGTGCACCGCCGCAGGACGTTCGACTTTTCCCTAGTCTCAAGCCCGCCCGTTCCGATCGGCATCCCCTGTGGTGGGGGGGAAGCCTTCCTCAGGGTCCTCAACGAGGAGATTCGGCCCTTTGTCGAGGCCCGCTACCGGATCGACCCCCTCCGGCAGACCCTTTTCGGGAAGTCGCTCGCCGGTTCGATGGTGCTCCATGCGATGTTCCGCAACCCCGCCTCGTTCTCCACCTACGTCGCGGCGAGCCCCGCGATCTCGTTCAATCGGAAGGTCCTCGAACCCGAGGAGGCGGAATTTTCGGCCCGGGTCCGCGCCGGTTCGGTCCGCGCCGCACTCCTGCTAACCTCTGCGGGCGACGAACAGTACCGGGGAACCGACCCCGACCAGCTCGCGATCTTCGGCCGGTTTGTCGACGACGTCACGGAACTGTCCGCCCATCTTTCCTCCCTGGATTCGAAAAAACTCCGGGTCGAGCACGTCGTCTTTCCCGGGGAGAGCCACGCGTCGGTGTCGCTGGCGAGCCTGGCCCGGGCAATCACGTTTGCGCTGCGCCCGGCGCCTTAGGCGGGACGCCGAGGCGCCGCTCCTACGTGATCTCGGCCAACTTCTTACCCTTGGTCTCGGGCAGGTACCACAGGCAGACCAGAGCCGGCACGTAGAGTAGCGTGAGCAGACACGTGGCCTCGCGAAGCTCCAGGCCGTGCCGGGACTTGAGCCATCCGGAGAAGACGAGCATCACCGCGGCGATCAGGCGGCCCGCGTTGAAGCAGAAGCCGGCCCCCGTTCCGCGCAGGTGGGTGGGAAACAGCTCCGGAAAATAGATCGCAAAACCGGAGTGGAACCCCGCGGTCAGGATCCCGTACAGGGGCAGCATCAGCATCAGCTCCCCATAGGACCGGGGGAGGTACCAGGTCGCCGGGACGATTGCGATCCCGCTTAAAATTGCCAGGGCGAACGCCTTGCGGCGCCCGAGCCACTGCGTGAACGGGCCAAAGAGCAGCGACCCGACGAAGCTGCCTCCGCTGATCAGGAAACCGTAGTCGAACTGGGCCTTGGCCAGGGCCGTTGCGGCGTCGACCCCCCGGCGCATCAAGAAGTCCTGCACGAGGTCCTGCCCGCCGACGGTGATGCACCAGTACGTTCCAACTCCCACGGAGGCGAGGAGCATCCCGAGGATCGCCCTGGGCCACCAGGGCCGCACAAGCAGGAGTTCCCTCAGGCTGCCCCGCTTCGGGCTGCCGGCCTGGCCCGCCTCCTCCGTCCAGGCCTGGGATTCCGTCACCCCTGTGCGAACGAAGAAAATGAGCACGATTGGAACGAAGCCAATCAGGTAGCCGAGGCGCCAGCGCGGGCCGATTGCCATCCCGACGAGAACGGCTAGCCAGATCCCGCCGGCGCTCGTGGAGTGGAAGATCCCTCCGGCCTGGGCCCGGGATCGGGGCGGGAACATCTCGGAGACGAGCGCCGCACCGACCGACCATCCCCCGGATGCCCCCACGCAGACGAAAAACCGGCAGACGGCGACCTGCCAGGCCGACTGCGCCAGGCCTATCAGCCCGCACGAGACCGTGAACGTGAGGATCGTCAGGATCATCGCCGGGCGACGGCCTAGCCGGTCCGCCAATGAGCCGAAAAAGATTCCCCCGACGGCGCCCCCGGCGAGCGAAATGCTCAGGAAGGATTCGCCCCAGAACGTGATGCCCGGGTCGCCCGTCTTGAGGTGGAAGATGTCCCCGAGCATCACGCCCCGGGTAACGTTGAAAATCTGCGAGGCGTAGGAGTCGAAGATCCAGGCGATGCAGGCGACCACCAGGAGCAGCCACTGGGCCCGCGAGATTCCCTGGTACCAGCGGGGGACAGGGTTCCCGGCCTGCGCTGCCCCGGGCCTGCTGGGGAAACTCATGAGCGGGTGGGGTTTGGTAACGGTGGGGCCACGGCCTTCTTTCGGATTCCAGAGCTAGCAGATACGCGCCGGCGGGTCGCTTCAACCTCATTCGGAAGCTGCGCTGCAAAGCGGCTTTGTGCTATTGACGCCCCTTCGAGGCAGGCTTATTCGAAAGCGAAAGAATTGTGGCTTACCGCCACGCCACCCCAGAATCCGGATGAAACTCGAATATAGCCAGGAGTCATGGGCTCTGCTCCATGAGGGACGCAGGATCGTCGAGCACAGCCCGAGCCGGCCGTGCTGCTTTGTCGGAGCGGGCAAACCGTCCGTCTCAATGTACCACGGCAACTACGACATACGGGACTTTGTCGAGGAGCGGGTTGCACTGAGGCACGCCCGGGTCTCGGCGATCTCGGGAGGCGCCCGCGTCGAGCTGGCGCGCTCCGCCCACGGCGAGCCGGAGCTTGTCCTGGCCGTACGGGCGAAGGCGGAGGGGGCCGTCATCGAATTTGAGCGCTCGGCGCCCTGGATCAACCGCCTGTGGTGGCGCGTCGCAGCGACCCCGGACGAGCGCGTCTGGGGGTGCGGAGAGCAGTTTTCGTACTTCAACCTCCGGGGCCGGCACTTCCCGCTGTGGAGCTCCGAACCCGGGGTGGGGCGCGACAAGTCAACCTACATTACGTGGCAGGCGGACACGACCGCCAAGGCCGGCGGCGACTACTACACGACCTACTATCCCCAGCCGACCTATCTGTCGTCCTCCCGCTACGCCCTTCACGCCGACACGAGCGCCTATGCGGACTTCGACTTCCGCAACCCGGACTTCCACGAGCTGCAGCTGTGGGCGGTGCCGCCGCGGATCGAGCTGTTCTCAGGGGCGACGTATCCGGAGTTGGTCGAGCGCGTATCGGCCCGGTTCGGGCGCCAGCCCGGGCTGCCGGAGTGGTTATGGAAGGGAGCGATCCTGGGACTGAAGAACGGCCCGGAGCACGCCGAGCGGATCCTGGATCAGGCGCTGGCGGCCGGGGTCCGGGTCTCGTCTTTGTGGTGCGAGGACTGGAGCGGGATCCGCAAGACCTCGTTCGGTCGGCGGCTGTTCTGGGACTGGCGCTGGAACGAGACGCGCTACCCGAAGCCCCGCGAGTGGGTCGCCGCGTTGAACGCCCGCGGCATCCGCTTCATGGGCTACGACAACCCGGCCCTGTGCGTCGACGGGGTCCTCAACAAGGAGGCGAGCGCTGCGGGATTCCTCGTCAAGGACCGCACCGGGGCTGACTACGTCGTCGACTTCGGCGAGTTCGGCGCGGGGCTGGTCGACTTCACCAACCCCGAGGCCTCGCACTGGTACGGGGAGCGCATCATCCGCAGGGAGATGATCGACCGGGGCTTGGACGGATGGATGGCCGACTTCGGCGAGTACCTGCCGACGGACGCCAGGCTCGCTAGCGGGATCGACGGGATGATCGCGCACAACGCCTACCCCACGCTCTGGGCGAAGGCGAACGCCGACGCGATCGCCGCGGCCGGCCGCACGGGCGACATCCTGTTCTTCATGCGCTCGGGCTTCACGGGCGCGCAGGGGTACTGCCCGCTGCTCTTTTCCGGGGACCAGTCGGTCGACTTCTCCCGCCACGACGGGCTTCAGACGGTCGTCTGCTCGGCCCTGTCCTCCGGCGTCCTGGGGAACGCCTTCCACAACTGCGACATCGGGGGCTACACGAGCCTGTTCGGCAACAAGCGCACCCCCGAGGTCTTCAAGCGCTGGGCCGAGATGGCCGCGTTTACCCCCGTCATGCGCACGCACGAGGGAAACCGCCCCGACGACAACTTCCAGTTCTGGCAGGACGGGCCGACGCTCGCGCACTTCGCCCGGATGACCCGCATCAACGGAGCCCTTCAGCCGTACTCCCGCCGGCTCGCCCGGGAGGCGGTCAGCCGAGGGATTCCGCTCATGCGGCCGCTGTTCCTGCACTTCCCCGACGACCCCGAAGCCCAGGTGGTCCAGGATGAATACCTGTACGGCGAGGACCTGCTCGTCGCGCCCGTCCACGAGGGCGGCCGGGATACCTGGCAGCCCTACCTGCCCAAGGGGGCCCGCTGGGTCCACCTGTGGACGAAAAAGAGTTTCGACGGGGGCGCGAAGGCCACGGTTCCCGCCCCCCTGGGTATGCCTCCGGTCTTTGTGCGCGAGGGCTCCCCCGCCCAGGCCGAGCTGCTCGGGCTCGCCCAGATCTGAGGCCCGGGCGCGCTCCCGCGCCCCGGACCACCTCCAACAAACACCCCCCATGCCCAATTCTCCCAAGAAGCTGATCCCGGGATCCGCCGGGATCACCGACCAAGAAATGATGAGCCTGATCGCCCTGCCGCTCCCCGAGCTTGAGCGAGCGGCGCGCATCCCCTTCCGCCTGGTGCCCGACCGCGCCGCGATCATCGAGGAGTTCGCGCAAGCGATCCTATCCGAGATCCGCGAGCACAACCGCAAGGGGGAGCCCACGCGGCTCATCCTTCCCGTCGGGCCGATCGCCCAGTACCGCCGGGTGGTCGACCTGTCCAACAGCGAGAAGATCAGCTGGAGAAACGTCCACACGTTCAACATGGACGAGTTCCTCGACTGGCAGGGCCGGCCGGTCCCGACCGACCATCCCCTTAGTTTCGAGGGGTATATGCGGCGCGAGGTGTTTGGCCGCCTGGACCCGCAGATCCGGATCCCCGACTCCCAGGCCCATTTCCCGCACCCGTTCCGCATCGACGAAATCAGCGAGGCGATCCGCTCGGTCGGAGGGATAGACGCCTGCTACGGCGGCATCGGCTACCACGGACACGTGGCCTTCAACGAGCCCCCAATGTCGCGGTGGCACCGGGTCTCGATCGAGGAGCTGCGCCAGTCGAAGACGCGGGTCCTCTCCCTCGGTGACGACTCGATCCTCGTCCAGAGCATCCACTGCTCCGGGGGCTGCTCGGCGGCGATCCCGCCGATGGCGATCACTCTCGGGTTCGCCGACATTCTCGCCTCCCGCAAGATCCGCCTGTACTGCGCCGCAGGCGACCGCCACCGGGCGATCTTCCGGATCGCGGTGGCCGGGGCGGTGACGACCGACTTTCCCGCAACCCTCGTCCAGGGGCACCCCGACGCCCTGGTCGTCACGGACGCCGCGACCGCGGCCCCGATCCGGGTCGGGCTCGTCTAACCCTAACTTCCATGGTCATCGACATCCACGCCCATTACCCGAAGGGCGTTCCGGATTTTCCGGAGCGCCTCGTGACCCTCCTGCCCCAGGCCGGGATCGACAAGATCTGCCTGTTCTCCGCCGGAGACTGCCTGGGCCACGTCTCCAACGCCGAGATCCTCGAGGCGGCGCGTCGCCACCCCAAGCACATCATCCCGTTCGCGCTGGTCGAGCTCGGCAAGGACGGGCCCGAGTGCGTCGACCACTACGCCGCCCAGGGCTTCCGCGGCTTCAAGATCACCAACCCGCGCAGCTCCTACGACTCCGAGGAGTACTTTTCCATCTATGAGAGGATGGAGCGGACGGGACTGCCGCTTCTCGCCCACACGGGAATCCTGATGACCTTTCGCCCGCCGCCCGGAGTGAGGGTCAGTTCGAACTGGATGCGGCCCATCTGCCTCGACGCCGTGCTGCGCAGCTTCCCGGGCCTGAACATCATCGGGGCCCACCTGGGCGTTCCCTGGCACGAGGAGGCCTCGATGATGGCCCGCGTGCACCGGAACTTCTACGTGGACCTGACCGGGGCGTGGTGGGGTGGCTGGCGCGTGAACAAGGGCCCGGAGTTCTACCGTTACCACTTCTTCTGGAAGGACGCCTGGGACAAGGTTCTGTTCGGCACCGACATCCTGGCCCTGAACGAGCTGATCCCCGCAAAGCAGGTGCATGACAAGATCCTCGCGGACCTGAAGCTGCCGGCCGACGTCCTCGAGAAGGTGAACGGCGGCACCGCGGCGCGGCTTCTGCGGCTCTGAGGGAATGGTCTCCGAGGGCAGACCCGAGAGGGGAGAGGGCGGCCCCTCCCACGGTCCCGCCGGGCCCCGGTGGTACCGCGGTCTCCCTGGCGCCCTGTGGATCGCCCTGGCGATCCTCAGCGCCGCGTGGATGCTCGACACCTACGAGACGCAGATTTTCAACATCACCCGGATCGACCTGCTCTCGGAGCTGCTCAGGCTCCCGCCCGGCGACCCGGGGATCAAGTTCTGGGGGGAGATCTTCCTCGGCCTGTATCTGGTCGGAGGGGCGGTCGGGGGGACCTATTTCGGGTCGCTCGCCGACCGGATCGGCCGCCGGCCGGCGCTGATCATCACGATCCTTGTCTTCACGGTATTTTCCGGGGTGATCGGGCTTGCGCAGGCCGCCTGGCAGGTCGCGGTCTGCAGGTTCACCGTGGCGCTCGGCTCGGCCGGCGCCTGGGCGGTGGGGGCGCCCTACATCGCGGAGGTTTTTCCGGCCCGTTCCCGGGCCCAGGCCTCAGCGGTCTTCCACTCGTCGGGAAGCCTGGGAACCTGGGTCGCGGGCCTCGTCGGCGTGGTCCTAGGCGCCAACTGGCGCGTGGCGTATTTTCTGGGGGTGGTTCCGATCGTGCTCGTGTTTGCCGTGCAGGCCGGAATCAAGGAGTCCAAGAGCTGGCAGGACTCGGTCCTCAACCCCGGGGCGTCGAGGGGCAGCCTGAAGGAGCTTCTGCTGTCGCGCGCCTGGGGGGGCAGGGCGATCCTCGGAATGCTCATCGCCGGGATCGGGCTCGGGACCTTCTGGTGCCTCAACGTCGGGGGCCAGGACTTGGTCCAGGAGTTTCTCGCGAGGCACGGGATCGCCGATGACGAGGCTCGGTCGCGGGCCCGGTTTGCCTACGGCTTCCTGATCGCCGGGGGGAGCCTCCTCGGGGTGATCACCTTCGGCCCCATAGCCCAGAAGTTCGGGCGGCGGCGCTCGCTCGGCTGGGCCCTGGCAGCCGCAGCGCTGATCATTCCCGCAACCTGGTACCTCCCGCGGACCTACGGGCAGCTCCTGCTCGTGCTCCCCCTCTACGGGTACATCACCAACGGCTTCCACGCGGTCTTCGCCGTGTACTTTCCGGAGTTGTTCCCGACGCACCTGCGGGCGACCGGGGCGGGCTTCTGCTTCAACGGCGGCCGGCTCCTGGCGGCCGCGATCCTGGTGTCCTCGGCGTGGATAAAGTCCGTGCCGGGTCTGGAGCTGAGGGCCGCCGCGTGCATCCTCGCCGTCCTGTACCTGGCGGGCATCGGAGTGACTACGCTGCTCCCTGAGACCAAGAATGAGGACCTGGCTGCGGTGCCGTGAACGGCAGGGAGGGGCTCAGGGGCCGGGCAAGGGGGGCAGGCACTCGAGGATCTCTGCCCGAGGCCCCGGCGTCAGGCACAGGGGCCCGAGGCCGGCCGGTACGAAGAACTTGTCGTAGGTCTTGAGGGCGTGGGCCTCGCCGCCCGCCTCCGCGACGAGGCTGCCGGAGGTGACGATGCAGATCCGGGGTCCGTCCCCTGGCAGGGTCGTTGAGCCGCCAAGCACCGCCCGGCGGACGCGAAAGCAAGGGGTCTGCTCCGGGCCTATCAGCTCCTCTCTCCACGATCCCGGGCCGAGCTCGGTGGGGTTGCGGGGTCTGCACCGGTGGTCGCGCTCGATCCGCTCCCGGGGCCTGGCCGAGAAATCAGTCATCGCCAGCGCGAAGTCGACTCCCCGTCCCATGAAGCGTGTCGCCTCGGGCGCGGCCCGGTCGGCCGACGAGAACTCGTAGCGGACCACGAAGTCGGTGGGTTCCTGGATCTCGACAAGCAGGATCTCCCCGCCGATCGCATGGGGGACGCCCCCGGGGACCAGGTACGTGTAGCCCGGGGCGACGGGGATCTTCTCGAAGCAGCGCTCGAGGGCGGCGATGTCCTGCTGCTCCACCATGCGCCGCAGCTCGGCCGGCTGCGGGGGGTGCTGGAAGCCGATGTAAAGAAAGGGCTGCCCCGATCCTGGCCTGACCCCGAGGATGTGGTAGGCCTCGGTCTTTCCCGAAGCCGTTCCGAGGTGCTCCCGGGCGAATGCCTGGGACGGGTGAACCTGGAAGAAGAAACGACGGGAGGCGTCGAGCAGCTTCACCAGAAGCATCGGATGGGCGCCGAACCGCCGCACGTGGTCCGGCCCCAGGAAATAGTCGGGGTCCTCCTCGAGCAGCGTGCGGAAGTCCGCCTGCTGGCCTCCGATCAGGACGGTGGATGCCCCGTCGGGCCGCGCCCCGTCCGGGGCGAGCGAGGACTCCGTGACCGAGGCGATCCAGTCCTCGGGCCGGTCGGAGTCCCGCGGGTCCGCCGCTCCAGCGATCGCGTCGAGCGTCCGTCCGCCCGCGTACAAGCGGTGAACCCGGTTTTGGGGGAGCAGGACCAATCGGCCGCGGTGTTCAGACATGCGGGTGCTCACTTGCCACGGCTGCAGGGCGGACTCAAGTTCATCCCATGAGCCTGCGCACAGTTCACGTGGTGTTCAATGCCCACATTGATCCGATATGGCTCTGGCCGTGGTCGGCGGGGCTGGACGAGATCGTGGGGACGTGCGAGAGCGTCTGCTCGGTCCTGGAGCGCAATCCGGACGTCTTCTTCACGCGCGGCGAGGCCTGGGTGTACGAGCAGATCGAGGCGATCGACCCCGCGCTCTTCCGGCGGATTCGCCGGCTTGTCCGCGGCGGCCAGTGGTGCGTCGTGGGTGGGTGGTACGTTCAACCCGACTGCAATATCCCGGGTGCGGCGGGATTCAGGAAACAGATCGAGATCGGGCAGGCCTACTTCCGCCGCACCTTCGGGCGCGCGCCAAAGATTGCCTACAACGTGGACTCCTTCGGGCATGCGGCGACGATTCCCAACTTTCTCTCCGAGGCGGGGCAGACGCACTACGTCTTCCTGCGCCCCCAGGAGCACGAGAAGGTCCTTCCCTCCCGCCTGTTTCGCTGGCGCTCGACCCCGCGCGGCCCGTCTGTAACGGCCTTCCGGATCGCCGGGATGTACCACACCTCAACCGGCCTCGGTCTCGAGCGGGTCGAGGCGAGCCTGAGCGAGCTTCCCCCCGGCGTGACCGACACCATGTGCTTTGCGGGGGTGGGGGACCACGGAGGCGGCCCGACCGAGGAGCTGATCGAATGGTGCCGCGCCCACCGCGACGCGGTCAAGGGGGCGAGGCTTGAGTTCTCGACGCCCGAGCGCTTCTTCAGGGCGGTCGCAGCCCACACGCCGCGCCTGCCGGTCGTCACCGGGGAATTGCAGCGCAACTCGATCGGCTGCTACAGCGTCCACCGCAGGGTCAAGGTGGGCGTGCGCCGGGCCGAGGCCCTGCTCTCCCAGGCCGAAACCGCGCTTGCGCGCGACCCCGGGCTCCGGGGGCACCGAGCGGAGTTGGACCGTGCGTGGCGCTGGCTGTGCTTCAGCGAGTTCCATGACACCCTCGGCGGCACCTGCATTCCCAGCGCCTATCCCCAGGTTGACGCGCACCTCGGCTGGGCCCAGGCGGCCGGCGACGAGGTGGTCCATCTCGCGCTGCGCCGCGCGGCGCGGAAACTCGCCCCCGACCGCAGGCAGCGGCTGGTTATCGGAAACTTCTCGGGCAGGGACTTCTCCGGCTGGATCGAGCACGAGCCCTGGCTTGACTGGACCCGATGGCAGCCGGGCTGGTGCCTTCTCGACGAGCGGGGCCGGGAGGTGCCCCACCAGCGCCTGGAGCCGGAGGCTATGTTCCGCAGCACGCACTCGATCACCCGGCTCCTGTTCCGGCTGAGCGTGCCCGCGAAGGGTGTCCGTGTCCTCCGGATTGCGGCCCGGGCCGGCGCCGGACCCTCGCTCAGCGCCCGGGAGGTGAAGCTGGTCCGCGCGGCGAAGGGCGGGCTGGGACTTGGCCACGGCCCGGGCCGGACTCTTGCGCCCCGCCTGGAGCTCGTCGAGGACCGGACCGACACGTGGGGGCACCACGTCGAGGGATATTCGGGCCCGGTTGTCGGGCTGGCGACCTGGGGGGCGCCGAAGCGGGTTGAGTCCGGCTTTCTGCTGACCGCCTGGCGCCTGGAGGGCAGGATCGGCTCAAGCCGGCTTGTCGCGGAGCTTCGAGGCTACCGGGGCGAGCGCTTCTGGGAGATGCGGCTTGAGGTCGACTGGCGCGAGCGCCACCGCGCTCTGCGTCTGGTCGTGCCCACACCGTCCGCAATCCGAAAGACCCTCGACGGCATTCCGGGGGGCGAGACGGCCCGCCCGCCCGACGGCCGGGAAAGCCCGCTGCGGGACCGCGTGCTGGCGCGCCTGTCCGGCGGCTCCGCGCTCGGGATCGTCGCCCCGGGGGTCTTCTCCGTCAGCTCCGTTCCGGATGCGGTCCGCCTGACGCTGCTGCGCTCACCGCTCATGGGCCACCATGTCCTCCATGTCGGCCGGCCGGTGCGCCGCGTCTTTGCCGACCAGGAACGGCACCCGTTTGTGTTCCGATTCTTCCCGGATGGAGGGGCTGGAGGGGCGCTCCTGGACCGGGAGGCGCTCGGGCTTCAGGCCCCGCCGCTGATCTCCGACGTGACCCGGGGAATGCCGTTTCGGGCGCTTGAGGGAAAGTTGGACCGCCCGCTCTGAACGCGCGCCGGTTTCCCCGGGGCAATTTGACTTGTCCTTTCCCGGCCCCGCCGGATGATTTTCGTTCGAATTCGAAAGAATCGGCGCAGTCGCCGTCCCCGGTCCCCACGGCGCGGCGGCACCCCTCCATGGACCCTCGCACCCCCTCTGAATGCCTGCGGGCAGCCCGCGGATTTTGGGCTCTCCTGGCCCTGACCGCCGCCGCCGCGCCGGCCTTCGGCCAGGCGCTCCTCAACCAGCCCTCGCCCGAGCAGCTCGCAGGGCCGGAATACCGTGAGGTCGCCTTTCTCGGGACGATGACCCGGCCCTTCCTCCCCGAGGAGCGCACCGCCTGGATGGCCAGGATCAAGGCGTGGCGGGGCGAGGCCCGGGACCGCTTCGGGCTGTCGGGCCGGGGATACGAGCGCCCCGAGCTGCTGTGGACCCAGTCGAGCTTCGTCCAGACGCAGATGATGGTCCACGACCGCTATTTCTACGACCCGGTCGCGCGGCGGTACACCGTGGCGCGGTACCTCGAGGACCTGCGGGATCGTTACGGCGGGATCGACAGTGTGCTCCTGTGGCACGGCTACCCGAACCTCGGGGTCGACGACCGAAACCAGTACGACCTGTTCCAGGACCTGCCCGGCGGGCCGGCGGCCGTCCGCGAGATGATCGCTGAGTTTCACCGCGCAAACGTGCGGGTGCTCCTGCCCGTCTACCCCTGGGACCAGGGCACGCGGGCCTGCGAGGCGCCCGCTTGGGACGCGATGGCCCGCGAGCTTGCCGATGCGGGGGCGGACGGTATCAACGGAGACACCCTGAAGGGGATGCCCCGGGTGTACCGGGCGGCCTCGGACCGGATCTCGCACCCGCTCGCGCTCGAGCCCGAGGGGGAACTCGGCTCGGAGGAAATGCTCGAATACAACACCCTGAGCTGGGGCTATTGGAAGCACGACTTCGTGCCCTCGATCAGCCGCTACAAGTGGCTTGAGTCGAGGCACATGGTGAATATCTGCGAGCGCTGGTCCCGCGACCACACCGACGCGCTCCAGGCGGCGTTCTTCAACGGGGTCGGCTTCGAGAGCTGGGAGAATGTCTGGGGAATCTGGATGGGGATCACGCCCCGCGACGCCGAGGCCCTGAGGCGCATCGCAGCGGTTGAGCGGCGTTTCGCCGGGTTGCTGCACTCCCCGGACTGGGAGCCCCACGCGCCGACCGAGCAGTTCGGGGTCTTCGCAAGCCGCTGGCCGGGCCGGGATGCGACGCTGTGGACGCTGGTCAACCGGAACCACTACGGTGTCTCGGGCACCCAGATGGTCGTCCCGGCGGTCCCCGGTGCGCGGTATTTCGACGTATGGAACGGGGCCGAACTCCATCCTGCGGCGCGCGGGAGCGGTTCGGAACTGTCCTTCCGACTCGAGGCCGACGGTTTTGGCGCGGTCCTTCAGGTCTCGACCGTTGCGCCCGACCTCGGGGTCTTCCTAAAGACTGTGTCCGGGATGGCCTCGCGGCCCCTTTCGGACTTTTCCCGGACCTGGAAGGCCCTTCCCCAGCAGCTGGTCGAGATTGCCGCCGCCGCACCGGCGGCTGCCGCGCCGGAGGGAATGGTGCGGATCCCGGCCGCCTCCTTCCGGTTCCGCGTGACCGGAAACGAGATCGAGGGGCAAAACTACGACGGGGTCGACGTCCAGTACCCGTGGGAGGAGGTTGCCCGCCGGTTCCACGACCACGTGATCGATGTGCGCTCGTTCTGGATCGACCGGTATCCGGTCACCAACGCGGACTTCAAGCGGTTTGTCGATGCAACCGGGTACCGGCCCGCCGACGCGCACAACTTCCTCAAGGACTGGACCGCGGGCAGCTATCCGAAGGGCTGGGACCGCAGGCCCGTGACCTGGGTCTCCCTCGAGGACTCCCGGGCCTACGCGCGCTGGGCCGGAAAGCGCCTGCCGCACGAATGGGAGTGGCAGCTGGCCGCCCAGGGGACCGACGGGAGGACCTACCCGTGGGGCGACTCATGGGCCCCGGAGGCGGCCCCCGCCCAGGACGGCGGGCGGACCATGCTCCCCCCGTCCGAGGTCGACGCCCATCCGGCCGGGGCCAGCCCCTTCGGGGTGATGGACTTGGTGGGTAACGTGTGGCAGTGGACCGACGAGTACTCGGACGCCCACACGCGGGCCGCCGTCCTGCGGGGGGGCAGCCACTACCGACCCCAGTCAAGCGTCTGGTATTTTCCGCAGGCCAAGGAGCTCGACCGGCATGCAAAGCTGCTGCTGATGGCGCCGAGCATCGACCGCTCGGGAACGGTCGGCTTCCGCTGCGCCCGGGATACCCCGTGAGGCCCCGCTCCCCTTTGCGAACCACAACACAGTCCATTCCCCGGAAAATTTTCCATGATCATTGTTGAATCCTACCCGATCGCCGTCGCGATGTGCGTCGTAACGATGCTGTGCTGGGGCTCGTGGGCTAACACCCAGAAGCTGGCCAGCCGCGAGTGGCGTTTCCAGCTGTTCTACTGGGACTACGCGATCGGCGTCCTGCTGCTGTCGCTTCTGCTCGCCTTCACGATGGGAAGCACCGGAAGCGGAGGGCGCGGCTTCCTCGCCGACTTGCACCAGGCCGACGCCCGCTGGCTCGGGTCGGCCTTCCTCGGGGGCGTGACCTTTAACCTCGCGAACATCCTCCTGGTCGCGGCGATCGACATCGCGGGGCTCGCGGTCGCCTTCCCGGTGGGCGTGGGGCTCGCCTTGTGCCTGGGCGTCGTAACGACCTTCATTGCGACGCGCCAGGGCAACGCCCCCATGCTCGGCCTAGGGGTCGCGGCCGTCATGGTGGCGATCGCGCTGGACGCCCTGGCGTACCGGAAGCTCGCCGCCAACTCCAAGTCGACACCCGCCAAGGGGATCGTCATCTCCGTCGTCGCGGGCCTGCTGATGGGCTGGTTCTACAGCTTCGTCGCCCAGTCCATGGGCCGGATCGATCCGGCCACGAAGCTGCTCGAGCCCGGAAAACTCAGCCCGTACACGGCGATCGTGCTCTTCAGTGCCGGGCTGCTGGTCTCCAATTTCCTGTGGAACAGCATCATGATGGTCCGGCCGCTCAGCGGGGACCCCGTGCCGTTCCGCGACTATTTCACAACGGGCAACGCCCGGCTGCACGGAATCGGCATCCTTGGCGGCATGATCTGGAACACCGGCATGGCCTTCAGCATCGTCGCCAGCACCGCCGCCGGCGCGGCTCTCTCCTACGGGCTCGGCCAGGGCGCGACAATGATCGGGGCGATCTGGGGTGTCTTCATATGGAAGGAGTTCCATGGGGCTCCCCCGGGAACCAACCGGCTGCTCGGGGCGATGTTTCTCTTCTACGTGATCGGGCTGTCTATCCTGATTGCCTCCAAGTCGTGAAGCCGCGCCCCATCGCCGTAGTCGGAAGCTCCAACACAGACATGGTGATCCGGGTGGACCGGATCCCCAGGCCCGGAGAGACGATTCTCGGGGGAAGGTTTGTCACGGCCGCCGGGGGCAAGGGGGCCAACCAGGCGGTCGGAGCCGCCCGGGCCGGGGGCAAGGTCACCTTTGTCGCCCGCCTGGGCCGGGACATGTTCGGGGACCAGGCCCTGACCGGACTCGTCCGGGACGGGATCGACGTCAGGCATGTCTCACGGGACGGCGCCGCGCCGTCCGGGGTGGCCCTGATCTTCGTGGCCAAGAGCGGTGAGAACAGCATTGCCGTCGCCGGCGGGGCGAACAGCAGGCTATCCCCCGCCGATGTGGGACGGGCGAGGACGGCCCTGGCGCGGGCCGCGGTGTGCGTCCTGCAGCTGGAAACCCCGCTTTCCACGGTGCGCGCCGCGGCGCGGATCGCCGCGGCGGCGGGCGCCTGCGTGATCCTCAATCCGGCTCCCGCCCGGCCCCTTCCGGCTGGGCTTCTGAAGACTGTCTCCATCCTCACGCCGAACGAGACCGAGGCCGAGCTTCTCACGGGAGTCCGGGTGAAGGACCAGGCCTCGGCCCGGAAGGCCGCGGCCGCCCTGAGGGCCCGCGGGGTCGGCACGGTTATCCTGACCCTCGGGGCCAGGGGGGCGCTGGTCGCCGATTCCGGCGGAATGCGCACCGTGCCCAGCTTCAAGGTCAGGGCCGTGGACACGACAGCTGCCGGCGATATCTTCAACGGGGCGCTTTCGGTTGCCCTGGCGGAGGGGGCGGTGCTCGACCGGGCCGTGCGCTTTGCCAACGCAGCCGCGGCGATCTCGGTCACCCGGATCGGGGCGCAACCCTCGGCCCCGACTCGGCGCGAGATCGGGCGGTTCCTCGCCCGAAACGGGGGCCCGTGAGTGGGGGGGGCAGGATGAGGGCTTGACAGGGGAGCATGGGGATAGTTTTTTGTAATCCGAAATAATAAGCCCCGTCCGGACCGACCTCTCCCGCGACCCCGCGGCGCGCCGGCGCCGGAGAGAATCCCCCCTCGAATGACGACCCACCCCGCCGCCGCGCCCAAAGTCCGCTGGTACCATGGAGTTTCCGGCCCCCAGTGGGTTGTCCTTCTGATCGCCTCGGGAGGGTGGATCTTCGACTCCTACGCCGCCCAGATCTTCAATGTCACCCGCGGCGACATGCTGGCGGAGATCCTGCACCGCCAGACCGGGGACCCGGCGGTCAAGTTCTGGGGCGAGGTGTTCCTCGGGATCTACCTGATCGGCGGGGCGATCGGGGGAACGTATTTCGGCTCGCTCGCCGACCGCATCGGCAGGAGGCGGGCCCTGAGCCTGACAATCGTGACCTACACGATCTTCTGCGGGCTGATCGGTTTCGCGCAAACGGCCTGGCAGGTGGCAGTTCTCCGGTTCATCGTGGCGCTGGGTACCGCGGGGGCCTGGGCGGTGGGCGCCTCCCTCGTGGCGGAGGTGTTCTCGCCCAGAGCCCGCGCCCAGGCCGGCGCGATCTTTCACTCGACGAGCAACATCGGAACCTGGCTTGCTGCGCTGATCGGAATGGCTGTCGGCCTGAACTGGCGCCTGGCCTATTTCCTCGGGGCCATACCGATCGTCATCGTGTTCTTCATCAGGTCCGGCGCCGAGGAGGCGAAGAGCCTGAAGGAGCAGGCGGCTCTGCCCGGCAGCGCCTCCCGCGGCAGCTTCAAGGAGCTGCTGCTCATGCGCCCCTGGGGGCCTCGGGCGATCCTCGGCATGCTTCTCGCCTCCGTCGGCCTGGGGACCTACTGGTGCATCACCGTCGGCGGGCAGGACGTTGCGCAGGAGTTTCTGATGCGCCGCGGTGTCGACGCGGCCACGGCCCTGTCGCGGGCCCAGTTTGCCTACGGTTTCCTCATCAACGGGGGCGGGTTCATCGGCGCGATCTCCTTCGGCCCGCTCGCGCAGTGGCTCGGCCGCCGGAAGGCCTTCGCCGTGGTGATGGTGTGCGGAATGCTGATCGTGCCCGCCACCTGCTATCTGCCGCAGACATACACGCAGCTGCTGTGCATGCTGCCGTTTTACGGCATGCTCACCTTCGGATTCCACGCCGGCTTTGCGTTCTACTTTCCGGAGCTGTTCCCGACGCACCTGCGCGGAACCGGCACGGGCTTCTGCTTCAACGGCGGGCGCCTGCTGGCGGCCGGGATCCTCGTCTTCTCAGGCTGGCTCAAGTCCCGGCCTGGAATGGAGCTGCGCTCGGCGATCTGCCTGCTTGCCCTGCTTTACCTCGTGGGCCTGCTCTGCCTGGTGTTCCTTCCGGAGACCAAGGACGAGAAGCTGGCCGACATGCCCTGAGTGTTCGCGGGATCCCGCACAGGGAGGCGAAACAGTAATTGGGGCACTAATGGCGCTCCCAAGGTTTTTCATGGGTTGGTTTCGGGCTGCAGGTCAAGGCGCTTAATATCACGCAAGCTGTTATTCATGAAATAGAAGGGTTATATGAGATTTTCCCCTTCGCGCCTGCGATGAAGGGCAAAATCGTCGCGGGCCTGCAGGGCCTCATCAGGGAGCGCAACCGAGTGGCTGTTTTCCATTGTTTCGAAAACGAAATTATGATCGAACCTGCGTGTCCGCTGCCCGTCGCATCGAAATTTCCTCGCCGGTCCCCACCGGCGCCCCGAACCAACGAAAACCACCTCCCACGATGGAAAAGATCAAGCTCTGCTGCGCCAAGTGCGGCTTCACGATCGAAGAATACACCGCCGAGGAACTGGCCACCGTTCCGCGCAAGGAGAAGCGGTACAAGTACCTTAAGGCCAAGTCCAGCATCTGCCCGAGCTGCCTCGCCTCCGGCCGGCTCGCGGAGACCCGCGTAACGGTGGACGCCGCGACCGGCCCGGCCCCCAAGGCCGCGCCCGCCAGCTCCGTCGCCGCCCCCATCGCCCACGAGGTGCATGCCGAGGGGGACACGCCGATGATGGACGCCATGTCCACCGGCCACTTCCCGAGCCACGCCGTGGAGCTCAAGAAGACCCGCTACCCTGCGCAGATGTACGAGCAGGCCCTTCAGCAGCGCCGCACCCAGTGGGGGTACGGCGGCTACGTCTCGCTGCCCGGTGTCGCCTCGGGGGTCTTGGTCCGCGCCTCGGCCCGTCCCGAGATCACCAAGGGATCCAATTTCGTCCGGATCATGGACCCGTGCGGGAACTTCTTCAGCACGAAGTCCATGTATGCGCTCTGCGACATCGCCGACAAGTACGCCTACGGCCTGCTGCACCTGCTGAGCACGGGCGGCGACCTGGAGCTGCTGGGTATCCCGACCGAGAACCTCAAGCCCGCCGTCGAGGAGATCACGGCGATCGGCTTCGACATCGGCTCGACCGGGGACGACTACCGCACGAGCGAGGAGTGCATCGGCCCGGCCAAGTGCGACCTGACGCTCTACGACACCCTCGGGCTGCGCGAGGCCTGGTACAAGCGCTTCCTCGACGACGTGCAGTACCCGCGCTTCCCGCACAAGATCAAGTGCAAGTTCTCCGGCTGCCCGAACGACTGCGTGCGGGGCTGCCAGAAGGCCGACTTCTTCCTGTGCGGCGTTTACCGCGACGCCCCCAAGATCAACCAGGAGAAGGTTTCCAAGTGGGTCAAGGACGGCGGCGACATCGCCACCGTGTGCTCCCGCTGCCCGGGCAAGTGCCTGACCTGGAAGAACGGCGACGGCCTGAAGGTCGACAACGACAGCTGCCTGCACTGCATGTACTGCAGCAACAAGGTTCCGGGCGTCAGGCCCGGCGATGACCGCGGGGTCGCGATCATGGTCGGCGGGAAACTGCGCGGGAAGTTCGGCCCGATGCTCTCCAAGGTCCTGGTCCCGTTCATGAAGGCCGAGCCCCCGGACTACAAGGAGGTGTTCGACGCCCTCGAGCGCTTCACCGAGGTCTACGACGCGAACGCTCGCAAGAAGGAGAGGGTGGGCGACTTCATCCTCCGCATCGGAATCGACGAGTTTTACCGGCTGTGCGGGGTCGAGCCCGTCCCGCAGATGCTGGCCCAGCCCAGGACCAACTTCTTCACCCACTGGGAACCCGAGGAAGTGAAGGACGAGCGCAGGCTCTGAGGCACCAACCCCCTAAGAAAAAGGACCATCCCATGCCCGGAATCGGAATCCCCTCCCTCGCATCCAGCCTCCCGCCGATCGTCAAGCGCAACTACGGCCGGTGGATCTCACACGAGCACCCGCGCCCCGGCGTCATCAAGCATGACTCCGAGAGCGGCGAGGCCTGCTTCACGGTGCGGGCGGCAATGCCGCCCAACGCCCGAGTGAGCACCTCGACCATGCGCATGCTCTGCGGCCTCGCCGACGAGTTCGCCGAGGGCTTCTTCCGCGTCACCCAGCGCAACTCGATCGAGTTCATCGGCGTGCCCGAGGGACGGATCGAGGAGCTGATCGCGCGCCTGGCCAAGCAGAACTTCCCCGTGGGCGGCACCAACCGCTCGCTGCACAACACGACCTGCTGCACCGGCTACATGCACTGCCACCTGGCGGCGACCGACCCGGCGGCGATCATGAAGGCCATCTCGGAGATGCTCCACAAGGAGTACACGACCGACTGCCTGCCGGCGAAGCTCAAGATCTCGGGCTCGGGCTGCATCAACAACTGCGGCGAGGGCTCCTGCGCCGACATCGGCATCGTCGGGATCCACCGCGACCTGCCCCCCGTCAACGCCGAGAAGCTGAAGGGCTGCGAGCTGCCGCTCGTCATCTCGGTCTGCCCGGTCGGCGCCATCAAGCCCAAGGGGCCCGGAATGGTCGAGATCGACCCCAAGAAGTGCATCCACTGCCCGGCCTGCTCGGTCGCGTGCGCCGCCTTCGCCCCCATCGGCAGCCCCGACGGCGACGGCGTGGCGATCGTGGTCGGCGGCAAGGCCGCGAACACGGGCGACGGCCCGGCGATCGCCAAGATGGTGATCCCGTACCTGCCCAACAACCCGCCCTACTTCCCCGAGATAACCCAGGCCGTTCGCAACATCGTGGACGTCTGGGTCGCCAACGCCCAGCCCGACGAGCGCATCGGCGAGTGGATCAACCGCATCGGCTGGGAGAAGTTCTTCCAGAAAGCCAAGCTCCCCATGAGCTTCCGCCTTGTCGACGGCTACGACGCCCGCTCGCTCGAGTACGCCAAGGCCAACGTCAGGTTCCGCTGGTAGACGGCCCCTCAAACCCTAGACCCACACATCCCTATGCCCACCATCACACTGTCTGGAGAGCCCTTTGAAGTTGACGAGGACGGATTCCTAAAGGATCCCGCCCGCTGGAACGAGTCCGTCGCCAAGGGCCTCGCCTCCGAGGAGGGAATCTCAGAGCTGACTGAGGACCACTGGAAGGTGATCCGCTACTTGAACAACTACTACAAGCAGTTCGGGAGCGCCCCCATGGTCCGCAAACTCAGCAAGGAGACGGGCTTCGATCTGAAGACGATCTACAAGCTGTTCCCGACCGGCCCGGCCAAGGGCGCCTGCAAGCTTGCGGGCCTGCCCAAACCCACGGGCTGCATCTGAGCCCCCGGGCCTCGCCGATCCCGCCCCCAGACCCCAGCCCAAACCACCATGTACGTCATCACGATCGACGAGGCCAAGTGCACCCAGTGCGGCGAGTGCATCAAGATGTGCCCTTGCGAGGTTTATAAGCTCGAGAACGGCAAGGTCACCGTCGGCAGCACCGACGACTGCAGCAATTGCCAGAGCTGCCAGTCGGTGTGCGCGCCTGCAGCGATCACGCTCGTAGAGATGTAGTCTGCCCGCCTTCCCCCATGCCTGATCACGGGCCAGCGTCGCTCGGCAAGGTCGCTCCGGCCGCGTGCGGCGCCTGGCGGCTGGCCGCCCTGAGGATGGGGGTCCCCCTGCTGGCCGCGACCGCCCTGATCCTGGCGGCGTGGACCGCGGCGGGGTCGGCCAAAGCCGGGTTCCTCTTCGGTGTCGTGCTGCCCTACGGCTCCCTGGCCCTGTTCCTCGGCGGGATCACATGGCGGGTCCTCTACTGGGCGCGCGCCCCGGTCCCCTTCGCCATCACGACCACCTGCGGCCAGCAGGTCTCCCTCCCGTGGATCCGCTCGAGCCCGCTCGAGAACCCGCACACCCGCTGGGGTGTCGCCGGGCGGGTCCTCCTGGAGATGCTGGCCTTCCGCAGCCTCCTTCGCAACGTGCGCCACCGGTGGGTCGCCGACGAGGGCTCACCGCCCCGGCTCGTCTTCCGGGCGAGCCTCGGCCTCTGGGTCGGTGCGATCGTCTTCCACTACTCCCTGCTCCTTGTCCTGCTGCACCACGCCCGGTTCTTCCTCGACCCGGTCTTCGGCTGGATCGAGGGGATATCCCGCCTGGACTCGTTCTTCAGGGTGGGCTCGGCGGCCTTCTTCCTGAGCGGGATCGCGCTGACCGCCGCCGCGCTCTACCTGCTCGGGCGGCGCGTGACGGATCCGTGGATGCGCCACCTGTCGCTGCCGTCGGACTACTTCCCGCTGTACCTGCTGCTCGGGATCGCCCTGACGGGCGGCATGATGCAC
Organism: uncultured Opitutaceae bacterium; assembly: GCA_903862935.1. Lineage (GTDB taxonomy): Bacteria > Verrucomicrobiota > Verrucomicrobiia > Opitutales > Opitutaceae > Palsa-1447. The sequence goes on from CAIOZY010000010.1 coordinate 39,256, forward strand.
TACTCCACGCGGACGGACGTCCCGGCGGTCAAGGCCTTCTGCCTGGGGCTGGCGGCGCTGCATCCGGGGACGCTCGCCGGGGTGGGGCCCCTCTTCCACGTGCACCTCGCCCTGGCGTGCGTCCTACTGGCCTACATCCCGTTCAGCAAGCTGGCGCACATGGCGGCCCTGCCGCTCAGCCCCACGCGCAACCTTCCCGGGGCGGGCCGGATGATCCGGCACCGCAACCCCTGGAACCGCCCCGTCCCGGTGCACACCTACGGCGAGTACGAGGACGAGTACCGCGACAAGATGAAGGCGGCCGGGATCCCGGTTGAAAGGCAGGCGCCGTGAGCACCGAGGCAAGGCCAGCCCCCCCGGCCCCGGTGCCGTTCGACCCCAGCCCGCGCGACTGGCTCGAGCCGACGACGAAGTTCGCCGCCGGGCGCTGGAGCTACAGCGCGAAGCCCAAGGCGCTGAACACGCTCGGGTTTCCCAACCCCCGCGACTGGTCCCCGGCCGAGCCCGACTGGAAGCTGCCGGACAACTGGAAGGAGATCATCCTCCAGGGCCTCAAGGAGAGGATGGGCCGCTTCCGCTCGCTCAGGATCTTCATGGACTCGTGCGTCCGCTGCGGGGCGTGCGCCGACAAGTGCCACTACTTCATCGGCACGGGCGACCCGAAGAACATGCCCGTCCTGAGGGCCGAGCTCCTGCGCTCGGTCTACCGCGGCGAGATGACGCTCGCCGGCCGGATCCTCGGGCGGCTCGTCGGGGCCCGGCGGCTCACCCCCGAGGTCCTGCGGGAGTGGTTCTACTACTTCTACCAGTGCACCGAGTGCCGCCGGTGCTCGGTCTTCTGCCCGTTCGGGATCGACCAGGCGGAGATCACGATGCTCGGCCGCGAGCTGCTGAACCTGCTCGGCCTGAACATCAACTGGGTGATGGACCCGGCGGCGAAGTGCTTCATGACGGGCAACCACCTGGGGATCACGCCCCACGCCCTCAAGGACAACCTGGAGTTCTTCGTCGACACGATCGAGGAGATCACCGGGATCCGGATCGACCCGCCGATCAACAAGAAGGGGGCGCAGGTCCTCTTTGTCGCCCCGTCGGGCGACCTGCTCGCCGAGCCCGGCATCTTCACCCTGATGGGGTACCTGCTGGTGCTGCACCAGAGCGGGCTGGACTACACCTGGAGCACCTACGCCTCCGAGGGGGGCAACTTCGGGATGTTCGCCTCCCACGACCTGATGAAGAGCCTCAACGCCAAGATCTACGCCGAGGCGCGCAGGCTGGGCGTCAAGTGGATCCTGGGCGGGGAGTGCGGGCACATGTGGCGGGTTGCGCACCAGTACATGGAGACCATGAACGGGCCCGCCGACTTCCTCGAGGAGCCGGTGTCCCCGATCACGGGCACCCGCTTCGAAAACGCCCGGACGACCCGCATGGTGCACATCGCGGAGTTCACCGCCGACCTGATCCACCACGGAAGGCTCAGGCTCGCGCCGGAGCGCAACGACGGGTACCGGGTGACCTACCACGACTCGTGCAACCCCGCCCGCTCGATGGGCCTGCTGGAGGAGCCGCGCTACATCCTCGGGAAGACCTGCCGCCATTTCCACGAGATGCCCGCCGAGACGATCCGGGAGAAGACCTTCTGCTGCGGCTGCGGCGCCGGCCTGGGCAGTGAGGAGTGCATGGACCTGAGGATGCGCGGCGGGATTCCCCGGGCGGAAGCCGTCCGGGCGGTGAGGGAGAAGCACGGGGTGAACCTGCTGTCCTGCATCTGCGCGATCGACCGGGCGGTGCTGCCGACCCTGATGGAGCGCTGGGTGCCGGACGTGGGGGTGGCGGGGCTCCACGAGCTCGTCGGCAACGCCCTGGTCCTCGACGGCGAGAAGCCGCGCACAACCAACCTGAGGGGGGAGCCGCTCGGAGGGGGCGTGGCCTGACGTGAGGCTCTACAACGCCCAGTACATTCTGCCGGGGCTCGCGATCTTCCTCGCGGCGGCAACCTTCCCGTTCTGGCGCGGGGCGGCCGCCCGCAGCGCGGGATTCCGCAGCCCGCCCAACCCGGCCGGGGAGCGGTGCATCGAGCCCAAGCAGGTCATGCGCACCGAGCACATGCGGATGCTGGTCCGCTGGCGCGACGCCGTGGTCCGCGAGGACAGCCGCACCTACGTCGCCTCTGACGGCACCCGCTGGGAGAGGAGCCTGAGGACCTGCGTCGCCTGCCACGGCCACGCCGATGCGCAGGGCAGGTCCACGACCGCGGCGGCTGCCTGCAGCGAGTGCCACGGGCACATGGACGCGAGCCTCGACTGCTGGGACTGCCACCACGAATTCGCCGCGCCGGGTTCAAGGAGTGCGCGGCTCGAGCCCGGCCCCGCGGCCGGAAGGGGGCCCCTGTGAGCGACCTGAGCCGGCGGGACATGCTGAAACTGTCGCTCCTGGCGGCCGCTGGACTTGCGCGCACCCGGCCGCTCTTCGCGTCGCTCGCCTCCGTCCGGCCCGAGGACGTGCTCGAACCCGGGGCTGCGCTCAAGGCGGGCCGCTGGGCCATGGTGATCGATGTGCGCAAGTGCCTGGCCGCGACCGACTGCCCCGACGACTGCGCCCGGGCCTGCCGCAGCGAGCACAACGTCCCCGAGATCGGCGACACGAGGCACGAGGTCAAGTGGCTCTGGCGCGAGCCGGGCGAGCACCTGTTCCCCGGGGAGCTGGACCAGTTCAGGGGAGGGGAGCTCTCCCGCCGCAGGCTCCCGGCGCTGTGCAACCACTGCGCGAACCCTCCGTGCACCCGCGTCTGCCCGACCGGGGCCACCTTCTCCCGCCCGGACGGGATCGTCGTCATGGACCCGCACCGCTGCATCGGCTGCCGCTTCTGCATGGCGGCCTGCCCGTACGGCTCGCGCAGCTTCAACTGGGAGGACCCGCGCCCCCACCTGAAGGCGGTCAACCCGGACTATCCCACCCGCACGAAGGGCGTCGTGGAGAAGTGCACGTTCTGCGACGAGCGGCTCGCCAAGGGCCGGCCCCCGGCCTGCGTCGAGGCCTGCAAGTACAAGGCGATGTCCTTCGGGGACCTGAAGGACGCAAAGTCCCCCGTCGCCGCACTCCTGCGCGACAACTACAGCATCCGCCGCAAGCCCGAGCTGGGGACCCAGCCGGCGGTCTACTACGTGATCTGACATGATCGAACGAGCGTTCATAGGACGGGCCCGCTCCCAGCTCTGGCTGGCGGCGCTGCTGATCCCGATCGGGGTGGGCCTGGCCTGCTACCTGAGGCAGTTCGAGAGGGGACTCGCCATCACGGGGATGGGCCGGGATGTGATCTGGGGCTTCTACGTGGCGCAGTTCACCTTCCTCGTGGGGGTGGCCGCCTCGGCGGTGATGGTGGTGGCGCCGTTCTACCTGCACCAAAGCCGGGAGTTCGCCCGGATCGTGATCCTCGGGGAGTTCCTAGCCGTCGCCGCGGTCCTCCTGTGCATCCTGCACATCTTCGTCGACCTGGGCCAGCCCGCTCGGGTCCTCAATGTCCTCATCCACCCGGCCCCGGGCTCGGTGATGTTCTGGGACATGGTCGTCCTGTCGGGTTACCTCGTGCTGAATCTGGTGATCGGCTGGACGTGCCTCGACTGCGAGCGCAACGGGGCCAAGCCCCCGGGCTGGGTCAAGCCGCTCATTTACCTGTCGATCCCCTGGGCGGTCGGGATCCACACGGTCACGGCCTTCCTCTACTGCGGCCTGCCGGGCCGCGGGCTGTGGCTCACGGCCCTCCTGGCCCCGCGGTTCCTGTCGAGCGCGTTCGCCTCCGGCCCGGCGCTGCTGGTCCTGATCTGCCTGGCGCTGAAAAGGTTCGCGGGATTCGACGCGGGCGAGGCGGGCCTGAGGAAGCTCACGGTGACGGTCGCCTACGCGATGGCGGCGAATCTGTTCTTCATCGCCCTGGAGTTCTTCACCGCCTTCTACAGCGGGATTCCCGGGCACCGGCGCGACCTCCAGTACCTGTTCTTCGGCCTGGATGGGCATACGGCCATGGTGCCCTGGATGTGGACGTCCCTCACCCTCATGGCCGCCTCGATCCCGCTCCTGGTGGCCTCGCTGCGCCGCAGGAGCATGCGGATCCTGGCCGTGGCTTGCTCCTTGGTGTTCGTCTCGACCTGGATCGACAAGGGCCTGGGGCTTATCGCCGGCGGGCTCGCCGTGTCTCCGCTGGAGACCGTCGTCGACTATGCGCCGACCGCGCCCGAGGTCCTGATCAGCGTCGGCATCTACGCCTCGGGGGCGCTGATCCTGACCCTCCTGTACCGGATCGTGCTGTCCGTGAGGAGCGATGCGGACCACGGCAGCGCGGCCCTCGGAGCAGACTCCTAGACCCCTTATATGCATGCTCACCCCCTTCACCTCGTGATTGTCGGAGGCGTAGCGGCCGGCGCCTCGGCGGCCGCTCGGGCTCGTCGATTGTCGGAGGCAGCGGTAATCACCATGATCGAGCGGGGGCCTGACGTCTCCTTCGCAAACTGCGGCCTTCCCTATTTCATAGGCGGCGAAATCGCGGACAGGTCGGCCCTTTCCGTGCAGACGCCCCAGACGCTGAAGGCTATGCTCAACCTCGATGTGCGCACCCGCACCGAGGCCGTAGCGATTGACCGCCCGGGAAAACGGGTGCGGGTCCGGGGCGGCTCGCCCGGCTCGGAAGAGTGGATCGCCTACGACAAGTTGGTCCTGGCGCCCGGCGCCGTGCCGATCCGGCCGCCCCTCCCGGGCATAGGCAGCCCGCGGATCCACACGCTGCGCAACCTGCAGGACATGGACCGCATCAAGGCGGCGGCGGTGGCCGCCGAGCAGGTGGTGGTGATAGGGGGGGGATTCATCGGGGTGGAGATGGCCGAGCAACTTGTCCGGCTCGAGAAGAAGGTGGCCCTCGTAGAGATGCTCGATCAAGTGATCCCCCCGATGGACGCGTCGATGACAGTGCTGGTTGAAGATGAACTTAGGCAGGGCGGTGTTGATCTGATCCTGGGAGATGGCGTGGTCGCGTTCGAAGATGGAGGGAAAACGATCTGCTCCCTGAGGTCCGGCCGCAAGGTCGAGGCGGACTTGGTTGTACTCGCGATCGGCGTCCGCCCCGACACCGCGCTCGCCCGCGACGCGGGACTACTTCTGGACCCGCGCGGGTATATCCGTGTCGACGGTCACATGAGGACAAGCGATCCGGACATTTATGCCGCAGGCGATGCCGTGCTCGTGTCGGACTATGTGTCCGGGGATCCGTGCACGGTTGCCTTGGGGGGGCCTGCGAACCGTCAAGGGCGCGCCGCGGCCACCCATATCTTTCGCCCGGACCTGGCTCGGGAGATGCCCGGCGCCATAGGCACGGCGATCGTGCGGGCCTTCAACGCTACGGCAGGCCTGACGGGGTGGTCCGAGAAGCGACTGCGCGCCGCCGGTCGCAGCTACCGGTCCACGACCGTCAACGACAAGCACCACGCCGGATATTTTCCCGCGGCCCAGCCGCTGATGCTGAAGCTTCTGTGGGATCCCGCAACGGGTCGGGTGCTCGGAGCCCAAGTCACCGGCCTGGACGGTGTCGACAAGCGGCTTGACGTCCTTGCGACGGCGATCGCGGGAGGACTCACGATCGATCGCCTCGCTCAGCTGGAACTCGCGTATGCGCCCCCCTTTGGATCGGCGAAGGACATCGTTAATCTAGCCGGGATGTCCGCGTGCAATGCCCGTGACGGCCTAGTTGATCCGGCAGGCGAGCTGCCGGGAGACCCAACCGTGCAGATTGTCGATGTGCGCCCTCAGGGGCATGCGAAGGCCCATCCCTTTCCCGCGGGGGGGCGGGCCGTGGTCAACATCCCGTTGGATGTCCTCCGTTCCCGGCTGGGCGAGCTTGACCGTTCGCGCCCGGTCGTCGCGGTCTGCGCGCTTGGGAAGAACTCATACTTTGCGGCACGGATTCTCGCGCAGAATGGCTTCAGTGTGCAGAGCCTGAGCGGAGGCCTGAGGGCAAGCCTGGACCGCACTTGCTCAACCTGGTAGCGGCCCAATCTGACCGGGCCTGCCAGAAGCGTTTGGCCTATCTTTGGCTCCAAAAACAAGGAGGGTTGCTTCAAGCTCCGGTCATGCCTCGGGTACGGCTGCCGTTTCCCGGGCGCATACCCCCCCGATAATCACGATCGCCGGGGAGGCGATCGCGGCCGCCTCGGAGCGCTCGGCGAGCGTGGACAGGGTCGCCAGGACCTCGCGCCGGCGCTCGGTCGTCGCAGCCTCGATGATCGCCGCCGGGGTGTCCCCGGACAGCCCGCCGTCCATGAGCCGCTGCGTGATGGACGCCAGGCGGTGGCGGCCCATGTAGATGCACAGGGTCGCCCGGAGCTTGGCATAGTCCTCCCAGCGCACCGCGCTCTCGGGCTTGCCCGGGGACTCGTGGCCGGTGAGGAAGACCAGGGCCGAGGCGTGCGCCCGGTGGGTGAGGGGTATGCCGGACGAGGCCGCCGCCCCAAGGGCCGCCGTGATGCCGGGAATCACCTGAACGGGGATTCCCGCCTGAGTCAGGGTCTCGGCCTCCTCGCCGCCCCTGCCGAAGACGAAGGGGTCTCCGCCCTTCAGCCGGACGACTCGCTTTCCCTGCTTGGCCAGAGCGACAAGAATCTGCTCGATCTCCTCCTGAGGCTTGCAGGGGTGCCCGGCCTGCTTTCCCACGAACACCCGCTCGCAGCCCGCCGGGATCTCGGCGAGGATGCCGGGGGAGACCAGGTAGTCATAAACCACGACGTCGGCCGAATGGATGAGCCGCAGAGCCTTCACCGTGAGCAGTTCCGGATCGCCGGGACCCGCGCCCACGAGGCACACCGTTCCGGGTGCAAATGAAGTTTGCTTGCATTGGGGCGAGTTCATGGGGTGTTTGGTCCTCTTGGGTGGGATGCTGTCCCGGGCGCGGGGTGCCTGCAACCGGACAAATTTCGAAAGCGAAACAATTAAGGCCGACTGAATCCCCAAATACGACCCCTAATGGGCCGTCAAGGGCCCATGACGGGTTTTTTCCCAGTTCCTCCTTGCGGAGGCATTGGCCTGCCACAACTCTCCCGGGAGTCCACGCCCATGCCGAAACGCAGCGACCTGAAGTCCATCCTGATCATCGGCGCCGGCCCCATCGTTATTGGGCAGGCCTGCGAGTTCGACTATTCAGGCACCCAAGCCTGCAAGGCGCTGCGGGAGGAGGGCTACCGGGTCGTCCTGGTCAATTCCAACCCGGCGACGATCATGACCGATCCGGAATTCGCGGACGTGACCTACATCGAGCCGCTGACCCCGGAGATTCTCGAGAAGATCATCGCCGCCGAGCGGCCCTCGGCCCTCCTGCCCACCCTGGGCGGACAGACCGCCCTGAACCTGGCGATGGACCTGCACAACCAGGGCATCCTCGCCCGCTACGGGGTGGAGATGATCGGCGCGAAGCCGGCGGCGATCGCCAAAGGCGAGGACCGGGAGCTCTTCAAGCAGGCGATGATCAAGATCGGGCTCGATGTCGCCAAGTCGCGGACCGTGCGGAAGATGGAGGACGCCCGCGCGGCCGCCGAGGAGCTGGGCGTCTTTCCGCTGATCATCCGGCCGTCGTTCACCCTCGGGGGCGCCGGCGGCGGCATCGCCTACAACAAGGAAGAGTTCGAGCAGATCGTCTCCAACGGGCTCGACATCTCCCCGGTGCACGAGGTGCTGATCGAGGAGTGCCTGCTCGGCTGGAAGGAATTCGAGATGGAGGTGATGCGCGACCACAAGGACCAGTGCGTCGTCATCTGCTCGATCGAGAACTTCGACCCCATGGGGGTCCACACGGGCGACTCAATAACGGTCGCCCCCGCGATGACGCTCACCGACAAGGAGTACCAGGTGATGCGGGATGCCTCCTTCGCGGTGATCCGCGAGATCGGGGTCGAGACGGGCGGCTCCAACATCCAGTTCTCCGTCGACCCGCAGACCGGGCGCATGGTCGTGATCGAGATGAACCCACGGGTGTCGCGCTCGTCGGCCCTCGCCTCGAAGGCCACGGGCTTCCCCATCGCCAAGATCGCCGCAAAGCTCGCGGTCGGCTACGCCCTGGACGAGCTCCGCAATGACATCACCCGGCTCACGCCCGCGAGCTTCGAGCCGACGATCGACTACGTGGTGACCAAGGTCCCGCGCTTCACCTTCGAGAAGTTTCCGGATGCCGACGCCGCGCTCACCTCCTCGATGAAGTCCGTGGGCGAGGCGATGGCGATCGGCAGGACCTTCAAGGAGTCGATCCAGAAGGCGCTTCGCTCGCTGGAGATCGGGGCCCGCGGCTTCGGCGGGGGCGGCCGGATGGGCGGCGACGAGATCCCCGAGGACGCGCTCATCAAGACCCGGCTGGGCACGCCCAACGCCGAGCGAATCTTCTACATCCGCCATGCGTTCAGGGCCGGCTACACGGTCGACCAGATCTTCGAACTGACCAAGATCGACCCCTGGTTTCTGCACCAGCTGCGCGAGATCCACGAGATGGAGGATAGCATCCGGGGCCAGACCCTGGCCGGGATCGGGACCGACCACCTGCGTCGCGCGAAGCAGTTCGGGTTCTGCGACGCCCAGCTCGCCCACTTGTTCTCGAGCGACCTCGCCTCCGTCCGGGCCGAGCGCAAGAGCCGGGGCATCCACACGACCTACCGGCTCGTGGACACCTGCGCGGCGGAGTTCGAGGCCTTCACGCCCTATTACTACTCGAGCTATGGCGACGAGAACGAGGTCATCCCCTCGGCCAAGCCCAAGATCATGATCATCGGCGGCGGCCCCAACCGGATCGGGCAGGGGATCGAGTTCGACTACTGCTGCGTTCACGCGAGCTACGCGCTGCGGGAGATCGGGTACGAGACGGTGATGGTGAACTCCAACCCGGAGACCGTCTCCACCGACTACGACACGAGTGACCGGCTGTACTTCGAGCCGCTGACCCTCGAGGACGTGCTGGAGGTCTACCAGCAGGAGCAGTGCGTCGGCGCGATCGTCCAATTCGGCGGCCAGACCCCGCTGAACCTCTCCTCGGCCCTCAAAGCGAACGGGGTCAACATCATCGGGACCTCACCGGAGAGCATCGAGATCGCCGAGGACCGGAAGCTCTTTGCCGCGATCCTGAACAAGATCGGGCTCAAGCAGCCCGCCAACCGCACGGCCTTGAGCGAGGGCGAGGCGGCCGCCTTCGCCGCCGAGGTCGGCTACCCGGTGCTCCTGCGCCCCTCGTTCGTCCTGGGCGGGCGGGGCATGTTCATTGTCGACAGCGAGGCGGAGCTGAAGGCGGTGGTCCGCCAGGTGTTCGACGTGATGCCGGGCAAGCCCGTGCTGATCGACAAATTCCTGGAGGACGCAATCGAGCTCGACGTGGACTGCATCAGCGACGGGTCCACAACCGTGATCGGCGGGATGCTTGAGCACATCGAGTACGCCGGGGTCCACTCCGGCGACGCCTCGATGGTGATGCCGCCCCACACCCTGAATGCCGAGATGAAGACGACGGTCCGGACTGCGAGCTTCGCCCTGGCGAGGGAGCTCAAGGTCGTGGGGCTGATGAACGTGCAGTTTGCGATCAAGGACGGCGAGCTGTACGTCCTGGAGGTGAACCCCAGGGCGTCCCGCACCGTGCCCTTTGTCTCGAAGGCGATCGGGGTGCCCCTGGCAAAACTCGCCGCAAAGCTCATGACGGGCCGAACGCTCGCGGAGCTGGGCTACACCCGAGAGCTCACCCCCAAGCACTGGTGCGTCAAGGAGTCGGTATTCCCCTTCGTGCGGTTTCCCGGAGCGATGATCACGCTGGGCCCCGAGATGCGCTCCACGGGGGAGGTCATGGGGGTCGACGACGACCTGGGGCTCGCCTTTGCCAAGGCAGAGGCCGCCGCCAGGCCCGGCCTTCCGACCAAGGGCAACGTGTTCCTGAGCGTCAAGGACACCGACAAACCGGGGGCGGTCGAGGTGGCGCGCTCCCTCGAGCAGCTGGGCTTCACGATCTACTCGACGAGCGGCACGGCTAAATTGCTGGCCGACAGCGGGGTCGCCGTGAAGCGCCTCGCGAAGATCAGCGAGGGCCGGCCGAACTCGGTCGACATGATCAAGAACGGCCAGATCGCCATGGTCATCAACACGCCGAGCGGCATGATCCCCCGGCGCGACGAGAACGCGATTCGGGCGGCTGCCTACGCGCACAACGTGTGCCTGATGACGACCCTTGCCGGAGCCCGTGCCGCCGCCTACGGGATCCGGGCCCTGCGGGACAAGCCGGTCGGGGTCCGCCCGATTCAGCATTACCGGGGCAACGTGATTCCGGTGTGAGGCTTTTTCCATGGCCGATTCCCAGACCCTAGTCGCCCTCCTGCACGGGCCGGACCAGCCGGGCATCGTCGCCCGCGTCGCCGGATGGATCTTCGTGCGCGGAGGCAACATCCTCCACGCCGACCAGCACCGGGACATGGAGGCCGGCATCTTTTTCCAGCGGGTCGAGTGGGAGCCCGGCCCCGGATCCTCGGGGGCGGGGGATTTTGTCGCGTTCGCGGCCAGCCTGGGCATGGCGGCCCTCGTCACCTCGTCGGCCGACCGGCCCCGGGTTGCCGTCTTCGTCTCCAAGTTCGACCACTGTTTTCACGACCTGGCCCTGCGTTGGCGCGCCGGCGAGTTCAGCGCCGACCTGGTGGCCGTGGTGTCGAACCACTCGGACCTGGCCGAGGCCGCCCGCGGCTACGGGCTGCCGTTTCACCTGGTGGCGCTTCCCTCCGGGGGCAAGGCTGCGGCGGAGGCCCGGCAGCTTCAGATCCTTCGCGAGCTCAATATCGACTTGGTCATCCTGGCCCGGTACATGCAGGTCCTCTCGGCCGAGTTTCTTGCCGACTTCGGGCGCCCGGTGATCAACATCCACCACTCCTTCCTTCCCGCCTTCGCCGGGGGCAAGCCCTACCACCAGGCCCACGAGCGGGGGGTGAAGCTGATCGGGGCGACGGCCCACTACGCCACGGCCGAGCTGGACGACGGCCCCATCATCCAGCAGGACGTGGCCCGGGTCACCCACCGCCACAGCGTCGCGGACCTGGTTCGCAAGGGCAGGGACCTGGAAAAACTCGTCCTGGCCCAGGCCGTGCGCTGGCATCTGGAGGGACGCGTCCTCGTCTACGGCCGAAAGACGGTCGTTTTCGACTAGACTGGGGCAATTTCGGGGATTTACACCGCTTCGGGGTTTTGCTCTTGTAACCGTTTACCAACAAAGAACGCCCGTGACCACGCCAGCCACACCCTCAGCCCCCAAGCCCGCCGCCGGCCCGAACAAGCCCGCCGCCGAGGGCCAAGCCCCCGTTGCCTCGCCGATCGACGAGCACCTGCATGGATTCTGGAAGGACAACGGCCGCACGATCCTCGGGGTCTGCGTGGTCGCCCTGGTCCTTTATATTGGCAACGGACTCTGGGAGTACTGGGGCCTCCAGAAGGAGGCTGCCGTGGAGGTCGAGTTTGCCGCCTGCTCGAACCCCGAGAAGTTCAAGGCCTTTGCCGCAGCCCACCCGGGCCACACCCTCGCAGGGATCGCGGAGCTGCGCCTGGCCGACGCCGCCTACGCCTCCCAGCGGTCCGCCGAGGCGGTCGATGGCTACGCGAAGGCCGCGGCCGACCTCAAGGCAACCCCCCTTGGCTCCCGCGCCCAGCTCGGGCTGGCCATGGCCCAGATCCAGGCCGGGAAGGCCTCGGAGGGTGAGACGGCCCTGCGCCAGCTCGCCGCCGACCTGCGTCAGTTCAAGGCCGTCCGGGTCGAGGCCACCTACCAGCTCGCCAGCCTCGCCGCTTCGGCCGGCAAGTCCGACGAGGTCCAGAAGCTCGCCCTCCAGGCGATGCAGATCGACGCGAACAGCCCCTGGGCCCAGCGCGCCTTCGGGCTGCAGGCCAAGCAGGCTGCGCAGCCCCCGGCCCAGCCCGCCCCCGCCCCCAAGCCGGCGGCCAAGTGAGCCTGTAGGGCCCCGCCGGCCAAGTTGACAGGATCGAAGCCGAACTTGTACCGTTCCGGCCGATGAAGCCCCCGGCATACGTCTTGGAGTTCGAGAAGCCCCTGCGCGACCTCTCCAAGCAGCTCGACGAGCTCAGGCAGCGCTCGATCGAGACCAACGAGGACCTGAACAAGGAGATTTTTGCCGTCGAAAAGCGCATCAAGCAGGCCCAGGGCGAGATTTTCTCGAACCTCACCCCCTGGCAGCGAGTCCAGATCGCCCGGCATCCGAAGCGGCCCTACGCCCTGGACTACGTCGAGCTGATCTTCGAGAAGTTCCAGGAGCTGCACGGCGATCGCCAGTTCAATGACGACCGTGCGCTGGTCGGCGGCCCCGCCTTCTTCGAGGGCAGGAGCGTGATGATCGTCGCCCACCAGAAGGGCAGGGACACCAAGGACAAGATCGCGCGCAATTTCGGCATGCCCCAGCCCGAGGGCTACAGGAAGGCCCTGCGCCTGATGCGCATGGCCGAGAAGTTCGGGCTGCCTGTGGTCACGCTGATCGACACGCCCGGGGCATTCCCCGGGATCGGGTCCGAGGAGCGCCATGTCTCCGAGGCGATCGCGGTCAACCTGCGGGAGATGGCGATGCTCAGAACGCCGACGATTTCCGTCGTCGTGGGGGAGGGCGGCTCGGGTGGGGCCCTGGGGATCGGGGTCACCGACCGGGTGCTCATGTTCGAGAACAGCTACTACTCGGTGATCTCCCCGGAGGGCTGCGCGGCGATCCTGTGGAAGGACGGGGCGGAGGCGCCCTCGGCGGCCGCCGCGATGAAGGTCAGCGCCGAGCACCTCCACAAGTTTGGGGTCGTCGAGGAGATCGTCCCGGAGCCTGAGGGAGGAGCCCACAACGACCCGGCGGCCGCGGCGGCGTCCCTGAAGTCGGCGCTTCATCGGCACTTGGACGCCCTGTGCGCCCTCTCGCCCGAGGCCCTCTTCGAGGGCCGGCACAACCGCTACCGGCACCTCGGGGTGTACGAGGAAGCCAGCGCGTCCAAGAGCTGAGCCTGCCCATCGCCTGCAATTAGGTCAGAAAGTGTATCATCTGCGGCCGGATGGCCCCCTTGAGGCGTTCCTTCCGGTTTAGTCCCGGGGAATGGGGTATTTTTAAGGGATCGCTGACTGCCCTTATCTTGTTTTCCCTGGCGGCGGTTAGGTGTATGTCACGAGCCGCGCGATGAAACTATTGAAACTCCCGTCGTTTGCCTTTCTTTTCTGCATTCTCGCCGCGTTGTGCTGCGGCGCGGAGCGCCCCCCCATGGCCACTCCTTCAATTGACAAGCGCCCCTTCGGAGTCGCCGACGGGATTCCGGTTGACCTGTACGTGCTGCGCAATTCCCGGGGCGCCACGGCGAAGGTAACCACTTACGGGGCGCGGGTCACCGAACTGCTCGTGCCCGACCGGCAAGGGAAGCTCGCCGACATCGTCCTGGGCTTTGACGACCTCAAGGGCTACCTCGGGCCCAATCCTTATTTCGGCGCCGTTGTCGGCCGCGTCGGAAACCGGATCGCCAAGGGGCGCTTCACCCTAAAAGGGAAGGCCTACCAGCTGGCCGCCAACAACGGACTCAACCACCTGCACGGCGGGATCAAGGGGTTCGACAAGGTTGTCTGGGGGGCGAAGGCGGCCCTGGGCGCGGACGGGCCGTCCGTCGAGCTGAGCTACCTCAGCAAGGACGGCGAAGAGGGCTACCCCGGAAACTGCCGGGTCGTTGTCCGGTGCACGCTCACGGATGCGAACGAGCTCCGGTTCGACTACGCGGTCAGCTCCGACCAGGACACCCCGATCAACGTCACCCACCACGGGTACTTCAACCTGGCTGGGGCCGGCTGCGGCACGATCCTGGGGCACGAGATCATGCTCAACGCCGACCGGTTCACGCCGGTCGATTCCGGCCTGATCCCGACCGGGGAACTGAAGCTAGTGGCCGGCACGCTGATGGACTTCCGCAGCCCCGTGGCGATCGGTGCCCATGTCCGTGAGGTCGGCGGCAATCCCGCCGGCTACGACCACAACTACGTCGTGAATGGCGGGGGAGGAAAACTGGCGCTCGTCGCCCGGGTCTACGAGCCCGGCTCGGGCCGGGTGATGGAGCTCCTCAGCACCGAACCCGGGGTCCAATTCTACACCGGAAACTTCCTGGACGGCACGGTCGCCGGCAAGGGCGGCGCGGCCTACCCCCAGCACGGGGGCTTCTGCCTGGAGACCCAGCATTTTCCGGACTCGGTCAACCACCCCGATTTTCCATCGAGCATCCTGAAGGCGGGAGCGACGTACCGCTCCACCACGGTCTACCGCTTCACGGCCCGGTGAGGGGCGGCCATGGCGGTATCCTTGGGGCCGGCGCGGCCCTCTCTTCAAACTCGCACACGCGCGACCGGCCGGCGTAGAATTTTCCCATGAGCACGCAGACCCCCTGCATCCTCGCTATCGACCAGGGAACGACAAGCTGTCGTTCGATCATTTTCGACCGCTCAGGCGTCGTCGTGGCCGTGGCCCAGAAGGAGTTCACGCAGATCTACCCCCAGCCGGGGTGGGTCGAGCACGATCCGCTCGAGATCTGGGCGGCCCAGAAGGCGACGGTCGCCGAGGTCCTGTCCAAGGCCAGGGCGTGCGGCGCCCAGGTCACCGGGATCGGCGTCACCAACCAGCGCGAGACCACCGTCATCTGGGAGCGGGCCACGGGCCGGCCGGTCCACAACGCGATTGTCTGGCAGGACCGGCGGACCGCCGACGAGTGCGCGCGCCTCAAGACGGCGGGCGTGGAGCCGGAGGTCGCCGAGCGCACCGGGCTGCGGCTGGACCCCTATTTCTCGGGTACGAAGGTGTGCTGGATCCTAGACCACGTGCCCGGGGCCCGGGCCCAGGCCGAGGCGGGGAAGCTCTGCTTTGGAACGATCGACAGCTGGCTCATCTGGCAGCTGACCGGGGGCAGGGTCCACGTGACCGACGCCTCCAACGCGTCGCGGACCCTCCTGTTCAACCTGAGGACGGGCTCATGGGACGACCGGATGCTGGACCTGCTCCGGGTTCCCCGCGCGATCCTGCCCGAGGTGCGCTCCTCATCCGAGATCTACGGGAAGGTGGAGGCGGGCCTGCAGCCCGAGGGCGTCCCGATCGCGGGCATCGCGGGCGACCAGCAGGCCGCCCTCTTCGGCCAGGCCTGCTTCCGGCCCGGCATGGCCAAGAACACCTACGGAACGGGGTGCTTCATGCTGATGAACACCGGGGACAAGGCGGTCCCGTCGAGCCACAACCTGCTGACAACCGTGGCCTGGAAGATTGGCGGCAAGACCGAGTATGCCCTGGAGGGATCCGTCTTCATCGCGGGCGCGGCGATCCAGTGGCTGCGCGATGAGCTGAAGCTCGTCAACTCTGCGGCCGAGTTGGACGAGCTCGCCGCCTCGGTCCCCGATTCCGGCGGGGCGATCCTGGTGCCGGCCTTCGCCGGACTCGGTGCGCCGCACTGGGACCCCTACGCCCGGGGAACCCTCCTGGGCCTCACCCGCGGGACGGGCAGGGCACACCTGTGCCGGGCGGTGCTCGAGTCCATCGCCTTCCAGGTGGGCGACCTGGTGACGTGCATGGAGAAGGACAGCGGGGTCGCGCTCAAGGAGCTCCGGGTCGACGGCGGCGCGGCCCGCAGCGCCCCGATGATGCAGTTCCAGGCGGATCTGCTCGGCGTGCCCGTGGTGCGCCCGAAAAATATCGAGACGACCGCGATGGGGGCCGCCTACCTGGCGGGCCTCGCTGTGGGGCTGTGGACCGACCGGGACGACATCTCGCGGCAGTGGGCGATGCAGAAGACCTTCACGGCGTCGCGCCCGGCCTCGGCCATGGCGCCCCTGCGCCGCAACTGGGAGCGCGCCCTGGAGCGGGCGATGAAGTGGGAGACCTCCGGGTCCTGAGGCGGCCCCCGGCTAGCCCCTGACCGCCCGCCAGACCGCGAGGCACTCGCGCACCAGCGCCGGCAGCGCCGAAAGCGGGACCATGTTCGGCCCGTCGCTCAGCGCCTTGTCGGGCTCCGGGTGCGTCTCGATGAACAGGCCGTTCGCCCCGGCCGCGAGCGCCGCCTTGGCCAGGACCGGCACGAACTCCCTCTGGCCGCCGCTGCGCCCCTTGCCGGCTCCGGGAAGCTGCACGCTGTGGGTCGCATCGAAGATGGTGGGGCATCGGTTGCCCTTCATGATTGCGAACGAGCGCATGTCGACGACCAGGTTCTGGTAGCCAAACGTCGTTCCCCGCTCGGTCTGCCAGATCTCCTTGGCCCCGCCTCCGCGGAGCTTGCCGACCACGTGCTCCATCTCCTGGGGGGAAAGGAACTGGCCCTTCTTCACGTTGACCACCCGTCCGGTCGCCGCCGCAGCGAGAAGCAGGTCCGTCTGCCGGCACAGGAAAGCGGGGACCTGGAGCACGTCGCAGACCTCGGCCACCGGGGAGGCCTGGGAGCGCTCGTGGATGTCGGTCAGGACCGGGAAGCCGTAGTCTTTCCGGACGAGCCTGAGGAGGGCGAGGCCCTCCTCGATCCCCGTTCCCCGCGGGCCGGCGAGCGAGGTTCGGTTCGCCTTGTCGAAGGATCCCTTGAAGACGATGTTGAGCTCCGGGTTGGCTCGCCCGATCTTCTTGAGCTCGCGGGCGACCGCCCGGCAGACGGCCTCGCTTTCCAGAGAGCAGGGGCCCGCGATTAGGAGGAGCTTCTTTGGGCTGAAGATCATGGCTGAGGATGGGGCCCGGAGCGCTTACGTGCGGCCGCGGTGCTTGATCGCCGCGGCGACGAATGCGGCAAAAAGCGGGTGGGCCTTGTTGGGCTTGGACTGAAACTCGGGGTGGAACTGCACGGCCACGAACCAAGGGTGGTTCTTGAGCTCGACGATCTCAACCAAGTTCCGCCTGGGATTGAGCCCGCTGACCACCAGGCCCGCCCGCTCGAGCCGGGCGACGTAGTCGTTGTTGACCTCGAAGCGGTGGCGGTGGCGCTCGCGGATGCTGGGGACCCCGTAGGCCCTGGCGGCGATCGTCCCGGGGGTCAGCGCGCATTCGTAGCTGCCGAGCCGCATGGTCGCCCCCTTGTCGATGACCTTCTTCTGCTCCTCCATCATGTTGATGACGGGGTGGGGGGAGCGCGGGTCGAACTCGGTGCTGTTCGCCCCCTTCAGCTTGAGGACGTTGCGGGCGAACTCGATCACGGCGATCTGCAGCCCCAGGCAGAGCCCGTAATAGGGGATCCGGTGCTCGCGGGCCCAGCGGGCCGCCGCGATCTTTCCCTCGGTGCCCCGGTCGCCGAATCCGCCGGGGACGAGGATCCCGTCCAGGCCGCGCAGCTTCGCGGCGACCGCGCCCTTGGCCTGGAGGTCCTCGGCGTCGATGCGCCGCACGTTCACCTTGCAGTTGTTGGCAATCCCGGCGTGGGTGACCGACTCGTAGACGGACTTGTAGGCGTCCTGCAGCTCGATGTACTTGCCTACGACCCCGATCGTGACCTCGTGCTTCGGGTTGAGGATGCGCCCGACGATTTCCTCCCAGATGTTCTTGCGGGGCCGCGGAAGCTTGAGCCCCAGCAGCTCCAGCACCAGGTCGTCCATCCGCTCCCTCTGGAGGGCCAGGGGCAGCTCGTAGATCGAGTGCTCTACGTCCCGGGCCTCGATCACAGCCTTGACCGGGATGTTGCAGAACAGGCTCAGCTTGTCGCGCAGGTCCGGGTTGAGCGGGTGGTCGCAGCGGCAGACCACCACGTCGGGCTGGATGCCGATCTCGCGCAGCTTCGCCACCGACTGCTGGGTGGGCTTGGTCTTGAGCTCGCCCGCGGCCGCGACGTACGGCACCAAAGTCACGTGGATGAAAATCACGTCGCCACGCCCTGCCTCGTGGGCGAACTGCCGCATCGCCTCGAGGAACGGCAGCCCCTCGATGTCGCCGGTCGTTCCCCCGATCTCGGTGATCAATATGTCGACGTCCTTGCCGCCGGCGGCGATCCGTTCCTTGATCTCGTTGGTGACGTGCGGGATCACCTGCACGGTCTTTCCCAGGTAGTCCCCCCGGCGCTCCTTCTGGATCACGCTCTCGTAGACCTGCCCGGAGGTGAGGCTGTTGAGCCTCGAAAGCTTTCCGCTGGTGAAGCGCTCATAGTGCCCCAGGTCCAGGTCGGTCTCGGCCCCGTCCTCCAGGACGTAGACCTCCCCGTGCTGGAACGGGCTCATCGTGCCCGGGTCGACGTTCAGGTAGGGGTCGAACTTCTGGATGCGCACCCGCAGGCCGCGCAGCTCGAGCAGCGCACCCAGCGAGGCGGCCGTCAGCCCCTTCCCGAGCGAGGACACAACTCCGCCCGTCACGAAGATGTATTTCATCGGGATGAGCTAAGGGCACCGCCGAGGGCGCGCAAGGAAAAGCAGGGGAAAACGCGGCGCCCGCGGGGCGCTCAGTGAAACATCTTCCAGAGTACCAGGGCCGCTCCACCCACCACCACGACAATCAGGATCAGCCAGAGCGCGAACTTGAGCAGCTTCGCCAGCAGCCAGATCGCCACGGCGGCGGCGAGCGTCGCGCAGGCGATAACGAACCACCGCGGATACTGGGACAGGGAGTCGAGGAAGGCCGACATAGGGTGATGCGCTTTTGCAATCCTTGGGCAACAGGTGCGCAAAAGCCATGATTTTCCGGGTTCGCCCGCGAAGGGTACCGCCGAAAAAGGGTTTGCCCCGCGCTCGGGGCGGAGTCCAACTCGCGGGGTGCAATCCAAGCCCCAGCTGCTCGCCTGGCTCACCTGCGACGCGGTCCACATGGACCCCAATTCGGGCAAGTACACGATCCTCGGGGTGTTTTCCAACATCAAGGCCCAGCAGTTCCCGGTCGTCCACCCGCTGATGGTGTGGTTCTTGACGATCACCGACGTTTCCGCGGGAAACCACAAGATGCGCATCTCCATGGGGCTGGACCCCACCGCGATGCAGCCCCTGATCGAGCGGCCCTTCGCCTCCCAGAGCCCGCTTCACCGGATCAACCTGATCAACGAGATCCGGCAGCTGTCCTTTCCCAAGCCTGGCGATTACTCGCTGCTGATCGAGATCGACGACGAGCCGCTGCTCGCCACCAACCTCACCGTCACGCAATGACCCCATGAGATACCCCCGGACCGCAAAGCCTGCACTGGTCATCGGGTCGGTCGCGATCGACCGCGTCGCCACCCCCCAGGCCCGCAGCGGGGACATCCTCGGCGGGGCGGCGAGCTACGCGGCGATCGCCTCGAGCTACTTCGCGCCGACGCGCATGGTCGGCGTCGTGGGCCGGGACTTCCCGCGTCGGTTCGTCGCCCGGTTCCGCCGCCACGGGATCGACCTGGAGGGCCTGCAGGTCGACCCCGCGGGCAAGACCTTCTTCTGGTCGGGGCGCTACGCCGAGAACTTCAACCGCTGCGAGACCCTCAAGATCCAGCTGAACGTCTTCGAGACCTTCGTGCCGACCCTGCCGGCCTCCTACCGCGACACCCGCTACGTGATGCTCGGGGCCATCACGCCGGCCCTCCAGCACCGCGTGATGGACCAGGTCCCGAAGGGTGCGTTCGTCCTGGCGGACACCCGCGACCTGTGGATCAACATCCGCAGGCCCGACCTCGAGCGCCTGCTCCCCCGGGTCGACCTGTTCGCCCTGAACGAGGACGAGGCGGAGCTGCTCGCCGGGGAGAAGAACCTGATCGTCGCCGGGCGCAAGATCCGCCGCATGGGCCCGAAGATCGTCATCATCAAGAAGGGGTCCCACGGGTCGCTCCTGTTTCACCCCGAGGGCCTCTTCGCCCTGCCGGCCTACCCCGTTGAGCGCCTGACCGACCCGACCGGGGCGGGGGACAGCTACGCGGGCGCCCTGGTCGGCTACCTAGCCTCCGTCGACCGCACCGACCTTGCGGCCCTAAAGCGGGCGATCGCCTACGCCACGGCCTGCGCCAGCCTCACCGTCGAGAGCTTCGGGGTGAACCGGCTCTCGGCGGGAGGGCGCCGGGCGATCGACAAGCGCTACCGGGAACTCGTCCGCCTGACGCGGTTTTAGTTGGTTTTCGGGCCCCGGGGTGGTTTTCTAGGCGGCGATGGAGCCGAGCCTGAAGCAGACCGTGACCGACCTTGCCGTGCGCGCCCGCGCCGCGGCGCTCGCGCTTGCGACCGTGACGTCCGCGTCGAAGGACCGGGCGCTAGTGCGGCTGGCGGACCTGATCGATGGCTCCCACGCGCCGCTGCTTGCGGCCAACCACAGGGACCTCGAGGCCGCCCAGGCCGGAGGCCTCAGCGAGGCCCAGGTCGACCGCCTGCGGCTCACCCCCGCCCGGCTCGCCCACTTGGCGAACTCGGTCCGCGAGGTCGCCGCCCTGCCCGACCCGGTGGGGGAAGTCCTGGAGGAATGGGCCCGGCCAAACGGCCTGAAGATCCGCAAGGTCCGCGTGCCGATCGGCGTCATCGCGGTCATCTATGAGGCTAGGCCCAACGTGACGGTCGACTGCGCGGTCCTTTGCCTGAAGAGCGGAAACGCCGCGATCCTGCGCGGCGGAAGCGAGATCTTCCACACCAACGGCGCCCTGGCCTCCCTGGTCCGCGAGGCACTCGCGCGGGAGCCGGGCATTCCGGCCGACTCGGTGCAACTCGTCCCCACGACCGACCGGGCGGCCCTGCAGGCCCTCCTCAAGCTCGACGAGCTGGTCCAGTGCGTCATCCCGCGCGGCGGCGAGGGGCTGATCCGATTTGTGGCCGAGACCAGCACGATCCCGGTGATCAAGCACTACCGGGGCGTGTGCTTCGTCTACGCCGACCGCAGCGCCGACCCCGCCATGGCGGAGGCCGTGACGGTGAATGCCAAGGTCCAGCGCCCGGGGGTCTGCAACGCTGCCGAGCAGCTGCTCGTGCACGCGGAGGCGGCGGACAGCCTCCTGCCGCGCCTAGCGAGGGCCCTGGTCTCCCGCGGGGTGCAGCTGCGCTGCGACCCGGCGGCCGCGGCGATCCTCAAAAGGGAGGGAATCGCCCACGGCGCGGCGAGGCCGGAAGACTACTCGACCGAGTTTCTGAGCCTCACCCTGGCGGTGCGGCTCGTCGGCTCCCTCGAGGAGGCGATCGCCACCATCAACCGGGACAGTTCCGGGCACACCGACGCCATCATCACCGCCGACCCGGAGGCCGCCCGGCGGTTCCAGGCCGCGGTCGACAGCGCGGTCGTCCTGTGGAACGCGAGCACCCGGTTCAACGACGGGTTTGAGTTCGGCTACGGCGCCGAGATCGGTATCAGCACGGACCGCCTTCATGCGCGGGGGCCGATGGGCCTAAAGGAGCTGTGCTCCCACAAGTTCCTGATCGACGGGGCGGGCCAGGTCCGGGGCTAGGACTAAGTCCGCCTCGCCCGGGGCTATATCTTCCGGGGTTGCGTGGAACCCCTGCCCGGGACAAATTACTAAGTCCTTGGGATGAATCTCTTTTCTTCATTGCTCCGGGCCTCCGGATGCGCCGCCTTGGGCGTCGTTTTGACCGGGGTCAGGGCGGATCCGCCCCGGGAGGCCGAGACCCCCGCGGCGATCGCCTCCCCGGGGGCGAACCTTGCGTCGGCTCCGGCCCAGCCGGCCGCGCCTGGGTCGGAATCGCGGGATGTCTCCACCGACACCGCCGCAATCCTCGCCGCCCGCATGCCGCGGTACGCCCCCCCGCCCAAGCCGGCCCCCCCCAAGGCCGGGGAGGAGCAGCCCGACCTGCGGGACATCGACAAGCCCAAGAACGAGATCATCCGCCTGCCCAAGTTCTACGTGCGGGCGGCCAAGCCGCCGATCTTCCGCGAGCAGGACATCTACAACGCGAAGGGCCTGGCCGACCTCGCCGTGAGGCGCTACCTGACGGAGTTCGACGCCGGGATCCTCAACCGGCTGACGGTGCCCCTTTTCGGGGCTTCCGCCGAGTCCCGGGCCCTGCTGCAGTACGAGGAGGACCTGCGGCTGGCCAACATCGCCAAGCTCACGGACACCGCGGACTCGATGAGCCGCGGGGGCGACCCGGCCGAGGGCCTCTACATCAAGAAGGCGATGGAGGACACCTACCAGCGGGGGATCGACTGGGGCGGCACGGTCCCCACACCGCACTGAGGACGCCATGTCGCCTGAGAACCTGATCCTTCGCGAACTGCTCGCCCGGGAGCCCGGCTGGGTTTCGGGGCCCGGGCTTGCCGCGAAACTCGGGGTCAGCCGGGTCGCCGTCTGGCACCACATGGAGAAACTGCGGGCGCAGGGCTTCGAGTTCGAGGCCAGGCGCGCCCGCGGTTACCGCCTGGCCGCCCGCCCGGCCGCGCTGAACGCCGCCCTCGTGGAGGCGCAGCTCAAGGTCGCCCCCCGGGGGTTCACGCTGCTCATCCTCGACGAGATCGACAGCACGAACGACGAGGCGGCCCGGCAGCTCGGGGCCGGCCGTGCGGCGCCGTTTTGCGTCCTGGCCCGGCGCCAAACCAGCGGCCGGGGGCGCTTCGGCCGCTCCTGGCACAGCGCCGACAACGGGAACCTCTACGCGAGCTTCGCCTTCCGCCCCCGGGTTCCGCCCGAGCGCATGCAGACGTTCACCATGTGGATGGGGGTCACGATCTGCCAGCTGATCGAGAACTTCACCGGCCTGAAGCCCGGCCTGAAGTGGCCCAACGACATCGTCTTCGAGGGCCGCAAGGCGGGGGGAATGCTCACCGAGGCGCGGGTCGACGCCGACCAAATCCGCGACCTGGTCTTCGGCCTGGGCCTGAACGTGAACAGCGCGCCGAAGGACTGGCCTTCGGAACTGGTCCGCAGCGCCTCGTCCCTGTCCGAGGTCGCCGGGGCGCCCCTCGACCTGAACCGGCTGACGGCGGCCCTGATCGGCCGGGTGCTCCTCGCCTACGAGGCGTTCTCCGACGGCGATCACGCCGGGAGTTTTGCCGACCTGTGGCAGCGCTACGACGTCCTGCGGGGCCGCCGCGTGGCCGTCCTCGAGGGCGGCAGGCGCCATCCCGGGACCGTCACGGGCGCCGACGACGAGGGGGCGCTTCTGCTCCGCGACGACCGGGGCCGCGCGCGCCGGTTCCGCGCGGGTGAGGTCACGCTTGAAAAAGGCTAGAGGAGCGGTCCAAAAGCCTAGATACTGCCTCCCGACATGCCCGAATCGTCCCCGAACGCCATCGAAGTGACCAACCTGGTCAAGACCTTCGCCGGCGTGGCGGCAGTGAACGACATCAGCTTCACGCTGGCCCGCGGGGAAATCCTCGGATTCCTCGGCCCCAACGGGGCCGGCAAGTCGACGACAATGCGCATCCTCACCGGGTACCTCCCCGCGACCTCCGGGCACGTGAGGATCTGCGGGTTTCCGGTGACGACCCACCCCGACGAGATCAAGCGCAGGATCGGCTACATGCCGGAGAACAACCCCCTGCCGGAGGACATGAGGGTGAGCGAGTACCTGTACTTCCGGGGGCGGCTGAAGGAGGTCCCGCGCCGCAAGCTCGGGCCGCGGATCGACGAGGTGCTGGAGCTGTGCGACCTGAAGCGCATGCGCCACCGGATCATCGGGAAACTCTCGAAGGGCTACCGCCAGCGCGTGGGGATAGCCGAGACGATCCTCGCGGAGCCCCCGGTCATCATCATGGACGAGCCCACGATAGGCCTGGACCCCCACCAGATCCTGATCGTGCGCGACCTGATCGGAAGCCTGCGGGGGCGCATGGCCGTGATCATCTCCAGCCACATCCTGCCCGAGATTGAGGTCACCTGCGACCGGGTCATGATCATCAACCAGGGGCGCGTCGTCGCCCAGGGAACCCCGGCGGCGCTGCGGCGCGAGATCTTCGGGCACAGCACCTACATTGTGGAGATGGCCGGCGAGGCCTCCAGCCTCACGGGGGCCCTGGCGGGGTTTGAGCCGTTCCTGTCGGTTGCGGCGGAGGCGGAGGCCGACCCGAGCGGGTTCCGGAACGTAACCCTGACGACGCAAAGCGAGGCTGAACTGGGGGAGCCGCTGCTGCGGGCCATGCTTGGCCGCGGGCTGCGCGTGCGGGCGATCAGCCGGCAGCACCCCACGCTCGAGGACGTGTTCCTCGCCGCCACCCGCCGCAGCTGGGACACGGTCGACGCAAAGCCGCAGAAATGAAGCACTTCCTCACCCTCCTTTCGCACGAGATCCGCATGCTGCTCGTCAGCCCGAGCACCTACATCGCGGCCGTGCTCTTCCTGGCCGTGATGGGGTCTGTCTTCAACGGCATCCTCGACACCTACAGCCAGGCTCCCCAGGAGGCGTCCCCGGCGAGCGTGTTCTTCCAGCTGTTCTGGCTGCCGGTGCTGTTCATGGTGCCGCTGCTGACGATGAAATGCCTGGCCGAGGAGCGCAGGCTCGGGACGATCGAGACCTTGCTGACGACGCCGGTCACGACGACCGAGGTCGTGCTGGGCAAGTACGGGGCCGCCTACGCGCTGTACATCGCCCTGTGGGGCGCCACGGGTGGGTTCTTCTGGATCCTGGGCAAGTTCGCGGGCGACCGCCGGATCCTGGACCTGGGGCCGCTGGTCGGCGGCTACGTCTTCATCGCCGTCTCCGGGCTGCTGTTCGTGGCGATAGGGGTCCTGGCGAGCGCGCTGTCGCGCAACCAGGCCGTCGCGGGGATCCTCTGCTTCACGATGCTCTTCGCCCTGATCTTCGGGGTCCACTACCTCGCCGACGCCGCTTGGCTGAACACCGACATCTTGCACCCGGTCCGGGCCGCGGTCGGCTACGGCCAGGTCCTGCAGCACTACGAGGACTTCACCCGCGGGGTGGTCGACCTGCGGCAGCTGCTGTTCTATGTCACCGGGACGGTGCTCTCGCTGGTGTTCAGCATCCTCAGCGTGGAGGCAAAGCAGATTCACAGCTAGACCCCCGGATCACCATGCCCTGGCCTGAGAGCTTCCGAGCCGCCCGCTGGACCCGCACCGCCAACCTGGTGATGCAGGCGATCCTGTTCATGACCCTCTTCGGGGGGCTCAACTACCTCGCCGGCCTGAACGGCTGGGGTGAGGGCGCCTGGCGGGTCGACCTCACGCGCTACCGCCGGTACTCGCTGTCGCCGGAGACCCTCGCCTACCTGCGCGAACTCGCAAGCCCCGTCCGGGTCGTCGTCACCGTGGGCGAGGACACGGCGGGGGCGGACCTCAGGGGCCTGCTGCGCGAGTACGGCGCGGCGACCCAGGGCAACCCCGACGGCCGGGTCACCGCGGAGTTCCTCGACGTCGACGTCCGGCGCCGCGAGGCCCAGCAGCTCGGGCTGGACCAGCCCAACCAGATCGTGTTTCTGTGCGGGGAGCGCCGCCGCATCCAGTCGATCGACGACTTGTACCGCTTCGAGAACCGCGAGAGGCGGGAGTTCCAGGGGGAGCGCATCATCACCGCTGCGATCCTGGATGTGTCCAGCGCGGGAAGGAAGAAGGCGTACTTTTTGGTCGGCCACGAGGAGCTCAGGCCGGACGACGTGGATCCGGTCCGGGGCCTGTCGTCGGTCCGCGAGCGGCTGCGGGAGCGCAACTTCGACGTGGACATCCTGGACCTGGCGAGCGCCCGGAAGATCCCCGATGACGCCTCGATGCTCATCGCCGTGCAGCCGAAGAGCCCGTTTGCGGCGAGCGAGCAGGAGCTGCTCCGCCGGTTCCTCGCGACGAACGACGGCCGGCTGATCCTGTTCCTGGCGCCGGCCTACCGGCACGGCCTGGAGCGGCTGCTGCTGGACTGGGGCGTTATCGCCGACGACGACTCCATCCGGGACTCCGGCCCCGAGAACATGACCGAGGACGGGGACTTCATCCTGAGCAGTTTCTCGGCTTCGCACCCCGTTGTGCAGCCGCTCCTGCACTCGAGCTACCAGGCCAGGCTCAGGGTTGGCCCCGTCCGCAGCGTCCGGGCTGACCGGGAGCGGGCCGCGGCCAACGGGCTCGACGTGATTACCCTGGCGGCGGCCGCGCCCTCGGCCTGGGGGGAGGTCGACTACCGGGCCCGCGGCCCGGCGGTCTTCAACCCGGGCGTCGACATCAAGGCGCTTCCCAACATGGACCCGCCCGACCGCCTGGGTGTCGCGGTGGCCTCCGAGCGCTCGGCGGCGAGGGACAAGCTCCCCTTCAGCGTCCGCACCGGCAGGCTCGTCGTCTTCGGAAGCGGGGACCTGATCGACAACGCGCGCATCGCCAACGAGGGCGTCCTGAACATCTTCCTCGGAGCGGCCAACTGGATGGTCGACAGCGACAGCCAGCTGAACATCCCGGCCAGGCCGATCGAGCGCTTCCAGCTGTCGTTGAGCGCGCGGGAGCACGACAACCTGAGGTACTGCATGCTGTTCCTGCTGCCCGGGGCCGCGGCCCTCCTGGGCCTTGTCGTCTACTGGACCCGCCGCAGCTGAAACCCACCCCTAGCCCATGCGCACCAAAGTCACGCTCATCCTGATCTTCCTGAACGTAGCCCTGTTCTTCGTCATCTTCCACTTTGAGCGCAGCTGGCGCACGGAAAACGTCGCGCGCGAGGTGCGCCGCAGGGTGCTCGGGGCGGAGGCCGCCGACATCCGGGCCCTGGGCGTCACCTCCGGCACCCCCGGCGGGGGCTTCGCGCTGGAGCGGCGGGGCGACGGCTGGTTCCTGACACGGCCGGCCGAGTGGAGGGCCAACCCGAACGCCGTCAGCCGCATCATCAACGACCTGCAGTTCCTCGAGCACGAAACCAGCTTCGCCGTGCGCGACGTCGTGAAAAACGGCCAGTCGCTCGCCGACTACGGCCTGGAGCACCCTAAGCTGACGGTCACCTTCACCTCGGGGGGGAGCGAGACCACCGGCTCCCCGGCGGTGACGACAATCCTCAGGATCGGGGACTCGACCAAGGTCGGCGAGCGGGTCTACCTGCTGTCCTCGGACGGCGAGCGCATCCATGTCGTCGGCCGGGAGATTGCCGACAGCCTCTCGATGCCGCTTGAGCAGCTGCGGTCCGACTCGGTCCTCACAATCCCCGTGTTCGAGGCCCGGGCGCTGAGCCTTCAGGCCTCCCCTCCGGCGGGGGTCCTGGTCGTGATCCAGCGGGACGGCAGCCGGTGGTGGTTTGAGACCCCGGTCCCGGCGCGGGCCAGCCGCGACGCCGTGGAGCTGACGATCAACGGGCTGGGCGCGCTGCGCCTGCGGGGCTTCGCCCCGGCGGCGGCGGCCGCGCCGACCTTGGTCGGGGACTTTCGGGTGACCCTGGTCGGCAACAACCGCCAGGAGACGCTCTTCATCGGGCCCGAGGTGGCCCCGGCGAAGCCGGAGGGTGAGACCCTCCGCTATGCCCAGCTTGAGGACCAGTCCAAGCCCAGCGGGCGCAGCGGCATCTTCCTGGTGTCGGTTCCCGACGGGCTGATCGCGACCCTGCGCCGGGCGCAGGAAGCGCTGCGGGACAAGCACGTCCTCGATTTCGACCCGAGCGCGGTGACGATGATCTCACTGCGGGCCCCGGATCAGCCGGAGCTCACGCTCCAGCGCCTGGAGTCCGGGGCGTCGCGGGGCCAGGCCGACTGGCAGATCGTCCTCAGGGGTGACGCGGTCAGAGGCCCGTCGACCCTGCCGGCGGACCGGGCCGCCGTCCAGCGCCTGGTGGATCGGCTGGCGCTGCTGTCTGCCGAGCAGTTCAAAAGCGACGCCCCCCAGGAGCTCGACCTGGAGCACTGGGGCTTCATGAACCCGGAGCGGACGGTCACTCTAACCCTCCAGCCCGCCGCAGCCGCGGGCCGGGCGCCGGGCGCCGCCGGCCCGTCGAAACTCGTCCTTGAGCTCGGGCGCTCGACCCAGCGCGACCCCAACGCCTACGCCCGGCTCCGGGACGCCCTGTCGGTCTACTCGGTCGATCCGGACATCCTGCGGGACACCCCCGTGGCCCCGGGCGCCTGGCGCGACCGCCAGCTTCCGGGCCTGCCGGCAGCGGCGAAGATCACCGCACTGAAGCTGACGGACCTCTCCCAGGACAAGCCTGTCTGGGAGTGGGCCGCGGGCGCTGCGGCCTCCCCGGCCGTCGAGACGGTCCTGGCGGCGGTGCGCGGCCCCCGGGCTAGCCGCTTCGTCGCGGACTCCTTCGCCCCGCAGGCCGGCCACCCGTGGCGCTACCGGCTCGACGCCGTGGTCGCACTGCCCGCCGGCCCCGGGGGCGAGAGCGGAGGCTCCCGGACCCTCTGGGTCTCCGAGCGCACCGGCGCAGGCGAGCAGTTCGCCGGCTCCGCGGAATTCGGCGCGGTCTTCGCGATCGAGCAGCCGCTGGTGGACGCCCTCTGGACGCTCACGTACGGCCCGCGCGATCCCGGGCCGCCGCCAGCCGCCGTGAACCGCTGATGGCCGCGCGGATCCTCAAGTTCTTCGGCGAGGGGGCGCAGGCCTGTGCCCGTGGCGCCGTGACCCTGGTGTTCTGGACCCTTTGGCTTGCCCTGTCGCTTCTGCTGGCCCTTCAGATCTACGTCGCCCGCACTCACGAGCTGGGAGTTCCCCGCTTCGTGCGGACCATGCTCGTGGAGCGGCTGGACCGGGCGGGAATCCACGCGGCCTTCGGCCGGACCACGTTCGACCCCTCCGGGCGGATCCTGATCGAGAACGTGCGCCTGACCCTGCCGGGCTTCGAGGAGCCGGTCGTCACCGCACGCGCCCTGTACCTGAGGATCGACCCGTGGGCCCTGGTGGTTCGGCGCTTCAAGCCGTATGAGCTGCGCGTGACGGGCGCGAACCTGCGCGTGCCCGCGATGCTCTCCCCGTCGGGCCGGGCTGACGAGGTCGTCCGGGACCTCGACGTCGGCGCCGTCCCGAGCGCGGGGGGCCTGTCGATCGAGTACCTCACCTGCCACCTCGGGGATCTGGCGGTCTCCGCCCACGGCGATGTTCCCCTCGGGCGCGCCGCCGGGCACACGGGGGTCCCCTCCCTCGCCGAATTCCTGGCGGGAAACTACGGACCGCTGACGTCGCGGGCGGCGGCCGTCGTCGCGGCGCTCGGTGGGCTCGACGAGCCCGTCCTGAGGGTTGCTTTTTCGCCCGCCCTGGTCCGCGCCGATTTCTGCGCTCGGGGACTGAAGCTCGCGGCGCCGCTGGACGTGCGCGCGGGCCCGATCGAAGCCCGGGCGCGGATCCCGCTCTTGGTCGACACCACGGCCGACGTCGAGGTCTCCGCCAGGGGCGAGGAGCTTGAGGTTGCGGGGGTGTCCGTGCGGGGCCTGTCGGCCCGCCTGAGGGGCCGGCTCGCGCCCCAGTGGTGGAGGGAGGGGAAGTCCCCGTTCTCGGCCGCCGGGCTGGACCTTGCCGCGGGCCGGGCCTCTGTGCTGGGGGTGGCGCTGGAGTGCCCGGTCGCGGGCCTCGAGGGGACAGCCCCGGTCCAGGCCGTTCTCCGGGCGCGCGTCTGGTCGCAGGTCTTGTCGGTTCAAGCCCGGGTGGACCCGCGCGCGCGGTCCGCCGAATGCCGCTTCCAGGGGGATGTGGGTCCGGGGGTCCTGGACGCGGTCGGGGCCCGCTTCCACCGGGACCTGCGCAAGTTTGTGGACTTTTCCTCGCCCGTTGCGGTCGACGGCGAGGCCCGGTTCGGCCCCGGCTGGCGCTTCGAGGGCGTGACGGCCCAGGTCTCGGGGCGCGCGATCAAGGCCTACGGGGTCGTGATCGACAAGGTGGGCGGCCGCGTCGAGTTCGACGGGCGCCGCTTCGTTGCGCCCGAGGCCTACGCGCGGCTCGGGGAGGACTTCGCGCGCGGCAGCTATGAGCAGGACCTCGTGAGCCGGGACTACCGCTTCGTGCTCAAGGGCCGGCTGAGGCCGCTCGACATCACGCCCTGGATCCTTGGCGGGTGGTGGAAGGAGTTCTTCGGCAACTTCGAGTTCCCCGCGGAGCCGCCGGCGGCGAGCGTGGACCTGCAGGGCCGCTGGACCGACGGCCGAAGGGTGTCGGTCTTTGTTGAGGCCGACAGCGCGGCTCCGGTCGTGCGCGGCGTTCCCTTTGACCGGGTGCGCACCCGGCTGTTTATCCGCCCCCAATTCAAGGATATCTTGGACTTGGACGCAGAGCGCGGCCCCGGCTCGATTTCGGGCCGGTTCGTCCACCGGATGGATCTGGATGACAAGTCGAAGTGGAATGCCGAACTCGACCTCACCTCGTCGATCGAGCTCGACAAGCTGGCCTCGATCCTGGGCTCGGCGGGGATCCGGTTTGCCGGGGCGTTTGCCTCCGACCGGCCCCCCGTGGTCCGGGTCTCGGGCTCCGCGTCGGGGGCGGGTAGCCCGGGCGGCGCGCACGCCACCCTCCGCGTGGAGGGCCGGGAGGACGGCACGCTCCGCTACCAGGGATTCCCGCTGGAGCGGGTCATGTTCGTCGCCGAGGTGCGCGACGACGTGATCGAGATCGCCCCCCTGTCGGGTGGCTTTGCGGGGGGCGCTTTTTCCGGCAAGGCCAGGCTGTGGGGGCGCGACGCGGCGCGCCGCCTGAAGTTCGAGGGGAAGCTGGGAGGGGCCAGCCTCGCCCAGGCCGTGACGACCCTGGAGGCCTTCTCCGCCGAACGCGGGCACCGGGCCCCGCGTCCGCTGGAGGAGTTCCACAAGGGCAAGTCCAACATGAGCCTAGACATCGCGGCCTCCGGGGAGGGCTTGTTCAGCGACCCCTTCAGCTATCAGGGCAGCGGAACGGCGTCGCTCCAGGGACCCGAGCTCGGGCAGGTGCGGCTCCTCGGACTGCTCTCGGAGCTGCTGCGCTTCACCTCCCTGCGCTTCACAACGGCCCGGGCCTCCTTCGCGATCGAGGGTCATAGGCTCAACTTCTCGTCGGTGAGCGTGACCGGGGCCAACTCGGGCATAACGGCGCACGGCACCTACGCCCTGGACAAGCACGAGCTGGACTTCAACGCGCGGATCGATCCGTTCCAGCAGAGCAAGGCCTTCCCGCAGCAGTTCATCGGCGCCGTGCTCACGCCCCTGACGAACGTCTTCGAGGTCAAGCTCACCGGCAGTATCGAGAAGCCCCGGTGGATGTTCGCGAACGGCCCCTCGAACCTGCTGCGAAACCTCGCCGAGCCCGAGGTTCCGGCGCCCGCGCAGCTGAAGTGAGTTTGCACGGCTCGATGCGTAATCTTGCGTAGCACAAACGCTTGCTCTGACGGGCGGCGCAGATCAGAGTCGAGCGGATTTCGTATACATGCCGAACCTGCCCACCCTCCCGCGGCGTACATGGCTTGAGCGCGCCATCTACACCCTCGCCGGGATCCTTCTGGCGATTGGAGTGGTCGCCCTGGCGGGGTGGTGGTTTCACCTGGAGGGGCTCTTCCAGCCCTGGCCGGGCCTGCCGGCGATGTCCGCGGAGGAAGCCGCCGCCGCGCTTGTCTTCGGGCTGCTTGTCCTTGCGCGCATGCTCGACTGGACGCAGGGGCAGTGGATCGCCCTGGCCCCGGTCGCCTGGGGGATGTGGTCGGTCGGCACCGCCCTGACGGTCCGGGCCGGCGAGCGCCTCCCCGGCCAGACGGCGATCGCGGCGTCGGCGTGCGTGATGTTCGCGGGGGCGATGTTCTTGTGGCATGCCCGGCGGACCGCCCCGCGGGCCCGCCTGTTCACCGAGACCCTTCTCGGGTCTCTGCTCGGGGCCGTCGCCGGGTCTGCGCTGCTGGGTTATGCGGCGGACATGCCGGCCGTCTTCCGCTGGGGCGGGTTCCTGGGCGGCGGCTTGGCGGCCCCGCCGCTCACGGCGGTTGCGCTGCTTGTGCTGGGGATGGCGCTCTTCCTACTCGCGTGGAGGGATCACCTGGCCGTACAGAACGAGTCGCCGGCATGGGCTCCCATGCCCGTCGTGATCGGGGCCCTCGCGCTCACCCTGACCTTGTCCGCGGGTCTGCGCGAGCGCGAGCTGATGTACCTCGACGCGAAGACTCAGCAGGCGATGGAGGCGTTCGTGCAGTCCGTCAACGGCGCGATCGAGCAGCAAATGGTATTCTGGGAGCGGGAGGCCCGCGACTGGGGCACCGGCCCTGCCCGCGACGCGGTCTCCTGGCAGGTCGACGCCTCGGTGCTGATGAAGGACACGGCCCCTCTTGGGTGCGTCTCCGTCTCGTACGTGGATCCGACCCTGAGGACCCGGTGGGCCTGCCCGCAGGAGGGCAACTTCGGGGCCGTCAACTTCGACCACGGGTCGGTTCCGGCCCGCGCCGCCGCGATCGAGCGGATGCGCCGGTCCGGGCGACCGTCCGTGTCGGGAACCGTGGACGTCGCCGGCCGCCCCAAGGCGGGGTTTGTGATCTTCGCGCCCATATCCCGCGCCGGGAAAGCCTCCGACTTCGTCGCGGCCGAGTACATCTACCGCTCTGACCCGGCGCATCCGGTGGGCCTGTTTGACAGCGTCGCCGGAGGATCCCTCAAGCTCGGCGAGAACTACCACATCACCGTGGGGATCGGGGGAGACCCGGTCTATGCCGGGGGCGCGGCCGCCGCGCCGGACGGGCGCGAGTACACCCTGAACAAGACCTATCCGATCTTCGACCGCCGGCTGGAGGTGAGCTTCACCCCGTCCGGGCCCGAACTCGCCCGCGACCGCCGCCCGCTGGCCGGCTTCGCGATGGTGTCGGGCATCTGCCTGAGCTTCCTGCTCGGGATGAGCGTGCACCTGGCCCGCAAGGCCCGGGTCGGGCAGAGGATCGCCGAATCCGTGAACCGCAAGCTCGCGGCCGAGAACGAGGAGCGGCGCAGGGTCGAGACCCAGCTCAAGGTCTCCGACGAGCGCCTTAGGCTCGCCCTGGACTCAACCGAGATCGGCATCACCGAGTGGAGCCTCCCGTCGAACCAGGTCTTCTACAGCGCCGGGCTGTGGACCATGCTGGGGTACGATCCGGCGACGATGCCGGCCTCGATCACGATCTGGCAATCCCTGATCCACCCCGATGACCTGACCGCCTACCGGGCCCGCCTCGATGCGTTCCGCACCGGCGCGGACGTCCCCGTCGACACCGAGTACCGGGTCCGAACCTGCACGGGCGCGTGGCGCTGGGTCCACGCACGCGCGAAGGCGGTCGCCTTCGGCCAGGATGGGCGGCCCTCGCGGGTTATCGGCACCATCCAGGACGTCACCAGCCGCGTCGAGTCCGAGCAGCAGCTTCGCCGGGCCAAGGCCGAGGCCGACGCGGCCTCGCTCGCAAAGAGCGAGTTTCTGGCCTCGATGTCGCACGAGATCCGCACGCCCATGAACGGGATCATCGGCATGACTAGCCTAGCCATGCAGACGGAGCTCAACGCCGAACAGCGCGACTGCATCAACACGATCAGGGCCTCGAGCGAGGCGCTCCTGTCGATCGTCAACGACATCCTGGACTTTTCGAAGATCGAGTCGGGCAAGATGGAGATTGAGCGGATGCCCTTCCAACTCGCCCCGTGCCTCGAGGAGGCGATCGACCTGTTCGCGATCCCGGCCTCGGAGAAGGGCCTCGAGCTGGGCTACGCGATCGCGCCCGACGTGCCCGCGTGGATCAACGGGGACGTGACGCGACTCTGGCAGGTGGTGTCGAACCTGCTCAATAACGCGGTCAAGTTCACCCCGTCGGGCACGATCTCGCTGGAGGTGCACCGGGTGCCGGCCGCTCCGGGCGGCCGGCTCCACCTGGAATTTGCGGTCCGGGACACGGGGATCGGGATTCCCCCGGAGCGGATGATCCGGCTGTTCAAGGCGTTCAGCCAGGTCGACTCGTCCACCACGCGGCGCTACGGCGGTACGGGCCTCGGACTGGCGATCTGCGAGCGGCTCTGCCAGCTGATGGGCGGCTCGATCCGCGCCGAAAGCGAGACGGGCAAGGGTTCGACCTTCATCTTCACGATCGAAACCGAGAAGGCCGAGCCTGCGGCCGACGCCGACGAGGCGGCTGCAATCCCGCCGTCGCTGCGGGGGGCATCGGTCCTGTGCGTCGAGGATAACCCGACAACCCAAAGGCGGCTCAAGGCGACCCTGGAGGCCTGGGGGCTTCGAGCTGCGATCGCCCCCGACGCAGAGTCCGCCCTAAGGCTCGCCGCGAACATGCCGGCCCAGCCGGCCCTCTTGCTGGTCGATCAGGGCCCCAATACGGGGGCCTCGCCGCTGCAGGCTCTCACAGCGATTCCCTGCCCGGCGCTCGCCCTGGTTCCAACCGGGCGCAGCCCCGTGCGGCCCGCCGGTGTCCGCCGGTTCGGAAGCGTTACCAAGCCCCTCAAGAGCTCGGCGCTCCTTCAGGCGATTGTGCGCCTGTTCCAGCCCGAGGGCGAATCGCCGGCGCCCGTCCTTGCGGTTGAGCCGGCCCGCCTCGCCGAGGAGATCCCCCTCAAGGTGCTCCTGGCCGAGGACAACGCTGTCAACCAGAAGGTCGCCGTCGGGCTCCTCAACCGGCTCGGATACCGGACCGACGTGGTGGCCAACGGGCTTCTTGCGATCGCGGCGCTCCAGAAGCAGCGCTACGACGTCGTGTTCATGGACCTGCAGATGCCCTACATGGACGGCCTGGAGGCCAGCCGCCAGATCCGACGCGAGTTTCCACCGGCGCGGCAGCCGAAGATTGTCGCCATCACCGCGAACGCGATGCAGGGGGATCGCGACCTGTGCGTGGTCGCGGGTATGGATGACTATATCGCAAAGCCGGTCAAATTGAACGAGATAGCGGCCGTCATCCGGCGCCTGTTCCCCAAGCCCCAATCCGCGGCCCCGCAGGTCCGCGGCTGACGGCTTCAGGCCAGCTGGCGCGAAAAGTCCTCGATCTCGGAGGAGCGCGCCGGGTCGGACGCGAGGTTCTCGCGCTCCAGGGGGTCGGCCTCCAGGTCGAAGTATAGCCAGGGGGTCCCGTCCGCGTTCACGGCGAGTTTTCGCCGGGCGGTGCGCACCCCGCCCCAGACCCGGTCGCACTGGTGGGGAAGCCGAACGACGGAGGGCATCCCGATCCTCTGGACCGACGCGGCGGGCTCCGCGGGGGCAAGACCCGCCCAGGTCCGGGCCAGGCGCGGCAGGTCCAGCAGGGATGCGAGCTCGGCTGTCACGCCCGGGGTCCGGCCCGTCGGAGGCCGGACCAGCAGAGGCACCCGGATGCTCTCCTCGTGGGGCCATCCCTTGCGGAAGAGCCCGTGGGCCCCGTGCATGTCGCCGTGGACCGAGGTGAAGACGACCGCCGTGCCGGCGGACCGGAGTTCGGGCACCTGGAGCAGCCGCCCGATGGCGCGGTCGGTGGCCTCGATGTGGGCGTAGTAGCCGGCGAGTTCGCGCCGCGCCCGCGTCTCGACCTCGCCGCCGCGGGGCACGTTCGCTGCAAGGACGATGTCCCGCGGATCCCGCGGGGCGACCCCCGCCGCCGGAGCTTCATAGGGCGGGTGCGGGGCCTCGAGGCTGACCACGCAAAACCACGGCCCGGCCCGGCCCCCGACCCAGTCCGCAGCGCGCCGGCACAGGACGTCGGACTGGTAGCCTTCGAACCTCTGCGGGCGCTCCAGGCGCGTCCCGTGCAGCCACGGATTGTTCAACAGGAAGCCGCTCTCGAAACCCTCCCAGAAGCCGAACCCGCCGCGCGACTCCTCCGGGACGGGGGCCAGCGCATGGGCCTCCCCGACGAGCGGGGCGGCGGGATCCCGGCGGGAGAGGTGCCATTTCCCAAAGAAGGCCGTCGCGTAGCCATTGGCCCCGAGCTCCCCCGCGATTGTCGGGGTGCCGGCCGGAAGGGGATCGTAATAGTCGCGGATCCCGTTCTCCGGGGAGGCAATCCCGGTGAGCATCGCCGCACGGGCGAAAGGCCCGAAGGGGTGGGGCGTCACGGCCTGTGCGAAGCGGACGCTCTCCCGGGCGAACCCGTCCAGGGCGGGGGTCCGGGCATTCGGGTCGCCGGCGAAGCCGCAGGCCTGCGCGCGCCACTGGGTGGTCACCACCCACAGGATATTGGGCCGCGGGGTCATCGCGTGGTGGCGTCGGGGGTCATCGGTTCGCGGTTTCGGCGGGGATTGTCGCACCGGACGGGCCAGCGGCCAAGGAAAACCCCTCTTGGGCGCGGTTGCGCGCACGGCCCGGCCGCATAAATTCATTGCCCGGCAAATCGCCCCCAACCACGCTAGAGTCCTGCCATGGCCCTCAAGATCGTCCATTACAACGAGCCCGTCCTGCGCCGGAAGGGGGAGAAGGTCGCTGCGTTCGATTCAGCCCTCGCACGCCTGGCCTCGGAGATGATCGACACCATGCACGAGGCCGCCGGGATAGGGCTCGCGGCCCAGCAGGTCGGGCGGGCGCTTCAGCTGTGCGTCGTCGACCTCCGGGAGAGCGACGCCTCGTTTGCGTACGAACTGGACGGGGCGAGGCCGCCCAAGGAGCTCTTCATGCCGATGGCGATCGCCAACCCCGTCCTCGAGGTTGGCAAGGGGGTCCCGACGGAGGTCGTCGAGGAGGGATGCCTGTCCTTCCCGAACATCCGGGGCGACGTCTCGCGGCCGGTTGCGATCACCGTGCGGTTCCAGGACGAGGCGGGCCGGCCGCATGTGCTGTCGTGCGACGGGCTGCTCTCCCGCTGCATCCAGCACGAGGTCGACCACCTCAACGGGATCCTCTTCATCGAGCGGATGAACAAGGCGGCGCGCGCCGGCGTGGACAAGGCCGTCCGTGCGCTCTCGAAGCAGACCCGCCAGGACGGAAAAACCGGCGCATGAGCCGCTCGATCGCGACCCGGACCGGAGACGACGGCACGACGAGCCTGGTGTACGGGCAGCGCGTGCCCAAGGACCACCCACAGGTCGAGGCCGTCGGGGCCTTCGACGAACTGCACGTCGCTCTCGGGGCGGCCAAGTTCCTGGCGGGACCCGGCCCGACCGGGGAGGTGCTCGGGACGGCTCAGAGGGCCCTGATCGCGTTCATGGGAGAGCTCGCCTGCGCCGAGGAGGACGCAGAGCGGTACGCCGAGTCGTCGTTTGCGAAGGTGTCGGAGCCCGAGGTTGCCGCCCTCGACAGGGCGATTGCCGGCCTTGAGGCCAGGGGGATGAAGTTCGAGGGGTGGGCCGTCCCGGGCGCCAACCCGCTCGCGATCGCCCTGGACCAGGCCCGCGTCGTGGCCCGCCGCGCCGAGCGCAGGCTCTGCGCGCTGCCGGCGCACGGGCGCAGCGTGCGGCCGGAGCTCCGGCAGTGGATGAACCGGCTCTCGGATCTGTTGTGGTTGCTCGCCCGGGATTCCGAGGCCGCAACAGCTGGCCCGGGTTCGCCGGCGGAGAGTCCGCCTCGTCCGCTGCCTTCTACGTGATGACAAACGCCCTCTCGCGGGCGGCCGACGCGGGCTACGGCCAGGGACTGGCGGGATGGCGGCAGGCCCTGACCGCGGGGCACCCCCAGTTTGTCACGGCCGTGTTACTCCTGAAAAGCTCGCTCGCCAGCGACCTGGCCTTCACCGCCGCATCTGCGCTCGCCATGGAGTCCCTCGCCCGCAGGCGCGGCGAGATAAGCCCGCTGGCCGCGCCCGGGTCCAGGACCTGAGGCCGCGCCGGGGCCTAGAGCATTTTCGATTTAGATAGCGGTATACGTTGACTGGGGGACGCTCCTCGTCGATAAGAGGGGTCCATGAGACCCTTGAGTCAGGATCTGCGCCGCCGGATCGTGGTGGCGCGTGGAGACGGCGTTGGAACCGGCG
>CAIOZY010000011.1 GCA_903862935.1 uncultured Opitutaceae bacterium
CAGCATTTGCTCGCGCGTGGTTGCCATTGTGGTAATGTCCTTCGCCGGACGGGTCATGGTATTCCTTCTGTTGGTGGTTTCTGGTTCGCACCTCACCACCTACCATGATCCGTCTTTTTGCTGAAGATTTAGGACACTACCGATTGTAACCTATCTTTTCTATTCTTTGGTGGTGCTAACGCTTATGATCGGAGGAATAGGCCCCCCTTAAAAAGAATGTGATGAGCTTCAGCTCAAGTGAGCTGATCCCGCCTGCGTCGGTAATGGAGCCCCTCAGGCAGCGCCCTGACCAAGCAGGTACTGCCAGGCCGGAACGACCTTTATCCCCTTGGGGGTGGAACGAGCTGCCCGCTCGTGGGCGACCAGGAGGCGCTGGGCGGCAGGCGCCCTGGGCCCCGCCCATGACAGGGCGGAAATCTCACGGTCCCAAGTCTCCCTCGCCGTAACCGACCAGGCCACGTTGATGAAGCTCTCGGGCCTGTCGCCATTGAGCACGAGATCGATCTCATGCTCGGTGCCGGCCAAGTAGGCCAGGTCTTCCCGCGTTCGGCGCCAGTGGAGGAACACGGCCGTTTCAAGTTTCTTGCCGATGTCGACGTTGCCCTCCGGCACGAATGGATAGGCGAGCGCCCAGTCAACGGAATGCAGCTTTTTCGGGTTCGCGGTCTGCTTGCGCAGCGAGCGCTCGGCCACCGGGATCGGAAAAATCAAGAATGACTCCTCAAGGTGGCCGAGGTAACGGTAAAGTGTGTCCTTGCTCAATTCGAGCCCCTGCGACCGAAAATCGTTGTAAAGCTTGTGAACGCTGAGGGTGGAGGCGGGACGCCCCAAACAGTGTTTGAGGAGCATTCGCAGCACGTGGGGATTGCTCACGCTGTAGCGTTCTACAAGATCCTTGTAGAAAACCAGGTCGACGTACTCCTTGAGAATCCGGAGACGCAGGGACTGCTCCGCGAGAACGATCTCGGGCAATCCTCCGATGCGCAGGTAATCCTCGAGGGCTGCGGCCATCCGACCCTCCGATGTGCGGGAATAGGGCTCGTGCTTGAGTCCGCGGAAAGCAAGGAATTCAGGAAAGGACAGGGGGAACACCTCAAAAGGAATGCTGCGCCCGCGCAGGCCAGTGGCGATATCCCGGGATAGCAGGTGAGATGAAGAACCGGTGACAAACAGGTGCACGTCCTCCGTGTCATGAAGCCGGCGCAGGAATGCCTCCCAGCCAGGGGCATTCTGCACTTCGTCCAGAAAGATGTATTTCTTTCGGCCGGAAAAGGCCGGGTAGAGCTCTTCGTGCGCGCGCAGGATCAGATCGAGTTCTTCCGTTTGGATCGGGAACAGCCGATCGTCCTCAAAGTTAAGATGGAGAATTTGGCGCCGATCGACCCCTTCGGATTCCAGCCGGCGCATCGTCTCATAGAACAGGTAGGTCTTACCACTGCGCCTGATCCCGACCAGAGTGACGATCTTCCGAGAGTTGGTTGGCAATCGAAGCACCCGGGCTACCGGTTGCGGGAGTTCCCGAGTGGTCGTCTGGGTCAGAACGTACTTCAGGGTTTCCTTATCCATAAGGAAACGAAATACAAACCGTTTCCTTTAAGACAAGGAAATAAGATGCGACGTTCACGATGGCTCCGGCCGTCGAACTGTTGCCCAAGGCCAGGGGGGCGCTGAAAACTGACCTCGCCCCTGTCCCTTGGGGGTGTGCTCGGGTCAGAAGGCCCCTGGCACGAGCCCGTCGCCCGCGAACCCTAACTACCAGCCGATCGCGTAAACCGAGTAGGCGACGCCCGACCAGTTGTCGTCCAACCCCAACCGCCGCGGATCCGCTCCGCCGGTCAAAAATCCTGTTATGGGATCTCGGATCGTGCCGTTCACGCTTCCCTCGTCCGTCGGGATGGAATGGATCTGGTAGCCCATGGCGCCCAGGGCCTCCATCGTGGCCGGCGGAATCCGGTCCTCGACGGAGAAGACGGGGGGCAGCGCCGTCCCGGTCTCCTCGAACCCGCCGTAGATCATGCGGGGCTCGGAGACGGCCTGCTGGATGTCCATATGGAAGTCGAAGATATTGACGAGCACCTGCGCCATGCGCTGCCAGATGCCGTCGTTGCCAGGGGTTCCAATCGCCATGTAGGGCTTGCCGTCCTTCAGGACGATCACCGGGCACTGGTTCGAGCGCGGCCGGCGGCCGGGGCCCACCCGGGACGGGCTCTGCGGGTCGGTGTGCAGGTGGCGCATCTGGTTACTGAAGAAAACGCCCGTGTCGGCGACCACGACCCCCGAGCCGTACCAGCCGCCCAGGGTCTGGGTGAGGGACACCATATTGCCGTCGCCATCGACCGCCGTCAGGTGGGTCGTGTCCTCCTTGGCGGGTTTTCCCGCGCCGGCTGGCGCGGGCACCGTGGGCAGGGTCCGGTCAAGAGAGATGAGTGCCCGGCGCTCCCGGGCGTACTCCTTGCTTAGGATGTGGTCCACCGGCACGGAGACGAAGTCCGGGTCGGCCACGTAGCGGTTGCGGTCGGAAATGGCGAGCCGCTGCACCTCGCCGATCAGGTGAAGGTACCGCGGCGAATTATGCCCCAGGGACGGCAGGTCGTAGCCCTCCAGAAGGTTCATCTGCAGGAGAAGGGCCATGCCGCTGCTGTTCGGCGGCTGGGTGTAGATCGTATAGCCGTGATAGGTGGTCGAGATCGGCTCGACCCACTTGGTCTCGTATCGGGCGAGGTCGTCCGCGGTCAAAAGCCCGCCGTTTGCGCGGTAGAATTCCCCTATGCTCCGCCCGATGTCGCCTTTGTAGAAGACATCCGCCCCCTCGGCGGCGATCCGCCGCAGGGTCCGCGCGAGGTCCGGCTGGCGGAAGATCTCCCCCGCCCGCGGGATGTTCCCGCCGGGGAAGAACACCCGCCGCGTGCTCGGGTAGTTCAGATCCTTCTCCATCAGCTTCAAGACCCCCGTCCACTCCTCGGTCACGACGAAGCCCTGGTCGGCGAGTTCGATCGCGGGTTCGAGCACGTCCTTCCAGGGGCGCCGGCCGTAGGCGCGGTGGAGCACCTCGTAACCCTTCAGGTTTGAGGGCACCGGGGAGGACAGGTAGCCGGCCTTGTAGTCCCGGCCCTTGAGGGCCTCGATCGTTGCCGCGGCGGGTGCCGTCCCGTAGAAGTTCAGGCAGCGCACCCGGTGCTCCCCAGACACGTAAACGGTCGCAAACCCGTTGCCGCCGATCGTGGAGTCCTTCGGGTCGACGACCGTGGCCGCGAAGGCCGCGGCGATCGCTGCGTCGAAGGCGTTGCCGCCCTCGAGGAGCAGCCGCACTCCGGCCATCGACGACTGCGGATTGAGGGAGGTCACCATGCCGTGCCGGGCCGTGATGAGCGGCCGCGCCAGCTCCTGCTCGGGCGTCCACGCGGCCGCCCGTGCGGACCAGGCGAACACCGCGGCTATGAGGGCGCAGGGAATGCGGACAGAGAACGCGTTCATGGTGAAGCGAGGCAAGTGTGAGCCCTACCCGAGCGGTTGCGGCAGCCTCAGAAGCCGGCCGCGATGCTGAACTTGAAGAGCCGGGGGGCCGTCACGCCCAGGAGGCTCGAGCCC
This sequence comes from uncultured Opitutaceae bacterium, assembly GCA_903862935.1. Lineage (GTDB taxonomy): Bacteria > Verrucomicrobiota > Verrucomicrobiia > Opitutales > Opitutaceae > Palsa-1447. The sequence continues at coordinate 3,589 of CAIOZY010000011.1, forward strand.
GCCGCGGCCCATGCGGCCTTGTCGGTCAGGTTGTCCCCGGTCACCCGGAGAGTGTACTGGACCTCCTTCACCTTGAACCGGTAGCTCGCACCGATGGAGAACGTGGTGTAGCCGCCGATGTAGGCCTGGTCGGAGGAGTTGACCGGACGGCGCCCGACGTAATAGGCGCCCGCTGAGACGTTGAACCCCTTCCAGGCGGTTTTATATTCTCCAAAGAGCGAGCCTGTATAGCGGGGGGTGCCCTCCGGAGTCTTGTTCTGGGTCAACGCGTTGAGCGCCTTCGTCTGGCGGGCGTCGAGGTCCTGCGCGGAGACGATGAGGGAAAGGTTCTTCGTGACCTCGCCGGAGGTGAACATCTCGAAGCCGCGGAAGCGAGCCAGGCCGTTCGCGGCGAACGTGTTTGTCGCGGGATCCGTGAACGTGCTCGGGCGCTCGATCTGGAACGCGCCCAGCTGGACCAAGAGGCCCCCGAAGAGCTTGTCCTTGGCCCCCACCTCGTACTGCTTCGAGGTGAGCGGCGGCAGGATGGAGCCGGCGTTCGTGGTCCCGGCCGGGGCGTTGCCGCCGGCCTCGAGGCCCTTCAGGTAGCTGAAGTACACGGACGAGTCGGCTGTCGGCTTGAAGGCCCCGGAGATCAGCGGGTCGAACTGGTTCTTGGTGACGTAGCTGGTGGTGGCCGTCGTGCTGATGTACTCGGTCTCGCGCCCGCCGATAATCAGCTGGACCTTCTCGTTGAAGGCCGACAGCCGGTCGGTCGCGTAGTAGCCGTAGTCGAGGATGCGGGTCGGCACGTGGGTGACCTTGCTGATCGGCGCCGGGGCGTAGGGAATCTGAATCGGGGCGAAGTAATTCGTCGCGAAGGTGATCGTGCCCTGCTGCGGGGCGTCGCTCGCGCGGGTGTTGCCCGTGACGCCGGCGTCGAGATCGTGGCGGACGGGGCCGGTGAGGAAGCGGCCGTAGGTCTCGAAGCGGTAGTTGGAGTTGCGGTAGTCCTGGCCCGGATAGTAGGAGACCGTCTCATTGCCGGCGCCGGTCGCCAGGTTCGTGAAGGCGAACGCATTGTAGAGGCGGTAGCGGTGGGTCCGGGCATTGCCCGCCTCGGCGAAGACGGTCCAGTTGGGGGTGATCAGGAAGTCGGCGCGGGTCCACCAGTTCGTCATGAAGGCGTTGTAGCGCATCCAGTCCGACCCGAGGTTCTGCGTGGTGGAGGGTATCGCCGGCAGGGTGATCACGCCGGCGACCGCCGCGGGAAGCCCGATTGCGTCCTGCTCGGTGACGTTCTTGGTCAGGTGCTCGAAGTCGCCCTTGAAGGAGAGCCTGCGGCCGACATTCAGGTCGGCGGCCACGGACTGGAACTCGCGGTGCCCGGCATAGTTGTCGATCCCGGTCGCTTCCTTGCTGGCGGAGGCATTCACGCGGATTCCCCCGCCGATCAGCCCCTTCTCATTGTGCAGGTTGAGGCTGCGGGAGACATCGATCGCACCGCCGACGCCGCCGGCGGAATTGCCGTTGAGGATGAGGGTGTCGATCGCATAGGGCGTCGGGCGCTTCGTCACCAGGTTGATGACGCCGCTCGGCGGGATGAAGCCGTAGTACAGCGACGAGGTTCCCTTGAGCACCTCGACCCGCTCCTTGTCGTCCATCGAGATGTCCGCCAGGTTGATGATCGGCAGCGAGCCGTTGAGGCGAAAGTTGCCGCGGTTTTCTACCACGATGCCGCGGATCGCGAGGTTCGAGTAGGCGGAGGTCGTGATCTGGGCCATCGTGACGCCGGCCGTATTGCGCAAGGCGTCGTAAAGCCCCTTCGCCAGCTGGGCGTCTAGCACTTCCCGGGTGAGGACGTCCACGGTCAGGGGGACGTCGACCGGGTTCATGTCGCGGAAGGCGCCCATCTGCACGCTCTGGGTCTGGTAGCTTTCAACTTTCTCCCCCGAGACGGTGAAGACATCGAGGGTGACCGGCGGGAGTTCCTTTGCTGGCGCGGGGGTGGTCTGGGCGAACGCCGCCGGCGCGAGGGCGCCGGCGAACGCGAACAGGCGGCAATGCCTGAGAATACGGTTCAGTTTGGGGTGCATGGCTTGGTTGGAAAGGGGTTATTGTTGAGGGGTTCTACTCACGGATGCAGGTACTTTCCGAGCCAGGCGAACGAGCGCTCGAAGCAATCCCTGCCTTCGTCCGTGTCGGCGTTGAGGAACATGTGGCCGCCGGGGGCGTTGATGTAAATATGGGAGTCGAAGACCTTGCCTTTTGCCTTCAGGACGTCAGCCAGGCGGGCCGTATTGAGCGAGACGGGAACGATCTTGTCCCCCGTCGTGGCCAGCGCAAGTAGCGGGGTCTCGATCGAATCGGTGTGGTTCAACGCCTCGATGTCCAGGTAAGCGGCGAGATTGTCCGACGGGAGCTTGCCGCCGAACTGTTTTTCCTGGGCGACATCGTGCCTGCGGGCATCCGGCTTGTAGGCCATGTAGCCGACGAAATCCATGATGCCGGCGATCTCAACGGCGGCCTGGAACCGCTTCGGATAGCGTTCGATCGTCAGCACCGTGACCATGGCGCCCCGGCTGTGCCCCAGGATCCCCATGCGGGTGGGATCCACGAAGTCCTTCGTCGCCAGGTAGTCGGCTGCGGCGATCACGTCGGCGACGTCCGTCTGCCCGTACTGGTTCAGGTAGACGGTCTCGCCGTAGCCGCTGCTGCCGCGGTACTCCGGCCAGATGACCGCATAGCCGTGGGCGACCGCCGCCGCAATCAGTTCAAAATAACCGTATTCCAGCTGGGCGTGGTAGCCGCCGTGCACCATGACAAGTCCCGGGAGTTTCTTGCCGGCAGGCAGGTCGGCGGGGGTGAAAACATAGGCCGGAACGTACTCGTGGTCGGCCGTGTTGGCGGCGTAGAAGATGCGCTTGGTGTGGACCCGGGCGCCGTAGTCGTGCTCGAAAAGGAGAAGGGTCGTGTCCGAGCGTTCCTCGTAGAGGGTCTGGAGGATCAGCGCGAGCTGGCTGTTCACATCCTTGCCCTCGCGGCTGATGAAGGTGTCGAGCGTCCCCTCGGGCGGCTCGTTGCCCGCGGGACTGCCGGCGGTCTGGCCTAAGGCTGAGACGGCGAGGCCCAGGAGGGCCAGGATCGATTGCAGGGCTAGCTTGGCTGGGGATCTCATATGGGGGGTGGGGGCGGCGGCGATCAGGGGGAAGAGCGCCGCCTGCCGTCATCGGAACCGCCCCGGTTTCGAACCGCAACCGCCGCAAATAGATCAATTGATCTATGTCGACAGCCCGAGGGGGCTCCCGCTATCCCTGACTCCTGGCATGAAAATCCTCGTGGTCGAAGACCAGACGATCGTGCGGGAGCTGCTCATGCGGGCCTGCGCCGAGGCTGTCGCGGGCGCGCAGATGCGGGGCGCGGGCACGGGCAAGGCGGCGCTCGCGGAGTGCCGGCGCGAACCGCCGGACTTGGTGATGCTCGACCTGGTGTTACCCGACGGCGACGGCCTGGAACTCCTGGGCGATGTGTTTGCCGCAGCCCCGGCGGCCAAGGTGATCGTCCTATCCTCCCACATCGATGAGTTCACGCTCAGCCGGGCCTTCAAGTCGCGAGTCCATGGCATCATAGACAAAAACGAGCAGCCGGTCCGGATCCTCGGCGAGGCGATCGCGACGGTCCTCGGCGGCGGCCAGTATGTCTCCTCCACCGTGGCCCAGCTGCGCGCAAGCCTCCGGGCCGACCCATCCGCCTTTGACAAGATCCTGACGGACCGGGAGCAGGAGGTCCTTCAGCTGATCGGCCGGGGGGTGAGCAACGAGGGGGTGGCGGAGGCCTTGGGGATCAGCGTCAGCACCGCCCGGCACCACCGGATCAACATCATGGAGAAACTGGACATCCACAGCACCCCCCAGCTGATCCGCTACGCGATCGAGAAGGGCTTCAGCCGGGTGAACCTGCGGACGGACCGGGGCGCGAATTAAGGGTGTCTTCGAGCCGGTCGGCCTCCGTCCGGATCTGGGCCGCGTTCGAGGCCGCAGCCGGATCGCCCGCACGCGCCAGGCGTTCGACCCGGGCGGCGGCTGCTCCGAGGGGGGCGGCGCCGATGATCATCGCATGAGAGTTCATGCGGTGGGCGACCGCTGCGAGCTTTTGGGAGTCGCCGGTTCGGAGCGCCTCGTCCAGGAGGTCCAACTCGGCGCGCAGCGCCTCGAGGTAGGCCCGCCGCGCCTCCTCCCAACCCCCGGGTACGGTTCGCGCGTAAAGGTCCAGGGCGGACCAGTCGGGACCTTCCGCATCCTTTGGGGTCCGGGTGCCGGGCGAAAGGATTGCCTGCAGCGCCGCCTCTGTCAGGGGTTTAGGCAGGAAGGCGTCCATTCCGGCGGTCAGGGCCCGGGCTGCCGTCTCCGCGTCGGAATTGGCGCTTGTGCCGACGATTAGGCAGGAGGGCCCCAGCGAGCCCGAGCGGAGCGACCGGGCAAGATCGATCCCCTTGATCCCGGGCAATTCGAGATCGATCAGGATCGCCCGGAAGGTCTGCCGCGCCGAGACCGTGGTGGCCTCGGCCGCATCTCGGGCGGTTTCCGTCCGGTACCCCAGGTGGTCGAGGAGGCCGGCAAGGGCGACCCGGTTGAACGGTTGGTCCTCCACGACGAGCACCGCCTCGCGGGTGTCCGCGGCGCCGCCGGGCGCCTCGGAGTTTCGGGCGCCGCGCTCCACAGGAACCTTGAGATAAAAGATTGAGCCCTGGGCCTGCCCGCTCTCGACGCCCACGCTGCCGCCGAGGAGGCGGGCCAGAGCGCGGCAGGTCGCGAGTCCGATCCCGGTGCCGGGGGCGCCGGATTTCTTGGCCTGGCTGCCCCGGACGAACTTTCGAAAGACCAGCTCCTGTTCCTCCGCCGGGATGCCCGGGCCGCCGTCCGAGACCTCAAAAAGGAGCGTGACCCGCTCTCCGACCTCTCCCATCGCCGAAACGGCAAGCTCGATGGGGGTCCCCGGCGCGTACTTGATCGCGTTGCTCAGGAAGTTGTCCAGGACCGTCCGGATCTTCTCGGCGTCGCCGCGATAGATCCCTGCGACCGATGGTGCTGGGCGCAGCGTGATCGTGTTTCCCCGTTCGGCCGCCGGCCCGAGGAAGAGAACCCGGACCGAGTCCAGAAGCTCGTTCAAGTCGAAGGAGTGCTCGTGGAGGGCGATCGTGCCGTATTCCAGCTTCGAGAAATTGACCACGTCGTCGAAAAGGAGCGTCAGGCTCCGGCTGCACTCCTTCAGGGATTCGGCGTATTCGCGCTGCGGGCTGGAAAGCCGGGCTGGATCGATGAGATTGACGAGGCTGACGATCCCCTGCAGGGGATCGTGGATCTCGTGGCCGATGTTCTCAAGAAACTCGGACTTTGCGGTGTTGGACAGCGACAGCTCCCGGGTGCGCTCCCGGACGATTCGGTCGAGGCGCTCCGCCCGCGCCTTCAGGCTGCGCAAACGCAGGCGTAAACCCGCCGCCGCGGCCGCCAGGCCCAGGGTGGTCCAAGCCGCGATCATGAGCGGGGTCCGGTACCAGGGGGAAAGGATCTCAAAGGGATAGCGGAGCGCTTCCCCGGCGCGCCCGAACCGGTCGACGGCGCGCGCCTGGAGGGCATAGCTTCCTGGCGCCAGCCCGGTGAACTCCCGCCGCGCGACCGGTCGCACCGACCAGTCGGATTCGATTCCCGCAAGGCGCGTCTCATAGAGGAGCCCCCGGTCCGTTGCGCTGTCGCCCCCGGGGGCGAAACCGAAGTCCAGCCGCCCCTCCCCGGGCGAAATCTGCGGTGGCGCCCCGGCCGGATTCAGCCGCCGGGAGCCGACTCCGACCGAGCGCATCGCGACGGCCGGAGGAGGGCGGGCTGTTTCGGAGTCGGGATCGCCGACCCGCAGAAGCGCGTTTACGCCGCCGATCCACAGTTCCCGCCGCCCGCTGTCTTCCGTGACGCTGACACTGGCCACATCCCCGATGCGGTCCAGTCCCGGCGCCAGGACGGGCACGGCCCGGAACGGCCCGCCACCGGCCGGACGCTCGAGCCGAACGATGGCGCGCTTGGCGACAGCACCCAGCCGCCGGAGTCGCACGGCCCAATAGGCCGGCAGGGAGCCCGGCGGCGTCGCGGCCTGCACCACAAAATCATCGAGGCCCGGCGCCGGCTCGAAACGCCCGGAGGCCGGATCAAAGGCAAGGACTCCCGTCTCGAGGAAGACGAACACCGCGCCGTTGAGACAGTACACGATGGGCCGGGCCGCCCCTGCAGGAAGCCCGTCTCCCGCCGCATACCGGGGTCCGGCGCGATAGCCGCCGGAGGGCTGGGGAAGATACGTGGCGATCTCTCCGGCGGAATTGGACACCCACAGCCGGCCGGTCCGGTCCCGCACGGCCGAAAGCGGCGTTTTTCCCGCCGGCAGGGCGAGGTTGGCCGCCGTCCAATTGCCGCCTGTGGGGCGCAGCAGGAGGTCCGAATCGCCCAGGGCCAGAAGCCCACCGGGTTCGCCCTCCCAAGGCACGATCCGGTAGATCTCGCGAGGGGCTGATTCCAGGCGGGTGGCCGCCTCTGCTGTGACCCCCCACAGTCCGCCGCCTCCTCCGGCCCAGAAGATGCCGTCCGCAACGGCCCCGTCGCGCAAGGCCGTCCAGTACGCCCCGATCTTGGCCGGCTGAACCGGCTCGACCACCGGGGGCGAATGGCTCTGCAGGGCGCTGACCCGGTGGGAGGTCAACACGATCGGCTGGCCGCCAAGCCGCTCGACCTTGCGCACCACGCCCGAATCGAAGCTGGCCCGCTGGTCGTACAGGGTCACGGACTCCGGGCGGAGGAGCCGGGCGAAACCGGTCGTGGTGCCCAGCCAGATCCGTCCGGAGGTGTCGCCCCAGACGGCGTTGATGCTGTCGTCCCCCAGCCCGTGGCGGTGGTCGACAACGCGGATAACGGCACCGCTCGTGCGGATCAAGGCAACTCCGCCATAGAGGGTGCCGATGACGATCTCCCCGCGGCTGGCGACGCAGGCGCAGAAGGCCTGGCGGCCCCGGATAGCCGCCGACGCCGGCTCCAAGTGAACCCACTGGGTGCCATGGAGACGGTAGACTTCGTTGCTGAAGATGACGATACTGTCGCCTTCCGGCTGCAGGAAATACCCCACGATAGGCCCTGGCGCGGGGAGGGAGGCTTCGGGCAGGAGGAGCCGCGGTCCGGCGGCGTCCATCTGCAGCAGGCCCTCGCCCCAGCGGTAAACGTAGAGCTGGTTATTGTTCTCAAAGGGGTAGATCCGAAACGGCGCCGGCAGCGACCAGGCGGCAAAGGACCGCCCGTTCCAGCGGAAGACGGCTGACCGCGACGCAAACATAGCCCCGTCGCCCGTTGCCTGGACAAAGCGCATGTCCTCCAGGCTGGCACCGGCCGCTCGGGCCTCCGTACCCAGCGAAACAAACGTCCAATCCTCCGTTGATTCCCGCTGGAGGTAGCCGATCGCGCCCTCTCCCGTGACCCAGATGCGGTCACCCTTGCCCGCGGCCAGCGAGAGGACCCGCATGGCTCCGGGGACCTCGATCCGGCGCCAACCCGCGCCGTCGTACTCCGCGAGCCAGTTGGAGCCGACAAACAGCCCCCCGTCTGCTGCCCGGGCGAAACTGCTGACAGCCCCGCTTACGTAGTCCGTCGATCCCTCCGGCACATCGACCACCGCCAGACCCTCCTGGTCGAGATCGACGATGACGCCCGCTCCGGCACAGGGGCGGGCGCATGCGAGGAGCAGGGCGGCAGCCAGAAGAAGAGGGTGACGGACGGGGTTCATGCGGGCAGCCGGGCGCAGCCGTTCGTTCAACATAGGGCCGGGCGGCGGCTTGCCGAGCCGTTTATTCGCGCGTGAGGCGCAGCATGCGAGAGGAACATAGGCTTCTCTGGCAAGAGGTTTTCCTGATTGGATATTCGATCGCCCAATTGTGACAGGGCGGGGCCGGCTCACCCCCTTGGCCAGGGCCCAGACTGTGCGATCCTATTCGAAACGGCACGCTTGTGGTTGCAGGGTGAGGTCGGAGCAATTGAAGCTCACGCTTCGGTACAATTACCGAGGTGAGTGATGGGGTGACGGGGACTTTGCCGACAGACGCGTAGCAACTTGCCAGCCCACATACCGCTGCCGCACCGAATTTCATCCTGCGGCCCGTGACAAACCGGACACCCCCCCACATTTATCCGCAGAGTCCGATCAGGTCGGTCGGGAGGAAAAGGAGATTCTTGAGGCCTGGGTGGAAGAGTCGATAAGGCTGGGATAAGCGTTCTTTTCGGTGCGATCAGTGCTCTGGAGTCCAGAAATGCGCGGCGCTTCGCAAGCCAGTCTTTCACCTGGACTTTCACGGTTTCCTCATCGTTTTTGGAAAACCAGCCGCGACCTTCGGGCGAGGTCGCCAACCAATCGCGAAAGTTATTTGAAGCCGTCGATGTCATAGAGGAAGTTCCTTCGGCATCCGCAGGGTTGCAGACCAGCTGCCAGCCGCGTGCAAAGAATAGTGGATTGATGGCGAGTATCTGGCCGTGGGGGCTGCTTGGTTCTCTGCGCAGCAACGAAAATTGCTTGCCGGAAGAGAGAATATGAATTGCGAGGCCGCTCTGCCCATCGACGATATCGGGCCGTTCCGCCGTCGAATTCTGGACGTGCGTGCAGGTGGCTGTCGGTGCGCGCAACGTAATAGGTTTGGGATCGGTGAGCAAGTCGATCCCCAGCTCCTTGAGTCCCTGTTCCACCTCGTAAACGGTCGCGCCGGCATATTGTGCGAGTTGATGGACCGAAACCGGCGGGGCTGAGAGAACCTGTGCGCCAGGTTGGCTGAGCAGGTTCACCGCCATGCCGAAGACTGAAGCTTCCAGCGCCAATCGACACTCTCGCTTTCCGGCGTGTGCGAAGTGATGGACGCGTATATTGCCCATGCGCGCGATGAGTTGATTGTTGCAGCTGGCGCAGAAACACCTGCACGCTTTTCCGCGCTCGACAGAAGTAACATCGCGCCACCGCCCATCCCCATCGATAGCGAACGGAACGCCCGAACTGATTCGCGCAGATGTGCTCCACCACTCGATCGCCATGCGTCAACAAGGCAAAATCAAACAGGTTGCGCGACTAATAATTAATCGCGCACGAATGGCATAACGTTTGATGCTTTCCACCTCGGACATCAGCTCTGCTGCTCTAAAGAGGTCGAACGCCGCAAGCTTTCTGGGGACCTACTGACACTTTTTCGCCGGTCTTGCTGCGAAAAATGTCAGTCTCAAGTTGCCGTTGTAGTCTCCGCGGATGGCCACGGCCAACCCGGGCCAGCACCGGCTCCGTGTCCTATGAACTGTCAGCTGCCGGTCGAGGTCGGGATGGCAGTTTTGCGACAACCAACGCAGTGGTGAGCGTCAGCAGCCCCAGAGCCGCCCAGAAGCTGGCACGCAATCCCCAGGTATCCGAAATCCATCCGTAGAACACCGGTGCAAGCCCGACAACGGATGAAAAGAGCATGAGAAAGGCTATGTTGCGGCGGACCTGGGACTTGGGCGAGCAAGTGACGGGATAGTTGACGTAGTAGACCCCGAAGAGTTCTCCGGCCCCATTGATTCCGAATGCAAGCAGGAACCAATATCCTGGCACGAATAGTACCCAGAGAACCCCCGCAATCTGTAGGCAGATCGTAATGAGCAGCGGGACCTTGGCGTTCGTGCGGGTCAAGGCCATGCCGAGAAGGAATCCGGCGAGCATCTTGAAAGAAAACCGCAGGGCCAATTCGTAACCGGCCAGGTCCTCGGGCGATCTGCCGATCGCCTCCTTTGTGAATATGGTCATGTTGTTCTGCACCATGTTGCCACAGTAAACCAGAATGTAGGCGGCGCAGGCGATGAGCAGCACTCGGTTATCGAGCACAGACCGAAGGCCTCCGAAGACAGCCGTCTTGAAGCTTTCGCGCTTGGCATCAACTTGGGGCAGGGGGATCCGGTAGAAGCGAACGAGGAATGCCGACAGGGCCATGAGAACAGCGCCGACGCCGAACAGCGTCGCATAGCTGTAAGGGTAGGGCACTGCAAGCCGCGGCGGAAGCTGCCAGCCGAAGAGCCTGCCCTCCAACAGCAGCTGGGCCCCGAGGGATCCCACCACCGCGAAGGCCGGTCCCCAACCAAAGGCAAGCCCCAGCGCCTTTCCCCGTAGGCTCTCCGGGACGCCGCGGTCCAGCGCCTCCCAGTTGAATGTAAACGTGACCGCGTTGGTGCACCCCACGATCGCTGCGTGCGATAGCAAGGCTCCAACTACAACCGCTGGGGGCGCGCCAACCAGAAGGGCAGCAACGACCATCACACCCGCGAAAGCCATGAAGCCATAGGCGATGCCCATTGTCCTCTTCAGGAGGCGTGCCTGCGGGATGAGCCAGGCGATCACAACGGGGCACCATGCCATTGCGAGAAAGACGGTGCTCGAAAGATTGGCAATCGTATCCGAGGTGTGCAGGCGCTTGCACAAGGCTGCATGGACAAAGCCGACATAGAGGGCGGGTGCCGCTAGGTAGGTCAGCGACCAGAGCGAAGCGAAGACGAAGACATTTTGGGCCTGGAACCGCGGCTCGAGGAGGCTCTCGTCCCGCGAAAGAGCAGTAACCGGAGGCCGCTCCGGAGCGGGTTTGGAATCGTCCATTGCGGGTTCTGGAATCCCTCTTTTACTTCTTGTTATATGACGGTTCAGAAAGGGCCGGAAGGCTTGGGCGTGCCGGATGTGGCGCGCGGTGAGGTCGACGGGCAAGCGAGTGTCTTCCCGAGTGCGAGGCTCATCTCAACCGGACATCGACCCTCCGGACAATCGGGTAGGTGTCGCCGTTGGCGCTGACAAGGTCCAGGCGGTATTGCAGCGACCGGTCGCTCGGGGAGACATCAAAGGCCTGCCCGCTGACCTCCCGCCAAGGGGCGGTGGCAAGGTACTGGGCGTCGGCGGCGCTCCGCAGGCACACGCGCACATGAGCGCCGAAGGGGTGCGTCGCATCGACGTGGATTGATCCTTTGCTAGCCGCGTCTGCCCATGCGAAGGTGCGCGAGGTAAAGCTCTCCTCATAGTGGCGGTTGTAAATGTTGCCGATGTCCTGCACCCACATGTAATGGGGCCCGGTCGCGGGCAGGTACTGCACCTTTGGCGAGCGGAAACGGTTCCCGTCGTTGAAGAAGATCGGAGATTCGCACTGATGGCCCGCATCGATAGAATGGGCCGAGAACGCAAGGTCCAGCTTCCCGTCGCCGTTGAAGTCGGCGATCACCACGTCCGCGGCCGAATTCACCCTCAGGGATGTCCGATCGAGCGCCGAGTAGCCCTTCGCCGATCCCCAATAGATGTAGGAGTTGAGCTGCTCGCGGGTGTGCTCACCATGGTAGGAGGGCGCCACGATATCGAGAAAGCCGTCCCCGTCGAGATCGGCAACTGCAAGGCCGAGCGGCGTCTGGCCGGGCAGCCATTGGGAATTTGCTTGGGTCCAGCCTGCCGTGCCGCCCCAGAAAATTGAGAATCCGGCATCGTTGTGATGGGCCACCGGGTCCTCGTAGCTGCTGACAATGAGATCGAGCCAGCCGTCGCCATTGAGGTCCGCGGCCTCCAGGTCGACGGGTGAGGGGTAAGGCAGCACTGACTTATTCCCCTCGCTATACCCACCAGGACCGCCCCAGTAGGTGATCACTTGGTTTGTGTCTTCACAACCCACGACGATGTCCAGCCAGCCGTCTCGATTGAAGTCCGCGATCAGGCAGCCAATGGAACGGCCCGGCACGTGCAGGGCCGTTCGGTGCCTCGCGACAAAACCTTCCGGAGAGCCGTAATAGATGACCAAGTCCGTGCCATCCCGATCGGCTGATTCGAACTCGCCCAGGACGACGTCGAGCCAGCCGTCCCGGTTGATATCGGCGACATTGATCGAGGCGACCCCGCGCTCACGCAGGACCTGGGCTCGGGCCAGGTCGAATCGGTTCGGACCTGGGCCGCCGATTGGACCGTCGGTTCCCCCCCACAGAATGTGAGCCCCGACGCTCGAATCTCCCTTGGAGTCCTCGGCCGATATGTCGGCGCCGTAAGTCACTATGAGGTCGACGTGACCGTCGGCCCGTAGATCAGCTGCGCTGGCCTTGTAGCCGCTCCTGTTGGGTATGTCGACCATAGCGCCCGTGGAGAATCCCTGCTTTGAGCCCCAGTATAGGCGCAAGGGGACGGCGTCCTGCAGCGTGTTTCGGACGCTGTTGGTGAATACCGCTGTCGGTGACGTCCGGCTTGTGATGGCCGCGACCGCCACGTCCTGGGCCCCGACTGTCGGAACGGGCAGGCCCTTTGCGGGCAGGCGGCGACTGCCGTCTCCAAGAAACACTAGCGAGAACGCCTCCGTCGTCCGTTCACCCTGGTGAACGGCGACCAGAAGGTCTCCATGGCCATCGCCGTTGAGGTCGGAGATGGCCGAGGCAACCGCATTCGGAATCGCCATGGACGTGCTGCACGCAGCATTGAACCCGTCGGCTGCCCCCCAGAGAACGACGACGGAGTTCTCAACATGTCCCCCGCCGCCAGCCCCCCTAGATGCGGCTCCGTTGACCAAAACGAGATCGGGGTATTGATCGTCGTCAAGCCGGCCCAGGGAGAGGTGCGAGGCAGGAAACGCAGGCACGGCTTGGACTTCGTCTCGCTGGCCTGTAGTCTCGACCCGGAACAGCACGGGCGAATCCGTCCCCACCCACAGGTGATCGCCGGACGGGCCGTCTGCCGGCTCGACAAGCAGGCACTGCGGCTTGGGCTTTAGGCCGGCTGCTTCGGGCCGGGCCGGCAACTCGACAGTGCGTGCAACCCCGAGCCTACCCGCCTTGTCAGCTGAGAGAAAGCACACCGCGCCGGCATCGGTTAGCACGGCCGCAGAGTATTCGCGTTGGGCGCCGAACTTTCCGGTCGCGAGCGCGACGGCATGGGGGATCCCGATATCTTGGTATCTTGTGCCGAGAAACCCTTCGGGGCCTCCCCAATACACACGGACGATACTCCCAGGAGGCTGCCCGAATAGCCAACCTTCGCTGTTAAGCGTGAGGATGTCCGGCCATCCGTCACCATTAAAGTCGCCGACCGCCACACCGGTCACGCCATTGACGGGCAATTGGCGCGTTATCCGCTTTGCGCTCCATCCGTCCTGCCCACCCCAGGCGATGGTCAGCGAGGTGCGCTGGTCCTGGACATTCAGGTTCTGGGCGTTGGGCATGAAGACGAGATCGGTGAAGCCGTCCCGGTTCAGGTCGCAGGCGACGACTCGGTTGCTTCCTTCCACCGGAAGGTCGGCGATGGCGAGCGAACGGTCCCTCGCCGCGGTAACCAAGGTCGCCGGCAAGGCGTAGTAATAGTCGTGAGTGCTGTCGAACAAGAGGTCGAGGAAGCCGTTCTGGTCAAGGTCGAAGCGGCGGATCGTCTCAAGCTCCCCTCGGTGGTTCACATACAGATTCTGCCCGGAGTTGCCGAGCTGGCCGGCGAGGAAATCCTCCCTGCCCGCGTCATGCCATGCATGCCGGTAGTCGTCGGCCCAGGCCGCACGGGGTACTATAACTAGGCCGATAAGCAACGCGGCGGAAGTGGAAAGGCACCAATGTCTAATATTCATGAGCTGCGGACGTTTCATGCGGATTTGGGATTCGAGAGCTAGCCAGCAAACCTGCGCGTCAACCCGGCGTATCATAGGACCAGTCCCAGTCTCCGATCCTTACGAGCCGGCCTTGCGGCTTCTCAACTGCCGGACTCCCACTTTGGGCCCATTGCGTCAGCTCCTCCTTGTGCCCGAGCCGTCGCAGGATGCTCCAGGATCGGTCGAAATTTGTGCGCGAGTAAGTGTCCCAGAAGCAGAGGTTCTCGACGCCGGCCGCATAGAGCGCATAAACGCGCCGCATATAATCTTCAGGCGGCATTGCGCGGGGCAGGATGTCAAGCGCTAGCCTGCATGGGGTTCCCTTCGTCAACCGGATAAAATATGCCGCCGAGCTCGGATCCACCCAGGCGGGCGTGTAGCTGTCGATGCCGGGAACCGACGAAAAGGGCAACAACGTGTCAATCAGCCCCTCGGTCACCCACGCGTCGAGGTCGAGGCCGTAGCCGTAATTTTCGTCCCGGGAGCTCATCACAACGGCGGTTACGGCGATCGGCTTTCGTCCCAGCCGCCGCTCCTCGTCTCGCAACCGGCCACGGAGCTCCCGCATGAACCCCGTCAGGACGCTGGCGCGGTAGCTCATCCATCGCGGGTCCTTCTCATCAAGGGACCGGGGGTCGGCACCGTACGCCTCCTTAAAGCCGGAGGCTAGCGGCTCCTCATAACCAAGTATGGGCAGGCTACGGTTGAACAGCAGGCTTACCCCATCGATGGGGTAAGTCGCTAGCTCGTGGAAGATCGAATACACGAATTCCCGCACGCCAGGAAACGCGTAGGATATCCTCGGCATCGGTTTGCCCGAGCGATCTAGGCAACGCCATTCCGGGTGCCGGTCGTAGAGTCCATCGTGGTTCCAGTGTTCCTGGGGCGGGGGAAAATGGAACCCCCCAACCCGATACGAGGCGTGAAATTCGAGCCCAATCTCATGACTGTAGTCCAGCGCAACGCCGAACGGGTCGATGCCTTTAGCCTGGAAATCGGCGTATGTCTCCCCGGCCAGGCGATCGCCGACAAAACAGTTTTGTTTTACCCATGAAAAGGTGGCCAGCGAACCTATCTTGCTCGGATAATACATCAGGTCGCCCATTCCGGCTTCCCAATACAAACGGGAAAAGTCCGTGTCCCGATAAGGCTCGATTTGGCGACGCACGTCATCTGCGCTAGTGAAACGCAATAGCGCCGCTGGGCTGAAGGCATCGTCCGTGGCAAAAAGGCGGCGCGTCTTCTGTTGTCCCCTGTCCGCCAGTAGCGCTGCTGTTCCTGACGCAGATAGGGGGACCAATTTGACGTAGGCGAGCCAGCACGGTGTGAATAGATTTCCAGGGCCGGCCGGATCACCCGGGACTATCTGTACTCTTAGTTGGCGCAGCACAACTCCGTCGTTGGCCTCGTCGAGCAGGGCGCACTTCCAGAACATCTCCTCGATCCGAACGGTGTAGGGTTCCGTGCTTCGTCTGTCGGAGTCCGCGAGGATCGCGGGTGCGAGAATCGTAAAGACCCGTTCATTCCTCAAGCGCACCTGCAGCCTCGACTCTACCCCCTCTGACTTGATCCCGAAATATATGGCATACCACCCTCTCCGTCTGAGCGGAAACTCGACATCCGGAACAGGGGAGTCCTGCCCCGCAAGGAGCATCACGCCCTTGGCCTTGTCGGATTCAAAATCGATGAGACGCCAGTGTGCCGGCTCCCAGGTCCTGGAAAGTGCCGATCCGGGAGTGCACCGATCGAGGTCCGCAAGGTAGACGGGCTCAGCTGAGTCGTAGGGCACGAGGGGCAGCGGAGCCGGCGTCGCCGCAAGGGCGGCGACGCCGGGAGCCGTCGCTCCGACTCCGGCCGCCACAGCCGGCGTCGGATTTGCAGACACAAGGCGCTCGGCCAGCTTCGCCGAGGCACAGGCTAGGAGTGATTTTCTAAAGAATTCCCGACGGGTCGTTGGCGTGGCGACCCCGTCTGGCCCTTGTCCCGGAGGCGTGTCCATGCGATGGGTAGCGCACGGGAGCCTGCCGGAAGGGTTTCCTAATGGCAAGGCCGCCGCTTGGCGCCCGTTTGATTCAGAATGACGTGCTCATGCGCACGAACCAGCGGTCGCCGTCTGTGTCGTACGGGGCGAAGCGCGAATAGAGGGCGCCGCTTCCGGCAACGTACAGAGTCTGATCGGGGAACTTGTTGAAGAGATTCTCTGCTCCGACGGTTACACTGAGATGCTTGAAGACCTTGTAGGTGGCCGACAGATCAAACAAGTACATCGCACTGAACGTCTGGTAAATCGGGAGTTCCGAGTCGGTATACGTTCCATAGTAGCGAACCGCACCAGCAACGCTCCACTTTCCCGTCTGATAATTTGCCGAGACGTTCCCAGCATTGTGCGGCAGCTGATTCTGGAAGTTATTATAGACATCCTGGGAGATGAGATTCGGATCAAAGTGCGTCACCTGTGTCTTGTTGTAATTGTACGCCGCACTGATCTTCACGGAGTCGGTCTTCGACAGCGTCCATGTGTAGGAGGCCACCAGATCCACGCCCGAGGTGAGCGTGCTGTAGGCATTCGTGATGAAGTAGACATCGCTAATGTTGAGGGCGTCGACGACACCGGTCTTGGCGAGCTGCTGCTGCTGGGCGACCGTCAAGTAGTAGTCCTGGGAGAGCGAGAGGCGGCCCTTCACGTTGATCGAGTAGGCGTCCAGGGAAATGGATAATGCGGGCGTGGGCGTCGCGACCACCCCGAAGCTGATGTTGCCCGACTTCTCCGGCTTTAGCGGCTTTGCACCGAACAACTGCGCAACCGGGTTGTTGACGCCGAGTTGACCGGATTCTTGAAGAATCGAAGTGCCGGGCGCAAGACCTTGGCTGGTCTGGGTGTAGTTCGAGAGGCCTGGCGTCGGCGCATGGAACCCCGTGCTGGCTGTGGCACGCACTGCGAGTTCCGGGCCCAGTTCATAACGAGCGGAAATCTTGCCAGTCGTGCTGGACCCGAATGTCGGATACCGTTCATAGCGGCCGGCGACTCCGAGCCCGAGGCGGCTGGTGAGGTTGGTTTCAAGATCAACGTATCCGGCGCTGTTGTTCTGGCTGGAGGTGACTTGCTGGGCCTGCAGGGGAGTCCAACCCGGATAGCCGTTCGAGCCGACCGGCATGTCAATCAAGGGCCCGGCTGCCCAGGATGCATAGTCGCCGGCCACCAATGCGAACTTCTCCTGGCGGCTCTCCGCGCCAAAGGCGACGTTAAGCGGCTTTGCGAAGACCCCCGTGTCCCACCGGTAGACGAAGTCGGCATTGTAAATACGCTCCCGCTGGCGGAGGCCGCCGACGTTGAATGCCGTCGGCGACAGGGGTCCGAAGGAGGCGTTGATCGTCTGACTGAGGTTGTAGTCGATGACGCTGCGCCCGTAAGATGCACTGATGTCCCACGACAACTTGAAGGCCGTCTCACCCTTAACGCCGACGAACGTGCTGAGATCGTTGGCGGCTGTGCCGAACTGAGGCGTGAAGCCGCCGGGATAGGTGCCGATGAGCTTCCATGTGGAACCGGGGAAGTACTGGTTGAAGAGGCTGGAAGTGACGAAGGCCCCATTGGTTTCCGGATTGCGCCAGTTGAAATCGTCCACTCCAACGTCTTCACCGTAGAGGCCGTAGGCGTAAAACTTTATCGAGGGGGTCAGGTCGATCTGACTGTTCAGCGCCAGACGCTTTGCTTCCCGCTCAGGTTGGCCCCAGGGCTGCACGGGGTTCCTCACGAATTTGGCATTCTGTGGAAAGTCTATGATGTACTGAAGCGCGTTGGGGCGCTGCCTTGAGCGCGAGGTCCGGTCTGCCTTGGTCCACTCGAGCTCGACATTGAGAAAACCGTTCAGGGGCAGCCCGACGCCGTAATCCATTCCCGCTTGGCGGTTGAAACCGTCGCCCCCGTAATACTGGCCCACCTGCGCATACCCCTCAAAACCGATGCGGTCCTTGAGAATGATGTCGATCACGCCGGCAATGGCGTCGGAGCCGTACTGAGCGGAGGCTCCATCCCGCAGCACCTCGATTGCCTTTACCGCGAAGGAGGGAACCTGCGCCAAGTCCACGCCCTGTGACTCGGCCACGCTGATCTGCGCCGTCAGGTGTTGCCGTTTCCCGTTGATCAGGACGAGCACCATGTCGGGAGAAAGTCCGTCCAACGTCGCAGGGCGCACGAATGATCCGCCCTCGGAGATGGGATGGCGCTCGACGTCGTAGGCCGGCACAATCTGCTCAAGCTTATCCATCAGTTCCGACGATGGCGACGCCAACTGAAGCAGGTCCTGGCTCACGACATCGACAGGGGCCATCGACTCCACCACAGTGCGATCAAGTGGCTTGGGCAGTTCGAACCCCGCGAGAGCCTTAACGAACTCAGTCGAAAAAAGGGAACGGGCAAAGCGGAGGTGGGAGTTAACGGTATTCTTCGCCTGCTTCAATTTGGCCGGCTGATTGAGGTAAGGCTCAATGTAACTGCGTTTCCAGCTCTCGATCTTGGCGGGAGTAATCGATGAGAGCGGCACCGCCTCAACCTTCTCCTTCCAGGCCGCATTTCCGCCATGCCGGTAGTCGAACCGGCTTTTGGGACGGGGCATGGAGTGGATAGCCGCGACGATGCTGCGAAACTTGCTGAAATACCCTAAACATAAGAAGACCGCCATGAATATTAAAACCGTGTTTGCCAGTGTCGCCGGGTTTGCGCTTTTTCCAATCATCACCCCCTCCGCTCTGGGGCAGACAGTGCCCGCCCCAAAAACAAGCCCCAGCCAAGACCAGGTCGTCATGCTCAATGCGGTAGAGGGTCGGCCGAAAGTCGGTCTTTTGTTCATCAGCTGGTCTCGCTTGCGCGTCCTCCTCAAGGACGAAGGCATTCTCGTCAGTGTTCTCAAACGCGATCCCCGGCTCATCAACTGCAGGGAAGGCATCGTTCGGCATTACGTCGCCGGTTACCGGTTGTTCTTTTCGGCTTCCCACATCGCCGATGGCAACGCTCGCATCGACACTATCCCCGCAATTATCGTCGTTGCCGTTTGGGTTCAGGCGCAAACCCGATTCACCAGCGACTTTTGCTACCGATAACGGGACCGCAGAATCCATCTCATAACTATCGGGATTTCGCGGAATTCCCTGAGCGACAAATCGGTTTTACCTCTGAAAATTAAAGTGATTTCAGGCTAAGAAATTGAGCAAACTTTGCGACAATTCATCACTCTCGACGAATTCGAAAGTGTTACTGCAACGTCACAGACGGTCTGGAAAATAAAAAACCCAACGAGTGTAAGTCGTTGGGTAAGAATGGCTGCCCGGGTAGGGATCGAACCTACGACCAAGTGATTAACAGTCACCTGCTCTGCCACTGAGCTACCGGGCAAACTCTTGCAGCGGGGGCCCTCCGGCGTGCCGGCGCTGTCGCGCCAAACCTGCCTTGCTGCCCCCGTAGGAGGGGGCACCGTCGGGGATTTCGGACAGCCCGGCAAGTCAAATTTGGCGGGCCGCCTTTGGGGGGATTCCGGGGCGGGGCGGGCGGGCGGCTATTATCGGGGTTTCCTTTTTTGCGATGCGTGCGATCCCGACCCCGCGTGACCCCGGCCGGCCCCCGGAGCCGGACCTGGCGATGGCCGAACTGATCTCAATCTACAGGCGCCGGTTCGGGTCGGCCCCCTCCGCCCCCGAGACCCGGCTCGGCCGGGAGAAGGCCCTCAGGCGGATCCTGCGCACCTGGCCGGGGTTTGAGGCCGTGCGGGCCCGGGACGTGACGGCGGAGGCGGTCTGGACCTGGGCCGGGCGGCTGAGGGCGAAGGGCACGGGATTCAGGCCCCCGGGGTCCAGGGGGCCGGCGCGAAAGGGGGCGAGCGCAAGCGCGGTGAACCAGGCGGTCGCCGCCCTGCAGCACCTGCTTGAGATCGCGCGCGAAACGGGCGCGATCGCGTCGAACCCGGCCGCCGGGCGGCCGCCGGCGGGGTTCGGCAGGCTGCGGATCCCGGCCGGGCCGAAACGGGTGCACCTTCCGCCGCAGGAGGCGGTGCGGCGGATATTTGAGGAGATCGAGCGGCCGCAAGCCGGGCTCCCGGCGCGGATTTTTGAGGCGCAGCGCGGGCAGCGGGCGGACCTGGGGGAATTCTGCCGGTTTCTGGGGTATTCGGGGGCGAGGGTGGGGGAGGCCCGGCGGGCGGTGTGGGGGGACGACCGGGGGACGTACCTGATCGTCCACGGGACCAAGTCGGTTCAGTCGCGGGACCGGGTTGTCCCGATGAACCCCGCCCTGAGGGGCTCTTGGACCGGATCCGGATGCGGAGGACCCAGGAGGCGGAGCGCCGGGGGGATCCGCTTCCCAGGCCGGGCGACCGGATCCTGCGGGTTGCGGAGGCGCAGAAGACCCTCGACCGGGCTTGCGCGGCCGCCGGGGTCCCGCGGATGACCCACCACGACCTGCGGCACCTGTTTGCAACCTGCTGCCTCGAAAGCGGGGTCGACCCGAAGACCCTCGCCGAGTGGCTGGGCCACGCCGACGGCGGGACCCTGGTTCTCCGGACCTACGGCCATGTCCGGCCCGACCATGCCTTTTCCGCGGCGGCGAAGGTCGTCTTCTGATCCGCTTCCGCACTTGGCTCGGCCGAACCCCCCGCCCAGGCTGCCGGGGATGCCCGAGACCGCCCCCATCACGCTCGCCACCTGGGCGAAGGACGAGCCGTATGCGCAGTTTTGCGCGGCGTTCGCGTTCGCGCCCGAGGTGCGGCTCCTGAACGCCCGCACCGACGGGGTCGACTGGGACTGCGTGGACGGGCTGATCCTTTCGGGGGGAACCGACCTCGGCGCGGAGTCCCTCGCGCAGCCCGTCCCCGATCCCACGCTCATCCGCGAACCGGATTCCAGGCGGGACGCCTGGGACTTTGCAGCCCTCAAGGCTGTCCTGGGCGACGGCCGGCCGATCCTCGCCGTGTGCCGGGGGCACCAGGTCCTCAATGTGGCCCTGGGCGGGACGCTCTTACTCCATGTCGAGGGCCACCAGGCGAAGGGCGAGGGGGCCCACGGGGTTCGCTACGGCCGGGAGGTCCCGGAGTGGAGGGTTTTCCCGCGGGTCAACAGCCGGCACCACCAGGCCGTCGCCGGTGCCGGCGAGGGCCTGGTCGTCGAGGGCTGGTCGGAGGGCGATGGCCTCATCGAGCAGGTGCGCTACCGCCGCCACCCGTGGTGCGTGGGGGTGCAGTACCACCCGGAGACGACCCCGGAAATCTACCACCCGCTCTTTGCGGCGTTTGTCGAAGCGCTGCGCGCGGGCGCCCGGCGGGGCTGAGGGCCCCTAGGGTTTGGGCGGAGCGGGCCGGCCCACCGACTGGGCGAGGAGGATCGCCTGGTCTTTGCCCAGTCCGAGCTTTTTCCCGAGGGCGGCCTTGTCGACGTAGGCCCGGACCCCGGTCGCGAGCCCCTCGGAGGCGCAGTAGATGCAGGCGTTGGCGGCGATGAAGGCCGTGTCCATCGCGGCCATTTCCCGCCTCGGCTCCAGGGGGCCGGAGCCGGTCTTCGACAGGTCGGCGACGTAGATGAGCGTCACGGGGGCGTCGCGGACAAAGGCCTGGACCCCGCCCAGCCCGCGGATGTCGCCGGCGACGACCGGGGCGAGGCAATGGGCTTTGGCGTCGTAGCGGTAGGCGCCCGCCTTGATGAGGACAAAGATGTCGGTCTCCTGCCAGTTCCTGGCCGAGGGGGCCGTCCGCTTTCCGTCGGCCCGGTTGATCCCGAAGGCCGCCCACAGGAGGTCCGAGAGCTCCTGCAGGGGGAGTTCCGCGGGGCTGAAGGCCCGCGAGGTGGCCCGCAGCGCCAGGGCCTCCATGACCGGCCGGCCTCCTGTCTTATGCGGGGCCGGAAGCGCGATCCCCGGAAGCGGGGCCTGCGCGAAGCCCGATGAGACCGCCAGGACAAGACCGAGCAGAGACGCCTTCATGGGTTCGAGGCTGGCCGGCTCGCGGGCCCGGGGCAACGGGGATTTGGGCGATGCGCGTCCAGGGCTCGCATCCGGTCCGATCGCGCCTATTGGTGGAGGGCGATGGACAGCACCGAAATCGGATTTTGGGACGATCGGTACCGCGCAAACCGGACGCCCTGGGACCTGAAGGGAGCCCCCTCGCTCCTCAGATCCTATCTGCTGCGAAACCCCGGGCCGGCGGCGGCGCTCGTTCCGGGGTGCGGCTCGGGCTACGAGGTCCGGGCGTTTGACGAGGCGGGCTGGACCGCCCTTGCGGTCGACTTCGCGCCGGCCGCGGTCGAGCGGGCGAAAACCGTCTTGGGCCCGCTGGGCGGCTGCGTCCGGCTTGCGGACTTTTTCTCGGACGACTTCGGGGGCCCGTTCGACCTCGTGTACGAGCGGACCTTCCTGTGCTCGCTTCCCCCGGCCCTGTGGCCCGGCTACGCCCGGCGCGTGGCGCAGCTCCTCAAGCCGGGCGGGAGTTTAGTCGGGATCTTCTTCTATGGGGAGGAGCCCGAGCCCCCGCCGTTTCCGCTCGATCCGGAGAGGGCCCGCCGGCTCTTCGACCCGCTCTTCACGCTCGAAGGCGACGAGGCGGTGCCCGAGTCGGATTCGCTTCCCCTCTACGGGGGAAAAGAGCGCTGGCAGGTCTGGCGGCGGCGCTGACGGCGCCTAGGCCCCGGTGATTCCGCGGCACCCCCCCCCAGCCGGGAGATTCCCGCGGCCCCGGAAGGGTCCATCGCGTCCCTGGCGCAGGATCCTGCGGCCGCCGCACACCGGGCCTGGAGCGATCCGTGGTTTCCGGGTCGCGGCCGGAATCCTCCATGACGGAAGGGTTACCATTCTAGGAACCATCCTAAAATAGTGTTTACTTTTCTAGGATATGTCCTGGAATAGTATAAATGAAGGCAGCCCCGCGAATTTACGACAGCATCCTCCAATCCCACCTCAACGAGAACCGCCAAATGGCCTTCGTCAGCGGGCCGCGGCAGGTCGGCAAGACGACCACCTGCCGGCGTGAGGGCGACCTGGACTTAAACTGGGACATAGTGGAGGACCAGCGCAGGATTGTCCGCGGACCCGCGGCGGTCGCGGGATCGCTGGAACTGGACCGGGCGCGGGCGAGGCCCCCGGTGCTGGTTTTCGATGAATTGCACAAGTACCCGAAATGGAAGCAGTTCCTGAAGGGCTTCTTCGACGGTTACGGCGACAAGGCCAAGGTGATTGTGACGGGTAGCTCGCGTCTTGATCTCTATCGGAGGGGCGGAGACAGCCTGATGGGGCGGTACTTTATCTACCGGATGCATCCGTTCTCGGTGGGCGAGATTGCGCGGACATCGGTCCCCGCGGTCCCCATCCACAGGGCCTCGCCCATTGCGGCGGGGGACTGGGCCGCCCTTTGGACCCACGGTGGATTTCCCGAACCCTACCTGCGGCGCTCCGATAGCTTCACCCGCCGCTGGCGTTCGCTCCGGTTGAAGCAGCTGACGAAGGAGGATCTCAGGGAAGTGACGATGCTCCAAGACTTGGGATCGATGGACGTCCTGGTGCAGATCCTGGCGGAACGCTCCGCGCAGCAACTGACCTATGCGGGCCTCGCCCAGGACACCACTATTGCAGGCGATACGGCCAAGCGCTGGGTCGGTCTCCTGGAGCAAATGCACTACGGATTTCGCGTCGCTCCCTGGTTCAAGAGCGTCGCCAATTCATTGAGGAAGGAGCCGAAGTGGTTCCTCCGCGACTGGTCGGGGGTCGTGGACGAGGGAGCGCGGGCCGAGACGTTTGTCGGATGCCACCTGTTGAAGGCGGTCGAGGGTTGGACCGATCTCGGCCTGGGCGCCTTTGAGCTGCGCTACCTTCGGACCAAGCTCAGGAAAGAGGTCGATTTTCTCGTCGTGAAAGACAACAAGCCATGGTTCCTCGTCGAGGTGAAGCTTTCGGAGCGCACCCTCTCCCCCTCACTAAGAGAGTTCCAGAACCAGCTTGGGGCCCGACATGCGTTTCAGGTCGTCGTTGATCTGCCCTATGAGGAAGTCGACTGCTTCAGCTACCGGAATCCGACGGTGGTCCCAGCTCGGACCTTCTTGAGCCAATTGCTGTAGCTGACCCTGGGCTCGCGACGGCACCCGTGGCGCGCCACGCCCTCCGATTCGGAAGAACCGAGGTTCGGAGTAGCTCCCGAGCCACAGCGGGGACCCGCTCGCCAAGGCTCGGACACTGACCTACCTGTTGAGCGGATGACCGTTTGGCGGATGATCAAGGAAGGCATGCTGCATCCGGTCGGGATATTGCCGACTTGAACCGGACCTTTAGGTTAGGGGGTACAATTATAAACATTGTCCCACAACAAGTTACGCCTTAGTATTCGCGCAGGCGGAGTCGAGTCGATGATAGCGGTGCTCGCCCAATTATCCTTGTATTTATGCTATGATATGGAATATATGCTTGGTATGATCCGTCGCCTTACCGAACGCTATGTCGTCGACTCGCTCAAGCAGTTCGCTGCCGTTGCCCTCTTGGGGCCACGCCAGGTGGGCAAGACGACGCTCGCGCTTGCCATGGCTCAGCGTGCGGACTTGAGGCCAGTCTACGTCGATCTCGAATTGCCCTCCGGCCGGGCGAAGCTGTCCGACCCGGAGATGTACTTCTCCTACCACGAGGATCGCCTGGTGATTCTCGACGAAATCCAACGGATTCCGGGGCTGTTTCAGACGCTGCGTGGGACGATCGACTCGCGCCGTCGAAAAGGACGCACGGCCGGTCAGTTCCTCCTTTTGGGTTCGGCTTCAATGGATCTGCTCGAGCAATCATCGGAGACACTTGCAGGACGCATTGCGTACGTCGAACTAACCCCTGTTCTGGCTGAGGAAATCGCGCAGCGCCCCGCGGCAAGGGATCAACTTTGGCTCAGGGGCGGCTTCCCCGACAGTTTCCTCGCCAAGGATGACAACGCGAGTCTCCGCTGGAGGCAGGAGTTCGTCCGGACCTATCTCGAGCGGGACGTTCCCAGCCTCGGTCCCCGGATTCCCGCCGAAACGCTCCGGAGGTTCTGGACCATGCTCGCACACGTGCAGGGCTCCCTCCTCAACGCGAGCGCGATCTCCTCGGGTCTTGGCGTGAGCGGCCAGACCGTGGCGCGCTATCTCGATCTCATGGTCGACCTGCTGCTCGTCCGCCGACTCCCCCCCTGGTCGGCGAATGTCGGCAAGCGGTTGGTCCGCTCCCCGAAGGTCTACGTCCGCGACAGCGGCATCGTGCATGCCCTGCTCGGCCTTGGCGGGTTCGAAACCTTGCTCGGCCATCCGGTTGCGGGCGGAAGTTGGGAGGGATTCGTGCTCGAGAATCTCCTCGCGGCCGCTCCCTCCGGCACCCAGGCGTGGTTCTACCGAACCGCCGCAGGCGCCGAAGTGGACCTGGTGCTCGAGATTCCGCCCAAGGATCGATGGGCTGTGGAAATCAAACGTGCCTCGGCCCCCTCAGTAGCCAAGGGGTTTCATCTGGGGAGCCAGGATGTGAAGGCCACTCGAAAGATCGTGGTTCATGCGGGCGAAGGAAAGTTTCCGCTTGGGAACGACGTGGAGGCCCTCTCCTTGGTGGAGGCCGTGGCCGCCCTGCGCGCGAGCGGTTGAGCGTCCGCCACGACGGACGGCACCGCAACCACCCCCTTTCCGGCGGCCAGAACTCCAAGCCATGAGCCTTTTCACTGCGATCGCGGCCAAACTCGGCACCCAGCCCGCGGCAACCCCGATCTCCGACAAAGCCGAGGTCGACCGGCGCTACCGGTACTGGCGGGTTCGGGTCCTGTACTCCACGGTAGCGGGCTACGCCCTGTTCTACTTTGTCCGGGCCAATCTCCCGATCGCCACCCCCGCGATCACGCGCGAGTTCCACTTCTCCAACACCCAGTGGGGGCTCGTCGTCAGTGTCGCGACGATCGTCTATGCCTTCTCCAAGTTCTTAAGCGGGGTCGTCGGGGACCGGGCCAATCCGCGGTATCTGCTGGGCCTGGGCCTATTGCTTTCGGCCTGCGTGAACCTCTTCTTCGGGTTCGGGGCTGGGCTGGGCTTTTTCATCACCCTGTGGGCCGTCAACAACGCGTTCCAGGGGACCGGGGTTCCCCCCTGCGTCCGGCTCCTGACCTACTGGTTCAGCCCAAGGGAGATCGGCCGGGCCTGGGGGATCTGGAACGCCTCCCACCAGATCGGCGGCGCTTTGATCTTCCTCGCCGGCGGCTTCCTCGTCAGCCACTTCGGGTGGCGCTCGGCGTTCTGGGTTCCGGCGCTGGTCTGCGTGGCCGGATCCTTCTGGATCATGAACCGCCTGACCGACTCCCCCGAGTCGGTCGGCCTGCTGGCGGTCGAGGTCTACAAGGGCGAGGCGCGGGAGGGCGACGCGGCCCCTCCGATCCCCTTCCGGGCGATCTTCGCAACCCACATTCTTTGGAACGGCTGGGTGTGGGTCGTCAGCGCCGCCAACTTCTTCATCTACGTGGTCCGGATCGGGATCCTGACCTGGGCCCCCAAGTACCTGATCGAGGCCAAGGGCTTCACCCTGCAGGGGGCCTCGTTTGCCGGCGCCTCCTTTGAAATCGCCGGGATCTTCGGGGCGATCGCCGCGGGCTGGCTCTCGGACACGGTCTTCAGGGGCCGGAGGGGGCCTGTGTCGGTCGCCTATCTGCTGCTCCTGGCGGTCTTTCTGCTCGCGCTCTTCCACGCCCCGCAGGGAAAGGTCCCCACGATGTGCCTCATCTTCACGGCGCTGGGATTTTTGGTGTATGGCCCCCAGATGCTTGTCGCCGTGGCCGCGGCCGATTTCGCGACCAAGGTCGCCTCCTCGAGCGCCGTGGGGCTCACCGGACTTTTTGGATACATCGGGGCGAGTTTCTGCGGCCTGGCGACCGGGATCCTCGCCGACCGGTTCGGCTGGAACGGCGCTCTGTGGCTCTATGTCGGCTCGGCGGTTGCCGGCTGCCTCCTCCTCGCGACGACCTGGAACAAGGTCTCCCCGGCGATCCGGGACCGCCCCGCGGGCCGCTGAGGGCCCGACCGCTACCAGCCGGTCTCGATGATCCCGCGGGTCTCCTCGACGGCGACCCTCCAGAGCCGCTCCATGTCGGCGTCCGCCTTTAGGTAGGCCCCGCCAAAATTTCCGTCGCCGAGGAGCTCCCGCGCCTCCTCCGGCTTCATGGTCCTCAGCCGCGAGGTGTCCGCCCGGGGTTTCTTCACGTCCGGGCTCGCCGCGGCCAGACGGGTCCAGGGGAAATTCTCCATCCAGGAGGCGTGGCTTGCCACGGGGTCGATCTGCTGGACTGCCGCCCAGGTTTTCGGCGCATTCCACCAGCTATGAAACCGGACCCGCACCCCGGGATGCGCCGCAGCCCACCTCGGAAGAAACGGGGCAACCGGCGCGTTTCCACCGTGGCCGTTGACGATCACAATCCGGCGGAAGCCGTGGCGGACCAGGCTCGTCAGGACGTCGTCGACGACCGCGAGGAGCGTCTCGTCCCGCAGGGTCACGGTCCCCGGGTAGGCCATGAAGTACGGCGTGAGCCCGAAGGGGATCGCCGGGAAGACCGGGATTCCCAGGGGGGCCGCGGCCTCGGTCGCCACGCGCTCGGCGAGGATCGTGTCGGTCGACAGGCTCAGGAAAGCGTGCTGCTCGGTGCAGCCGATCGGCAGGACGCACCGGTCGTCGCGGCGCAGGTAATCCTCAACCTGCATCCAGTTCAGCGATGAGATCGTCATGGTCGGGGAGGTGGAAAATCCTGCGCGGCCCCGCGGCCGGGGGCGAGCCGTTAACCGGGCGCCCTGATGGCGTCCCCTGGGGACGGGGGAGGGCGGCGGCCGTTGCGTCACACCACCAGCTTTGCAGGCTCCGGACCCGGGAACAACCGATCGGAACCTTCCCCCCTAGGTCGTGTAGTTGAGCTCCTCTTTCGTGAGCTCCTTCGCGATCAGGCGGTTCTCCGCCCGGGCCATCGTCCGCAGGCTGTTCTCCACGATCGACTGGAGGTGCTTTTCCATCGCGTCCTCCGCGGCGGAGACGTCCCGGCGCTTGATGGCCTCGTAGATCTGCTCGTGCTCGGCTTGCACCTCGCTCAGGTGCGGGTGCCGGGAGGCCTTGAAGTCCGGCGGGGCCGGCTCGCGGTTCTTCGGCGCCGGACCGGACACGACCCGGTTCAACAGGTGCAGCCGGAGAATCTCGCGCTTGATCAAATCATTCCTCGCCGCGGTCATGATCGCGATGTGGAAGCGGACGTCCTCCTGGGCGAGTTCCCCGCGGATCGGCTGCTCCTCCGCGGCCGCGATGAAGCGCTCGGTCAGGGACTTCAGGGATTCCAGGGCAAAGGTGATCTCGTGCAGGTCGGCATCGGTGCGGTGCTGGGCCGCCAGGCCCGCCGCGTAGCCCTCGAGCGCCACCCGCAGCCCGCACAGCTCCCTGAATTCCTTCAAGTCCATCGTCTTCACGCTCGCCCCCAGGCGCGGGCGGATGATGACCAGACCGTCGGCCTCCAGCTGGCGCAGCGCATCCCTGACCGGCGTCCGGCTGACACCGATCGCACTCGACAGGACGTTCGTCATCAGGGCGTGACCCGGGGGATACTCTCCGCTCAAGATTCTCTCGCGGATGAAGTCGTACGCCTTGTCGGAATTCACGGGTGTCTTTCGCAGGAGCAGCGCACTTGTATACAAATTTTGCAAGCCAAAAGAGGATTGACTCTTAGGTCACGTCCGAGAGGCTGTATACATAGGAATTTTCACCACTATGCAAACGATCATCATCGTCGGCTTCGGGTTCATGGGCGGAATGCACGCGCAGGCATATTCCAAGATCGCAAAAGCCCGGCTTACGGCCGCGGTGGACGCGAA
This sequence comes from uncultured Opitutaceae bacterium, assembly GCA_903862935.1. Classification (GTDB taxonomy): domain Bacteria; phylum Verrucomicrobiota; class Verrucomicrobiia; order Opitutales; family Opitutaceae; genus Palsa-1447. The sequence goes on from CAIOZY010000011.1 coordinate 32,090, forward strand.
TGTGAAGGCGGCGGCGGCGGCCCTGAAGCAGCTCGGGATTTCAGTCCCGGTCTATAGGGACCTGCGCGAGGCCCTCACCCGGCACCCGGCCGATGTGATCGACATCTGCCTGCCGACCCCGCTCCACGGGAAGTTCGTGCGGCAGGCGCTGAAGGCCGGCAGACACGTCTTCTGCGAGAAGCCCTTTACCGCGAACGCGGCCGAGGCCTTCAAGCTGGCCGAACTTGCGGAGAAGAGCGGCCGCTCGGTGCAGGTCGGCCAGTGCATCCGGTTCTGGCCGGAGTACGAGGCTTTTGTCGAGTTTGTGAAGAGCCGCAAGGCCGGCAAGCTCCTGAGCCTGACCCTGCAGCGCCGCGCGGGTCGGCCCGGCTACAGCATGGGCGACTGGCTCAACAAGGGGAAGCAGTCCGGAGGGGCGGCCCTCGACCTGCATGTGCACGACACGGACTTTGTCCACCACCTGCTCGGGTGCCCGAAGGCGGTCACCTCGGTGGGGACCAAGGACAAGACTGGCTGGAGCCACATCTTCACCACCTACCACTTCGACGAGATTGCGGTGACGGCGGAGGGCGGCTGGAACTATCCCCCGCACTGGGGCTTCCAGATGGCCTTCCAGGCGATCTTCGAGAAGGGGACGGTCGAGTTCGACAGCACCGTGAACCCGAGCCTGAAGCTGACCCTGGGAACCCAGGCTAAGCGGCCGCTCGCCTTCCGCGTGCCTAGCGCCGGCAGCTCCGGGAGCGGGGCCGGCAACATCTCGTCCTTGGGCGGGTACTATAACGAGCTCGCCTACTTCGTCGGCCGCCTCGAGAAGGGCAGGAAGCCCGCGCTCGCCACCCCGCGCCAGGCGGCCGAGTCGGTCCGCACGGTCCTGGCGGAGATCAAGTCCGCCTCGACGGGCCGCACGGTGAGACTCTGACCCCAAAAAAGAGGGACTCCCCATGAAGAAATCCATCAGCATCTGGTCCTTCCCCTTCGACTGGCCGCTGGACCGCAAGCTCAAGGTCGCGGCCGACGCGGGCTTCGCCGGCTTCGAGGTCGACCTGACCGAGGACGGCCCGGTCAACCTGAAGAGCGACGCCAAGGCCCTGGCCGCCGTCCGCAAGAAGGTCGAGGCCGCCGGCCTCGAGCTGAGCGGGCTTGCGACGGGCCTGTACTGGGGCGCCAACGCCGCGAGCGCCGACCCGGCTGTCCGGGCCAAGGCGGCCGGGATTTTGGAGGCGGAGATCGGCTGCGCCGCAGGGCTCGGCCTTGACGTGATCCTCGTCGTCCCGGGCGCCGTGGGTGTCGACTTCATCCCCGGAGGGGAGGTCGTGCCGTACGACCTCGCTTACGAGCGGGCCGCGAAGTTTGTCGCGGCGGCCCTGCCGGCCGCGCGCAAGGCCAAGGTGACGATCTGCATCGAGAACGTGTGGAACAAGTTCCTCCTAAGCCCGCTCGAGATGAGCGCCTTCATCGACGGCTTCCAAAGCGACCGGGTCGGGGCCTACTTTGACGCCGGCAACGCGCTTCTTGTCGGATACCCCGAGCAGTGGATCAAGGTCTTGGGCAAGCGCATCCGCCGGGTCCACTTCAAGGACTTCCGCCGGGCCGTGGCCACCGTGGACGGGTTCTGCGACCTTCTCTCCGGCGACGTCGACTGGCCCGCCGTCATGAAGGCCCTCAGGGAGGCCGGCTACGACGGGTGGGTCGCCGCCGAGATGATTCCGCCGGTGCCCTTCTACAAGCACTGCCCCGAGGTCCTGGCCGCGAACACCTCGAGGGCAATGGACGCCATCTTCTCTCTGGGGGCATGAGTCAAAAGCACGTCGCTTTGGCTGTCGTGGCGCACCCCGACGACTGTGAGTTCTCGATGGCCGGGACCCTGCTTCTGCTTGCGGAGGCGGGGGCCGAGATCCATGTCTGGAACCTGGCGAACGGCTGCCTGGGGTCCGCCCGCCACGCCAAAGACGAGATCGCCCGAATCCGCTGGGAGGAGGCCCAGGCCGCCGCGGCGGTCGCCGGGGGAACCGCCCACGCGCCGCTCTTCGACGACCTGGCGGTCTTCTACGACCGCCCCTCGCTTGCGCGGGTTGCGGCGGGCCTGCGCGAGATCAGGCCCTCGATCCTGCTCACGCATCCGCTTTCCGACTACATGGAGGACCACCAGAACGCGGCCCGGCTCGCCGTCACGGCGGCGTTTTCTCGGGGGATGATGAATTTTCCGACCGAGCCCCAGCGGCCGGCCTACGACTCCCCGGTCGCCGTCTACCACGCCCTGCCCCACGGCCTGAAGGGGCCGCTCGGCGAGGCGCCCCGGCCGACCCACTTTGTGGGGATCGAGCGCGTCCTTGCACGAAAGCGCCAGATGCTCTCCTTGCACCGCTCCCAGAAGGAGTGGCTCGACGTGAGCCAGGGCTTCGACTCGTACCTGAACGAAATGGAGCGGCTCGGCCGCGAGGCGGGGAGACTCTCGGGGCGCTTCGCGGTGGCCGAGGGCTTCGTCCGCCACTCCCACCTCGGGCTGTCCGCGCCGGACTGGGACCCGATTCATGAACTTCTGGGCCCGGGGGTCTCCCGGGCTTAAACCCTGAGCCATGCCTAGACCCATCAGCAAACTAGCCGAGGGGTGGTGGGATTTCACCACCCTCGATCCCCACCTGCTCGCCGACGCCGCGGCCCTGACCGCGCGCGACCTGGAGCAGCTCGCCCGCCCCGGTTTCGAGGTGCGCTTCTACGACACGGTCGAGGAGTTCTACTGCGCGGAGGCCCTCGAGTACATCTCGGCCTGGCGCCGCGCCACCCCCGACAATCCTGTGGGCGTGTGCGGTCCGATCGGGCCCACCGAGCAGCTGCCCCTGGTCGCCCGGATGGTGAACGCTCTGGGGCTCGACCTGCGCAACGCCCACTTCTGGGGCATGGACGAGTGGGTGATCGGCGGGAAGCCCATGGGCGAGGATCACCCGCTGTCGTTTGCGAGGTGCGACCGCCAGCTCTGCTTCGACCGGATCGACCCGAAGCTCGCGATGCCGGTGGCGAACATCCACTTTCCCAACCGCGACCTAGCCGCCTACAGCGCGACCTACGACTCGGTCCGCTGCGCCCTGATGCAGGGCGGACAGGGCGAGGTGAAGCACTGGGCCTTCAACGACCCCTTCCCCAGGACCGGCGCCTACGCGGATAGCCCGCCCTCGGTGGCGGAGTTCCGAAAGCTTAAGGCGCGAGTGGTCAAGCTGCACCCGATCACCCTCATGCAAAACGCCCGCACCTCGGGCGGCGGGAACATCGCGCTCATCCCCGGCAACGCCGCCACGGTCGGGCCCCACGAGACGTGGAAGGCCGAGCGGGTGTCGATCTGGCACCCCGGCCACCACGACAACGGCTTCGGGACGCGGCTGACCGCGCTCATGATCTCCAAGCGAATCATGGACTCGGCGGTCCCCATGTCGCTCCTGGCCGACCACCCGAACGTCGCTTTCAGCTATCTGCGCCCGGGGCTCTCCGACGTCTCGGTCGAGATGCACTGACCGGGCCCCAAAGCGGTCAGTCGGTCATCGGCAGCGGCCTGAATCCGAGGCGCTCGCCGAGCGCCAGGCACTGCGCGAGGGTGCCGACGCCCTCCGAGCAGGTCGGGTGGCTTAAGCTCGCCGCGGCGGCGCACGCCCCCAGTTTGAGGCCGCGCTGGGGCTCCCATCCCTCGTGCAGTCCGTAGAGGACCCCGGCCGCGAAAGCGTCGCCCGCGCCCGCGGCCCCCGCGATCTCCCCCGGCGGGACTCGCACGCTCGGCTGCCAGGCTCCCGCCCCCGAGGCGGAGCGCGCATACGCCCCCTCGGGGAAGTGGATGAAGACCTGGCGGCGGACCCCAAGGGCGACCAGGGCCTGGGCGGCCCGCTCGACCGCCCCGGGCTCGACCACGCCGCCGTGGCTCAGGGTGATCCCGGTGATCCTCTCCGCCTCGAAGTCGTTTGCGAAGAAGTAGTCGACCTCAGGGAGGACCGGGGTGGCGATCGCCTTGAAGCGCTCGCTCGCCTCGCTGACGCAGTCCAGCGAGGTCGCAATCCCCTCCTTGCTTGCCCGCGCGAGGACCTCGGCCGCCGCGGGGCGCCCGTCCGGGCCCGGGCAGTCCAGCCGATCCAGGAGCAGGAGGTACCCCAGGTGGAAGATCCGCGCCCGGGTATTCGTGAAGTCGAAGTCCTTCGGCCCGAGCAGCGCATTCGCCCCGCGCTGGTGGAAGAAGGTCCTCCTGCCGGTGCCGCGCACCGTCATGACGTCGGTGTAGCTGGTCGGGGCCTGCCGGGTCGCCTTGAGCTGAGCGGTGTCGATCCCGCTTTTCTTGCAGTCCTGCGCAATCGCCCGGCCCCGGTCGTCGTCGCCGACCAGCCCCGCGGCGGAGAGGGGGAAGGGGGCCCCCATCCTGGCGAGGTCCTTCAAGACATTGTACGGGCCCCCGCCGTTGCTGGCCGACTCCGAAGAGATCGAGGCGAGCGAGTCCTGCGGCGGCCACGTGTCGATCAGCTTCACCTGGTCGATGATCCAGTTTCCGCCTGCGAGAATCCCGGAGCGCATGGGTTGGGGCAAGGCCGGGGAATTTGGTCGACACCGCCCGCGGGTGCAAGGATACAACCGGCCTTCCCCTTTATGCTAAGAACCCCGATCGCGGCAGCCCTGATCCTGGGCGCCCTCATTTCAGGAACGGCCCTCAAGTCCAAGGACGAGGCTCCCCCGGCCCCGATCCAGATGTTCAACCCCGCCGATCCGGCCTTCGCGCCGGTCGCCGATGTCCCGGGGCTGCCGCGGGTGCTCCTCCTGGGCGACTCGATCTCGATCGGCTACACGCCGCTGGTGCGCGAACGGCTGAAGGGCCGGGCGAACGTGCACCGGCCGGTCGACAACTGCCGGCAGGTCGCTTACGGGATCGAGCACCTCGACGCCTGGCTCGGCTCGGGGCACTGGGATGTGATCCACTTCAACTTCGGGCTGCACGACATGAAGTACCTCGATCCCCAGGGCAGATACGTGACCCCCGACAAGGGGACCCAGGTGGCTCCGCCCGGGCAGTACGAGGCGAATCTGCGGCGGCTCGTCGCGCGGCTCAGGAAGACCGGGGCCCGCCTGGTCTTCGCGACCACAACCCCGGTGCCCGAAGGGGCCGAGGGGCGGGTCAAGGGCGACGAGGCCCGGTACAACCAGATAGCGCTCGCCGTCATGCGCGAGGCGGGGGTGGATATCGACGACCTCGGGGCCCTCGCAGCCCGGGACCAGGCACGGATCCAGCTTCCCCACAACGTCCACTTCACCCCGGAGGGTTACCGGGAGCTCGCGGCCGCCGCGGCGGACTCGATCGCGGCGGAACTGAGGAAGGCCTCTCAGTAGGCCCGGATTTCGCAGATCCGGGCGTGGTCGAGCCCGTTTGTCGCGGTGACCGACACGCGCAGGGCCGAGGCCCGGACCGGCTGCGCCAGCCGGTGGATCCTCAGGCGCTGGTAGTTTCCGCAAACCCGGGCCAATTCCGTCCAGCCGGCCGCCGTCTCCGCCGAGACCGTGTAGTCGCGGACCGTCTCCGGCTGCGCCTGGCCCCAGAGCATCTTCGCCGTGTATCCGTCGGCCTGTGACAGGGTCAGGAGCCGGTGGAGCCCTGTGTCGAAGACGATCGAAACCTCAGCCAGGTCGACCGGCTTGTGCCAGCGCAGCTCAAGCCAGGCGGGCAGTCCGGACTTGGGGTCGCTCATCCAGCGGTTGGCCCCGGGGGAGAACCGGCCCGGGGTCACGCAGGCGTCGACGCACCGCGTCTGGCCGCTGAGGACCTCTCCGGCCGCGCCGCCGGGCTGCGAACTGGAGGCCCGGGCGCTTGCCGAGCGGGCGAGGTCGGCCGGGTCCTCGTTTCGGACGCCGATCAGGAAGCAGTCGTCCCTCAGCAGCTGCTGCCGGACCGCGCGCATGAGGGCCGGGTTGCCCGGGATCTCGACGGGGTCGGCGCCCTGCCTCAGGGCCAGGGCCGCGGCGGTTCCCAGCCCCTGGCCCACCGCGAAGCAGGTCGCCATGACCCGGGTCGAGGCGAAGGCCAGGTGCGTTGCAGAGAGGTTCCGGCCGGCGAAGACCAGGTTGGGGACGGACTTCGACACGCAGGAGCGAAGCGGGATGTCGTAGAGCCAGTCCAGGTGGCGCTGCACGCAGGGCTCTAGGTCGGGGGCGTCCACGCCCTCGGGCGGGTGCGTGTCGATCGGCCACCCGCCGTAGGCGATCGCGTCGGCGAAGGGGCGGGAGGCGACCAAGTCCGCCTCTGTGAGGACATGCTCCCCGACAAACCGGCGGCTCTCCCGCTTTCCCGGCAGGAACCCGAACCACTCCAGGGCCCAGGTGTCGGCGCCCGTGCCCGAGGCGTTCTTGATGTGGTCCCAGACCCCCAGGACGATTCCCAGCAGCTCGTCCCGGATCCTCTCGTTGTCCTTGATCGTGTCGAGGCAGCCGCCCCACTCGATCCACCAGAAGCCGTATTCGAGCCCGAGGTCGAAGCCGGGCCTTCCGAAGGGGCGCAGCCCAAAGTCGCTCGCCTTGAACCTGCGGGCCCAGGGCGGGGCCGTGAAGGGCATCGGCCGGTCGTGCTTCTTTGCCTGCAGGAGCAGGCTCGAGCCCAGGGTCCTCCGGTCGGCCTTCTCCGGGGCCGAGGGCTCCCCGAACTCCGAGCGGGCCTCGCGCCCGTGCCGGAGGGGCAGCCCGGCCTCGGCGCCGAGCCTGCCGTCCCCGGTGCAGTCGGCAAAGGTCCGGGCGCGGATCGTGAAGCGCTCCTCGGTCGAGGGGCGCTCGGCGCGCACCCGCGAGATCCGGCCGCCCTCCAGGTCGGCCCCGGTGACCGCCGTGTTGAGCAGCAAGGTCACGTTCGGCTCCCTCCGGCACTTGTCGTAGAGGACAAGGTCCATCATCGAGGGCGAGCGCTGCGGGTTGTGGACGGCCATCTCGAGCCGGATCTCCTCGATCAGGCCCCCTTCCCGCAGCTCCGAGGCGAGCGCCTTGCCGTCGCCGAGCCCGGTCGCCCCGACGATGTGCATCCTCACCTCGCTCGAGGCGTTGCCCCCGAGGACAGGACGGTCCTGGCAGAGGATCACGCGGGCTCCAAGCCGGGCGGCCGACAGGGCGCAGGCGACCCCGGCCGGGCCTCCGCCGGCGACCATCAGGTCGCATTCCAGGTGCTTTTCGGTGACGAGGGTCATTGCCCGGGGGCAGCAGGGGGGGCGATGGGACCGGGCAGGGCGCTCTCAGTCGGTCAGGATTTTGCCCGGGACGCTGTTGAACTCCCCGCTTCCGGGGATAAACGGGTAGCGGCGGCGGACCTCCTCAGTGAGGGTGATCCCCAGGCCGGGTTTCAGCGGGGGCAGGACGCAGCCGTCCTTCATCCTGAAGGAGTCGCCGATGACCTCGGAGTGGAGCCCGGCGTAGTCCGGGGCGACCTCCATGATGCAGGTGTTGGGGGCGGCGAAGGCCGCGTGGAGGTTCTGCATGAACGCGCCCCCGGAGCCCCAGGAGTGGGTCGCGATCTTGCGCCCGCGCTTGGCGAACATGGCGGCAATCCGGAGGGTCTCGCCCAAGCCCCCGTTGAATGCCCCGTCGGGCTGGCCGATGTCGAAGCAGTCCTGCTCGACAAAGCTCTGCCACTCGCACGAGGTCGTCAGGCACTCGCCCCCGGCGATCGGCACGGAGGTCGCCCGGCAGAGCTCGGCATAGCCCGTCGGGTTCGTGTAGTGGAGCGGCTCCTCGAAGAAGAACAGGTTGAACGGCTCGGCGGCCTTCGCGACCGCGATCGCGACCTCGGTCGCCCAGGCCTTGCCCGGCGTGTTGCCCATGTGCCCGTCGATCATGACGCGCACGTTGGGACCGGCATGGGAGCGGACGAAGGCGAGCTTGTCGGCCTCGAAGTCGGCGGCCGCGGCCGGCTCGCTTTCGATCACGAACCCGCGGTCGGGATAGAACCCCCCGACGCCGATCTTGAAGCCGTTGAACCCGAGCGACAGGTAGTGGTCGATCTTGCGGGCGAGCCGATCCTTGGGGTAGTTGCAGGGCCCGCCGGTCGCGTACGCCGGGATCCGCTCGTGCTTGGCCCCGCCCAGCAGCTCGCAGACGGGTTGACCGAGCAGCTTTCCCTTCAGGTCCCAGAGGGCCGCCTCGATCGCCGAAAGGACGGCCGCCCCCAGGCCCAGCCGGCACCAGTAGTTGCCGCAGTGGTACATCCGCCGCCACAGCTCCGCAATGTCGTCGACCCCCTGCCCGATGAGGACCGGCCGGAAGAAGGCCACGACCTCCGGCACCACCTCCGGGCAGAAGTACCCGATGTAGGTCTCGCCCAGGCCCGTCAGCGGCCCGTCGGTCAGGATTTCGACGAAGGCGGCGCTGCGGCGCTTGCGAGCCTCGCGGAGGAAGGGATCGTTCGTGGAGGGGCCCGTGAGAAGGATCGTCCGGACGTCGATTATTTTCATGGATGCATGGGGATATTCTTAGCCTGCGGGCCCGAACCTGGAAGGGGCTCCGGCCTGCCGCAACCCGATTGTTGGGGGGCCGCGGCCGGCCTCTCTGTGGCTTCTACCTGAAAAAAGAGTTTACAAGTTGTTCAGCCGGGGGGTGATAGGAATTTAAGATATTGATAAATATTAACTTAAGTATTTTTTTGAGGCTATTAAGGGCCTTATCCCCGGGGTCGATCTTTCTTATTGCCTTGGATGCCGGTTCCCTCAACATTCCGCCGCTTGTAGTACAACGTTAGTTGTTCAACATCACCCGTAAACCTCAACACCGGACCTAAGATGATGTCAGTGAAATCCCTTGGTTACCTACGCTCACTTCTTGTGGGCGCGGCTTCCGTCGCCGCTTCGGCCTTGGCTTTTGGCCAGGCAGCAGCGCCGGCCACGCCTGAAGAAGTGGTTCAGATGTCGAAGTTCGAAGTCACGACCACGCAAGGTCATGGCTACGTCTCGACCAACTCCGCGAGCGCGTTCAAGACGAACACTTCGCTGCTCGACCTCCCGCAGATCGACACGGTTATCACGCGCGACCTGATCGACGACATCGGCTTCGTCGACTCCTCGAACGTGACCCAGTACTTCGGTCTGAGCAACTTCTACGCCGGTGAGGCGTTCGCCGCCCGCGGCTACCGCATCACGTATGCGTACGTCGACGACATGCCCTCCAACCAGCCCTACGAGGACAACAGCTACATCGACTCGTACGAGCTGATCAAGGGCCCGGCTCAGGTGCTCTATTTGAACGCCTCCCTGGGTGGCACGGTGCTCAAGAGCACCAAGAAGCCCCTGCCGTACAGCCAGAACGTGGCGACCTTCAGCATCAACTCCGGCTCCGACCACTACCTGTACCGCGCGACGATCGACTCCACTGGCCCGCTGGGCATGGTCGGCGACGCCAAGGTCGGCTACCGCTTGGTAATGTCCTACCGCGGAGGCGCCTCCTACTGGCACAACGACAAGGAGGAGATGACCACGATCTTCCCGGTGGTCCAGGTTGACTGGAAGAACACCACGGCTCGTCTCTACGTTTACTTCCTGCAGGGCGTGCACCGCACGGCCGGCATGAGCCTGATCACCCCGACTGGCGACCTGTACAACGGCGCCGGCCGCGCTGAGGGCAACTACCTGCAGGGCTCGATGGAGCACTGGGAGGCGTTCCGCTACAACGGCAAGGTCGACACCCGCATCTCCAGCAACTGGGAGAACTCGGTGGCGCTCGGCCAGTGGAACCTGCACCGCTTCGGCCCGGTGAGCATCAACAACGCGGTCAACTGGGACGCGGGCACGATCAACTTCCTGATGCGGGAAAACAACATCAAGTACAGCTACTGGGCGTTCCTCGACGACATCCAGGGCCACTACAACTGGGGCCCCTTCAAGAACACCGACGCCTTCGGCGGCGGCTGGGATGAGTACACGGTCATCCAGAGGACGTGGACCTCGACGGCCATCGGCATTCCGTATCCGACCGTGGCGATGAACAACGCAGCGGCGATCGACGCGCTGGCCGTTCCGTCGGCCTCCCAGTTCTCTCCTGACGCATACCCGCAGCAGGGCCTGCACAACCAGACGGTGGTCACCGCCCTGTACTGGCAGCACACGATCGACATCGTCCCGAACTACCTGACGCTCGTCGGCGGCTGGACATGGTCGAACATCACCACCGAGGGCACGGCCAACCTGTCGAACGTTCCGTGGACCACGATCACGACTCCGTCGTCGCGCATGCTGCACCGCTACGGCATCGTCTTCAAGCCCACCAAGGACATCTCGTTCTACGCGATGGACTCAGGCTCGTTCTCGCCCCCGACCCAGGGCGCGATCCTCGCGAACGGCACGCTGCCTCCTGCCCAGCTGGGCAAGGGCACGGAAATCGGCATGAAGACCGCTCTGTTCGGCGGCAAGATCTCAACGAACCTGGCGACCTTCAAGATGACCACGACGAACGTCCTGTCCGTCGGCGGAACCCTCCCGAACGGCCTCAGCTACTGGGTGCCGGTCGGCAGCACGGTCCAGCAGGGTGTTGACGGCGACATCGCCGTGGCCGTCATGCCGGGCTGGCAGATCATCGCGTCCGGCTACGCCGGCCATGACCGCGACCAGTTGGGCAAGCCGGTCTCGAACTCCTACGACAATCAGTGGGCGTTCTTCAGCCGCTACGACTTCCAGCCCGACAGCCCGCTCAAGGGCTGGGCCGTGGGCGCCGGCATCGTCCGCGTGGGCGGCCGCTGGATCAGCACTTCTGGCATGACCTACTCCAGCTTTAACCCCTACACCGCGTGGTCGGGCGAGATCAAGCTGAAGACCGGAACCCTGGTCAACGCCTTCGTGAACTACCAGGTCAACAAGCACCTCCAGCTGCGCCTGAACTGTCAGAACGCTCTGGATGAACGGTACGTGCTGGGCGAGCAGACGGCGCTGATCGCCGACCCGTCCGTGCCGCGCACGTTCGTCCTCGAGGTCGACTACAAGCTGTAAGGCCTGAGTCGGTCTAGATTCTCAAGCCCGCCCGATCTGAGACAATTTCAGGTCGGGCGGGCTTTTCGTTTTAAACCCCTGAAACCCCGCCCCCAACCGCCATGCCCCAGCCGCTGCTTGCCCTGGCTGCGCCCGCAGCCCGGCAGTTCGGAGGAATAGACTGGATTGTCCTCGCCGCGTACGCCTTGGCGATCCTAGCCATAGGCTTCTACTACTCCCGCCGCCAGCGCACCACCGAGGAATTCTTCGTCGCCGGCCGCAACAAGAGGCCGATCCTGGCCGGGATCTCGATCTTTGCCTCGATGTTCACGCTCATCTCGTACCTAGCGGTGCCGGGCGAGTGGGTGCAGAACGGCCCCGTCGTCGCCTGCTTCAACGTCCTGAGTGTGCCGGTGATTCTGCTGATCGTCGGCTTCTTCCTGATCCCCGGGATCATGAAGCTTCCGATCACGAGCGCCTACGAGCTGCTGGAGGCCCGCCTCGGCCGCACGGGCCGGATGCTGGGCTCGGGCACCTTCGCCGTGATCCGCCTGGTCTGGATGGCGCTCATCCTGTACACGACGGCGCTGATCCTCGTGAGCACGATCGGCTGCGACCGCGGCTGGGTGCCGACCTTCGAACTGGGGATGGGGCTGGTTGCGACCGCGACCGCCCTGGCGGGCGGGATGGACGCGGTCATGATCATCAGTGTCGTCGATTTTTTGGTCCTGCTCCTGGGGGCGATCCTCACGGTCGCCTCGATCACCGTGCGGGTGGGGGGCCTGGGCGGGTGGTTTCCCCACCGGTGGGAGGCCCACTGGGCCCCCGAGCCGTTCTTCAGCACCGATCCCCACGTGCGGGTGACGATGCTCGGCACTTTCGTCGTCTTCGCCATCGGCCAGATCTGCCTGGCCGGCTCCGACCAGATCGCGATCCAGCGCTACCTGACGACCCGCGACGCTGCGGCGGCCCGGCGGGCGTACGTGAACACGGCGATTTCGATCGCCGGGACCTTCGCTCTCCTGGGAGTCGTCGGGGCCTCGGTCGTGGGCTTCTACACGGCCTTCCCCGGAAGCCTCCCGGCGGGCATGTCGGTCGCGAAAAACGGCGACATCTGCTTCCCCTACTACATGAGTCACTACCTGGCGCCCGGACTCTCGGGCCTGGTGGTCGCCGGGATGCTCGCCGGCTCGATGTCGGGGCTGTGCGCGGGGGTCAACTCGGTCGTCACCGTCCTCGCCAAGGACTTTGTCGACACGACCCGGTGGGGCTCGGCCCGCTCGGACACCTCCCGGCTCAGGACAGCCCGGATCCTGTCTCTTTGCGTCGGGGTCGTCATCGTTCTGGGAAGCCTCGTCATCGGGGCCGTGCCCGGGAACCTGATCGAGGTCACCAACAAGACCGTAAACCTGTTCATGTACGCCCTGTTCGGGCTGTTCTTCCTGGCGATGTTCGTGCGCTTTGCCACCCCCTTCGGGGCTGTGATGAGCGTCGTCTACGGGGTCGCCGCGGCGATCTTGGTCGGCTACTGGGACCTGATAGCCGGGGGCCCCCGCCTGAGCTTCCAGTGGATCGCCCCGGTCTCCCAGTCGGTGAGCATCGCCTCCGGGGTCCTCTTCAGCCTGCTTCCCACCCGGGGAAGGCGGGGCGCCGTCATCGCCGGATGGGCGGTTGCCTCCCTCGCGCCGCTCGCCGCGGCCATTGCCTGGCTCCTGCGCTGAGAACGGGGATACGTGTCGATTTATTTGACAGGCGAAGCGGGCTTCTAGGATGCGGGTCCGGGCCCCATGCTTCGCGGAAAATTCCGGAGGCCGCCTCGCCCTCCACCCAGCCACCCCATGCCCAACCCGAACACCCCACCGGCCGCCCCGATCCTCAGGTTTCACGAGGAGACCCTGCGCGAGTACTGCTGGAAGCTCCTCGCGGCCCACGGTGCCCCGGAGGCCCACGCCCGGATCGTGGGCGACTCCCTGGTCGCCGCCAACCTGCGCGGCGTCGATTCCCACGGGATCCAGATGATGACCCTCTACTTGGGCCAGCTCAAGGCCCGGGGGATGGACCCCGCCGAGGAGGGCGCGGTGGCCCATGAGTCGGGCTGCTGCCTGACCTACGACGGGAAAAACGGCCTGGGACAGGTCGTGGCCGACCGGTGCGCGGCCCACGCGGCCCGGCTGGTCGCCGGCTCCGGGATGGGAATGGTCGTCGCCCGCAACTCGAACCACTTTGGGACGGCCGCCTACTGGGCCGAGAAGATCGCCCGGTCCGGGGCGATCGGGATCGCGATGTGCAACTCCTCGCCGGCGGTCCCTCCCTGGCAGGGGCGCTCGCCGCGCCTGGGGACCAACCCCATAGCGATCGCCGTCCCGGGCTCGGACCCGGCCCGCTTCCAGTTCGACATGGCGACGACCACGGTCGCCTTGGGCAAGGTCGGAAACGCCGCCTTCCGCGGCGAACCCACGATCCCGGCAAAGTGGGGCTTCCTCGACTCCGAGGGCAACCCGACGACGGACACGGCGGCCGCCCAGAAGGGCCTGCCGACTCCGATCGGCGGCTACAAGGGAACGGGCCTTGCGATGATGGTGGAGGTCCTCTGCTCGGTCTTGAGCGGCGGCCCGATCTCCTTGGATGTGCCGAGCTACCGCGGCCGCAAGACCGAGGTCCCGCTGCAGATCAGCCAGATGTTTCTCGCGATTGACCCGGCGCGCTTCATGCCGCTGCCCCTTTTTGAGGCCCGCACGGGCCACCTGAAGGAACTGATCAAGTCCTCGGAGCCCGCGCGCGGCTACACCGAGGTGCTGGTGGCCGGAGAACCCGAGCGGCGGGCGAGCCAGGAGCGGGCCCGCGACGGAATCCCCGTCCCCGGTCCCCTCTGGGAGCAGCTTGCCGCCGCCGGGCGGGAGCTCAACGTGATTGCCCCGTCCCCCGACGCCCCCTAATATCCCCTTTTCCCGATGTCCCTCACACCCCTCATTGAACAGCTTCGCGACTTCGACACCGCCCTCATCGCCAACACGATCGGCGCCATCGACCCCACTCCTGCCCACGAGTACTACATGGGAGGATCGATCGTCTCGCTGACCCCGAGCCTCGGGCCCACGGTCGGGGTCGCCCTCACCTGCGAACTCGACACGAGCACCCCCGGCGCGAAGCCCCAGATGGAGCCCTGGTACGAGCTGCTGAAGCTCATGGAGAAGTCGCCCGACCCGACGGTGCTTGTCATCAAGACGACGGGGCCCCGGCCCGACCACGAGTGCGTGATCGGCGACGGGATGGCCAAGATGATGGACAGCCTGGGCTGCATCGGCCTGGTGACCGACGGGGGCGTCCGGGACATCGAGGGGATCATGACCGTCCCGTTCGCCGTGTACGGCAAGGGCCGCACGATCCACCACTGCGCGCTGCGCTTCGGCCGGATCAACATTCCCGTCGAGGTGGGCGGGATCACCGTGAGCCCCGGGGACGTGATCCACGCCAACATCGGTGGGGTCTTGCGGATCCCCCCCGGCTGCCTGGCCGAGCTTCCGTCCCGTGCCACGGCGATGAGCGCCTTTGAGCACGAAACCCACTGCGTCTGGCGCCAGGCGGGGGTCTCGATCGACGAAAAGCGAAAAGCCGTCGCCGAGCTGCTGGTCAAACACGGCTTCGGCGGCCCGGCCCGCCGCTAAAGCGGGGGATCTTTCCCATGCGGACCGTCGTCATCGGGGGCGGGATCGTGGGGCTGGCCGTCGCCCGCGAGGTCCAGGCGGCCGACCCGGCCTGCCGGGTGTGCGTCTTGGAGAAGGACGGCGGCGTGGGCCGCCACCAGAGCACCCGAAACAGCGGGGTCCTCCACGCGGGGCTCTATTACAAGCCGGGTTCGCTCAAGGCGCGGCTTGCCACCGAGGGGATCCGCCTGATGACGCGCTTTTGCGCGGACAAAGGGATAGCCCACGAGATCTGCGGCAAGGTCGTGATTGCCACGGATTCGGCCGAGGTGGGCCGCCTTGACGAGCTCCACCGCAGAGGGACGGCGAACGGCCTGAAGGGCCTGCGCAAGCTCGGGGGCGAGGAGCTGAGGGAGATCGAGCCCCACGCCGGGGGCGTTGCCGGGGTCTTCGTCCCCGAGGAGGGGATTGTCGACTATGAGGCGGTGTGCGCGGCGATGAAGGCCGACATCGAGGCCTCGGGCGGCGAGGTCAGGACGAACAGCCGGGTGACCGGAATCGGCGAGGGGGGGCCGGGCTGGGTCCTGGAGACGCCCGCCGGCGAGGTAGAGGCCGGATACCTCATCAATTGCGCCGGGCTTTTCTCGGACCGCGTGGCCGAGCTTGCGGGGATCGAGCGCAAGGTCCGGATCGTCCCCTTCCGGGGCGAGTACTACAAGCTGGGCGAGCGGGCCAGCGGCCTTGTCCGCAACCTCATCTACCCGGTTCCCGACCCGAGCTTCCCTTTCCTGGGGGTCCACTTCACCCGAATGATCCACGGCGGGGTCGAGGCCGGCCCGAACGCGGTCCTCGCCTTCGCCCGCGAGGGCTACTCGTGGAGGGATTTCTCTGCGCGGGACCTCGCCGACTCGCTGAGCTTTCCCGGGCTGTGGCGCTTCCTGGGCAAGCACCGAGGCATGTGCTGGCAGGAGGTCGTCCGATCCCTCAGCCGCAAACGGTTCTGCCAGTCGCTCCAGAGGCTCGTCCCCGACGTCCGCGAGAGCGACCTGGAGACCGGGGGGGCCGGCGTGCGCGCCCAGGCGATGCATGTCGACGGGACCTTCATCCAGGACTTCTGGATCGAGCAAAGGCCCAAGGCGCTCCACGTGCTGAACGCCCCGAGCCCCGGGGCCACGGCCTCGATCGCGATCGCCCGGGAGATTGTCTCCCGGATCCCGCGCCAGGGCTGACGGCTCAGCCCGCCTGCAGGGTCCAGGGGGCCCGCTGCTTGATCCCGCTTTCCCCGGTGACCCCGATCACCGAGGAGCCGACCCCGACAAAGCGCGTGTCGGCAAGACCGTGGGGCAGGGCGCCCGCGGGCGAGACTGCGCCCGAGAGCGGATCGATCGAGAAGATGGGTTTTTCGAAGGTGTCGGTGTAGCCGCCGATGAAGAGCATGCGGCCACCCTGGGCGAGCCCGCACGCGGCCCGGATCGGCCGGGGCAGCCGTCCGATCTCCGACCAGGAGTCCGTCCTGGGGTCGTAGGCGAGGATGTCGTCCAGGTTCCGGACCGCACCGTTTTCGCTCGTGGCCCCGCCGGCGACGAGGATCCGGCCGCCCGCGGCCGCAACGGCCGGGGTGAAACGCAGGATGCCGGGCCTCGGCGCCCGGGGTTCCCAGCGGCCTCCGGGCTTCCAGGACCACAGAGTCGCCGTGGCCGAGCTGAGTTCACCCGTCGTGTAGCCTCCCAGCAGGTAGACCGTGCCGTCGAGGACGGCGGCCGCGGGCTGCTTGCGGGGGGAGGGCAGGGCGCAGTCCTCGAGCAGCGCCCAGGTCCCCGAGCGCAGCCGCCAGACATCCGCCTCACAGGAACCGTTGGACCCGCCGCCGATCGCGTAGAGGTCGTCGCCCAGGACGGCGCAGGCCGCGTCCCCGTGGGGGCGGGGCATCGGCGCGCACGCCTCCCAGCGGTTGAGCCGGGGGTCGAAGCGGTCGACGCGGTCGACCCAGAGCTTCTTGTCTGCCTGCCAGAGGGTGCCGCCGGCGACGACGACCCTGCCCTGGACTACGCCCGCGGCGGAGCCGGCGCGCGGCAGGGGCAGGGGTTCCCTCTCGGTCCATTTGAACAGGTCTATCATGGTGTGGGGGGTCGGGGGATCAGGAGGGGTTCTCCAGCTTCCAGCGCGCGGGCAGGTTCTCCCGGAAAAGCCGGAAGTCCTCCTCGCTGGCCCCCTCGTAAGGGGGCAGCAGCCGGGTCGGAAACCACGGGTGGTTCACCCGGAAGATCATCTGGTCGTAGGCCCCGTCCATGTGGAGGCGCCCCTGGGATATCTTTTCCTTCAACATCTGGCCGATTTCCCGGAACTCCGCGGCGAACTCCTCTCGGAGGGTGTCGTCCCCGTCCACAAACTGGTGGGCCAGCCCGTGGTGCATCGAGCACATGGAGATCAGCAGCCCGCAGGGCCCGACCTTTCGCCCCGCCACGTAGCCTGGCTCCGTGAAGTAGAACTTGAGCCTCGGTACCGTGGTCAGAAACTCGCGCGCCTGGGGCGCGTCGACCCCGGTCGCCTTCACGGCGACTAGGTTCGGGTGGGCCTGCTCGAGCCGGCGATAGTCGGCGGCGGTGAGCATGCGCTTCACGCGGGCGACATTGTAATGAAGGAAGAAGCAGTCGGGAAAACGCCCGCAGGTCTCGGCAAAGAACCGGTCGAGCTCGCGATCGGTCAGGGCCCCCCAGGCCGGCAGCGAGATCTGGAACTCCCGGAAGCCCAGGTCGCGGGCGCGTGCGATCCGCTCGATCACGGTGCCGAGGGAAAGCGAGATCACCCCGGCCATCGGCCTCACCCCGCACTCGCCGGAGACTTTCCAGAAGGCCGAGGCGATCTGCCCAAACTGCGAGTCGGTGACCGCGTGCCCCTCCCCGGCCGTCCCGAAGATGTAGATGTGGCGCGTCAGACCCTCGGCGATCGCCCGGACCTCGCGGCGGAAGATCCCCTCGGCAAACTCATACTGCTCGGTCCACGGGATGACGGCCGTGGCGAGGATGGGGTGGGGCTGGGGCTGCCCTTCCCAGGGACGGTTCCGGGCTCCGGGGGTCGTCATGCCATGTAGGCCAGCTCCTCGTCGGTGAGTTGGCGGGCCGTGATCCGGTTTCGCTCCCGGGTCATCGTGCGCAGGTGGGTGTCGATGATGTCGCGGATGTGGCGCTCCATCGCCTCCTTGGCCGCGGCAATGTCGCGCCGCTCGATCGCCCGGTAGATCTCCTCGTGGCTGGCGAGGACGATGCGGTGCCGCTCCCGCTCGACGGCCGCGTCTGCGGGCTGCTCGGGCTCGGCGGGCCCCGCCCCGGACACCACGCGGTTGATCAGGTGCAGCCGCAGGATCTCCTTTTTCATCAGGTCGTTCTTGGCCGCCGTCATGATGGCAATGTGGAAGCGCACATCTGCGGTGGCCAATTCGATGAAGGGTGGCACGTCGGGGCCGCCGGCGACGATCCGCTCGCTGATCCCCTTCAGGGACTCCAAGGCGAAGCGCAGCTCGTTCAGGTCGTCCTCGGTGCGATTCTCGGCCGCGAGCCCCGCCGCGTGGGCCTCGAGGGCCTGGCGCATGCTGCACAGCTCCCGGAATTCCTTCAGATCCATCGCCTTCACCCGGGCCCCCTGCCCGGGAACAATGCTGGCGAGCCCCTCCAGCTCGAGACGGTGAAGAGCCCGGCGCACCGGAGAGCGGCTTACCCCGATCTCCAGCGCGAGGTCCTTCTCATTTAGAGCGTGGTTCGGGGCGTACTTGCCGCTCAAAATCCGTTGCCGGATATGATCATAGGCGACATTCGAATTGACACGCGTCATTTGACATCAAAAATACGCGTGTATGCACAGTAGGCAAGTTGGAAACGTTTAGTGACCCCGCCATGCCCAAATATTCCGTCCTGATCATCGGTTGCGGCAGCATCGGGGAGCGCCACCTGAGGTGCTTCCAGCAGTCCGGCCGGGCCGACGTCACGGCCTGTGACATCAACCCCGTCCTCCTGAAGAAGATGGCCGACACCTACGGGGCTCCCGGCGAGCCCAACTGGGAGAGGGCGGTCGCCTCCGGCCGCTACCAGGTCGTGGTGGTGTGCGCCCCGGCCCAGTTCCACATCGCGATGGGGATCAAGGCGCTTCAGTCGGGCTGCCACACGCTGCTCGAAAAGCCGCTGTCGAACTCCCTGAAAGGGGTGGACGAACTGATCGCCGCCCGCGAGAAAAGCGGCAAGAAGATCGCCGTCGCGTACACCTCCTGGGTGATGCCCTTCCTCTGCCAGGCCCGCGACTTTATCAAGGCTGGCGGGATCGGGCCGGTCCGGCAGGTTGTGATGATCGCCGGCCAGGCCTTCCACCTGCTCCGCCCGGCGTATCGAAACACCTACTACAAGGACCACTTCAGCGGGGGCGGCGCGATCCAGGACGCCCTGACCCACCAGACCAACTGGGTGGAGAGCGTCATCGGGCCCGCCGAGAGCGTGATGGCCGACTGCGCCCACCTGGAGTTGGACGGGGTCTCGGTCGAGGACACCGCCCACGTCACCTCCCGGCACCCCGGCGGGGCCCTCGCGAGTTTCGCGATTAACCAGTTCCAGATGCCCAACGAGATCACGCTGCAGCTGAACGCAGCCAAGGGCAGTGTGAAGATCGAGTATCACGCGCAGCGCTGGGGGGTCCTTCGCGCGGGCGAGACGGACTGGACCTGGACGGTCGCCTCGGTGCCGGCCCGGGACTCCCATTTCATCGCGGAGGCCAACGCCTTCCTCGACCAGCTCGAGGGCAGGCCCCCGCGGCTGTGCTCCGTCGAAGAGGCGGCCCATTCCCTGCGGTTCAACCTGGCCGCGCTCGCCTCGGCAGCCTCCGGCGCGCGCGTCCACACGAAGGACATCCATGCCTAAGACCCTGAAATTCGCCATGCTCGGGATGATCGCCGGAAACGGCCATCCCTATTCCTGGTCGGCCATCGTCAACGGGTTCGACCCCGTCGCCATGGCCCCCTGCCCCTATCCGACGATCCCCAAGTACCTGGGGGCCCGCCCCCTAGAGACGGTCAAAGTCCCCTATGCCCAGGTGACCCACGTGTGGACCGACAATCCGGCGGAGGCCCCCCTGGTCGCGAAGGCCTCGCTGATTCCCAACGTCATGGACAAGCCCGAGGACGCGATCGGCCAGGTCGACGCGGTCTTTGTCGCAACCGACAACGGGTTCGACCACGTGCGCAGGGCCAGGCCCTTCGTCGAGGCCGGCCTGCCGGTCTTCGTGGACAAGCCCCTGGCGACCTCCCTTGAGGAGCTGCAGACCTTCATCGACTGGAAGAAGGCCGGCGCCCGGATCCTGTCCTCGAGCTCGGGCCGGTACGCCCCGGAGCTCGACCCGTGGTTCGCCGACAAGTCCTCCCTGGGAGACATCCGCTGGCTGTCCTGCGTCACCACCAAGTACTGGGAAAACTACGGGGTCCACGCCCTGGAGCCGGTCTTTAAGCTGCTCGGGCCGGGGTTTGTCTCCGTCCGCCTGGACGGAAGGCCCAAGTTCGAGGTCGCCCACCTCTTCCACAAGTGCGGGGCGCAGGTCACCCTGAGCGTCATCTACGACGCGGGCGGCGGCGGCCTGTACATGAACGGCACCAAGGGGTGCGTGACGGTCCAAATCGGCGATGCCTACACCCAGTTTCGGCGCCAGATCGTGACCTTCATCGACTACGTGCGCTCCGGCGGCCCGGACCCGTACCCGTTCTCCGAGACGATCGAGATCCAGGCGATCCTGATCGCGGCCTTGAGAAGCCGCGCCGAGGGAAACCGCCGCGTCGACGTCGCCGAGGTGATGAACGACCTTAAGCTCTAGGGCCCCACGGGGCCCTAGGTTGACCGAGGCTCCTTGGCGTCCGGGTCGCTCGCCTGGACGTAGCGGTCGATCACGGCCCCGGGCCCCTTCCAGTTGGGAAGGAGCCGGGCGTCCTTGCTCCCCGAGGTCGCCCCGGGGGGCGAGATGCCCCGCTTGGGGTCGGGTTTGCGCATCTCCCACCAGCACTGGCCGAGGTGGTTGTGCTCGCCGTCAATCGTGAACCCGCAGTCCTTGAGCAGCGGCCCCGTCCAGCCCATGCAGTGGTCGCAGTAGTCGCGGTAGTTCTTGAGGCCGTTCCTCAGGAGGAACCCGCGCGACGGGCAGTCGTGGAAATCGATCCGGAAGACGTCCGGCCTTTGGGTGATCGTGAAACCGAGGCTCGGGGACTCCTCGAGCAGCGTGTGGCCCCAGTACTTGGCCATCCCCTCGAAGCCCTCCTTGGCGATCAGGTCCCGGGCGTGGGTCTGGGCGTCCAGGTAGATCGCCTCGTACCAGTAGGCCCGCACCAGGGCGTGGCCGCCCGTGCGCTCGAACCAGCCGAAGGTCCACTCGTAGTGCCCGCAGAAGTCATAGCAGCCGATCATGACGACACCTCCTTGATCCGGGCCAGGTCCTGGGGCGGAGCCTCCGCCGCCCTGCCGTAGTAGGTGTGGGTGCAGGAGCCGTTGCCGCCCTCCAGCCGCATGGCCATCCCGGCCGTGGCGGCCCGGGCATTGCCCATGTGGTAGCAGTGCCTGCAGAACTCGGGGGCGATCTTGCGCCCCCCGGCCTTCAGGTGCTTGAGGGCCGGGCAAACCTTGACCTCGATTTTGACCCGCCCGGGCGCCTCGGAAACCGAGACCTGCGAGCCGGGCTCGGCCGCGAAGAAGGCCCTCCAGTAGGCGGCCACGGCCGGCAGGCCGCCGGCCTTCCAGCGCGCGTTTGCGGGCGCATGGTACTCGCGGGCCATGTCCTCCAGGTAGCGCACCCAGCCCGCGGTGCCGAGTTTCGCCAGGATGAACTTAAAGGTCGAGTTGATGCCGTAGTAGAAGTCGGGCGAGCCCACGGGCTTGGTGTCCGTGTAGGGCAGGACCGACGGGGACGCGGCAGGGGGGGTGCTCATGGGGAGGGGGATGGTTCAGTGCGCGGGCGCTGACCTCGGGAAGAGGTCGGCCCGGAAGCCCAGGCCGTCGGTCCCGTCGACTGCGGCGGCGATCTGGTCGCGGCAGGTGTCGGTCAGCGGGTAGCCGAGGATGTTCGTGCGGGTGGAGAAAATGCCCATGCGGACCAGCAGCTCCTTCAGCCCCGCGAGCCAGCACTCGATCTTGGGCCCGCCGTAGACGCGCCACATCAGGTCCTTCATGCGCTCGTTCAGCCGCTCGGCCTCGGCCACGCGGCCGGCCTTCACGGCCTCGATGATCCGGCCGGCGAGGATGCCGTTGAAGATCCCGCCGCCGAGCAGCAGCCCGTCGTAGCCGGCCTGCATGTAGCGCACCGCCTCGAACTCGTCGCCGTCCAGGATGACGAGCCCCGGGCGGGTCTTGCGGGCCTGCAGGTAGAGGTCGCGGCGGACCTCCTGGGTCGAGCTGTCCTTGACCATCACGATGTTGGGCTCGGCCAGGAGCTCGAGCAGCAGGTTGTCCGGCACCCCGTTCGGGCCGTACTTGCCGCGGTCGTAAAAGCCGACCGGAAGGGGACTTGCGCGGGCGACGTCGCGGTAGTGGGCGAGGATCCGCTCCGGGGTCGCGTTCAGGAAGAAGGCCGGGGCCGAGACGACCGCGACTTCGATCCCCCAGGCGGCGGCCTTCTCGATGTTGTCGAGGACCTTGATGGAGGAGTTGTCCGTGACCTGCATCGCCACCCGAAGGCGGCCCCCGGCGCTCTCGACCGCCATCCGGGCGAGGGCCTCGCGGTCGCGCTCGCGCAGCCACGGCCCCTCCCCGCAGGTGCCCGCGAGCATGAGCCCGGTGACACCCATGCCCACGTGGTGGGCGACCAGCCGGCGCACGGAGGCGACGTCGAGCCGGTAATCGGAGGTAAGGGGGGTGGGGGTGGCAGACCAGACGCCACCTTTGAGGGCTACTTTGCTCATGAGGCGACCAGCATGGGTCGCCCCCAGGGGTGTTAAAAGGACAGTCAGGTTGTCAATTAAACGGACATCTTGGGCGGCTGCGCCGCCCCCGGGGGGCCGGGCGCAAGTTTTGGTTGCATTCGCTCGGGCCAGCCTATCTGATCTTACCCTTTCAACTACGCCTGCCCCCGGCACCCGGGGTATCAGGGGGAACGAAACCATGAAGACACAGCTGATCCTCAACATATCGCCGCGCTCCCAAACGGGCCGGGGCGCATCCCGCCGTCTGCGCAAGGTCAACCGCATTCCCGCCATCCTTTACGGGAAGCACACCAAGCCCGAGAAGGTCGCCATCGAGGGCCCGGAGTTCACCCGGCTTCTTAAGGCCGTGGCCGGCCGCTCGGTCCTGATCGAGCTCAAGCACCCCGAGCGGACCGAACTGGCGCTCACTTTCCTCCAGGAGGTCCAGCGCGACGCGATGACCGACCAGTTCCTCCACGTCGACCTCCACGAGGTGAAGACCGACGAGAAGTTCGAGATCCGGGTCCCCGTCCACGTCGTGGGCGAGTCCTTCGGTGTCAAGAACCAGAGCGGCGTCTTGGAAATCGCCACCCACCTGATGCGGATCCGGTGCCTGCCCAAGGACCTTCCCGAGAAGATCAACGTCGACGTCACCGAATTGAAGGTCGGCGAGACGATCAAAGTCTCCGAGGTTAAGACGATCCCCGGGGTCGACTTCCTCGACCTGAAGGGTCAGCCGGTCGTCTCCTGCGTCGAGCCGGTGGCCGAGGTGGTCGTCGAGGCCCCCGTCGCGGCCGTGCCTGTCGAGGGCGCCGTGCCCGCCGAGGGCGCCGTGCCCGCCGAGGGCGCCGCCGCCGCAGCCGCCGCACCGGGAACCCCGGGCGCCGCCGCC
>CAIOZY010000012.1 GCA_903862935.1 uncultured Opitutaceae bacterium
CCCGCCATTGCCGAGCCGCATCGATGACACTGCTGCGGGCCAAACCTCCTCTGAAAACCGCCAGCCCAACGCCGATTACGATTGAAGTGCATCAAGGGCACTGGGAAAACTCGTCCGTAACTCTTAAACTTCCGCTAGGGGTGAGCTTCAGCCCCGGTCCTGTCTCCGAACACTCGATTCAAGAGAGTGGGTCAGGGCCTCCCGGAGAATGAGTATCCGTTCGAGCTGGCTGCAAGCGAAGAGCCCTAGAAGGCCAAGTAAACCGGTCACCGCCGTGAGCCAAACCGCACGAGCCGCCATACGGCGCGAACTAAGCCCGGATACCGGAAATCTTCGTCGCGCAGGTCGGGGTGAGACTGGGGCAGGCGGATGCTCCATGGACGACGAATCGTCCTCACGGGGTTCGCTCCGGCAGCCAGCTGGGTAAACAGCTGCTCCCATTTCTCCTCCGAGATGGTCTCGGAATATCGGCCAGCGGATTCCCTTGCCGCGTCCGACAGCTGGCGCCACAGGCCGGGATTCTTAACAAGCCGCCCGATCTTGGCATCAAAATCGGCCTCGCGATCCTTAACCATAAGCCCGTTTTCACCATCGCGGATAAAATCTGGTGGGCCGCTGGCGATGCGCAGGCAAACAGGCACGAGTCCACAGGTCATGCCCTCCAATAGCGAAAGCCCCAGCCCCTCGTAATCGGACATGAGCACAGCCACGTGATAGTCGGGCAGAACCCCCATCACCTGCCCTGGGGAGAGCCGCTCGCGGAGGCGGACCCGCCCTCCGGCGTCGTCCCGAGCCAGGAGTGAAGCCAGTGCACCTCGCTCGGGGCCGTCCCCGTAGAAATCCGCCTCGACCGCTCCGAAAAGACGAGCGACGCGGACGAAAGCCGCTGCGGTCTCCAAAATGCGCTTCTGCGTCTGCGCCAGCCGGCCGTGGTAGACAAGACGAAGCACCCCCGATGGTGGGGTCGCCGTCCGGGCGCCCGCCGGAACGCCGTAGGGAATGTGCCAAATGGGGGTTTCTGGAGCGATCCCGTGGGCAAGCGACTTCAGCCCTTCTGAGATCACAACGATTGCTGAAGAGCGGAAAAATTCATCGCCTCCTCCGGAGATCGCTAATTTAGCCCTATACTCTGCGTCGTCATTGTGCACAACGGAGATCGTAGGAATCCCGGCGGCCCGCAACCATCCTCCAGCATAGAGCGCGGGCAACACGTGGTTACTGACAAAGAGATCCGGGCGACTCTTCCGCGCTTGATGAAGAATTGCGCGGATCGAGGCCTCAGTGCGAAGAGGAGGATACATCGCCTTTGTCGGGATTCCAGCA
This sequence comes from uncultured Opitutaceae bacterium, assembly GCA_903862935.1. GTDB lineage: Bacteria > Verrucomicrobiota > Verrucomicrobiia > Opitutales > Opitutaceae > Palsa-1447. The sequence continues at coordinate 1,324 of CAIOZY010000012.1, forward strand.
GCTCGCAACGTGGAAATAGTTGCACAGTGTTCTGGGCGAGACCACGTGAAAACCCAGGCATGTACATCGTGGCCCCGTGCGCGGATCCGCGGTAGAAAACGGATAAGCCATGCGTTGATTCCGTTAAACGCGTTGTGGCCGTCAGTCGTGCAGTAGACGATGCGCATGCAGCTAGAGGTTATCGCTTTGTCTCAATCGGCTCGTCCACACTTCAATCAGTCTGCGGATAAAGGGTTTTTGTTGAAGCGGGTAGTGCGGCTGTTAACCATCGCATCGGCGGAGCCAATAAGGGTTTCCCCATTCCGCTGATCTTGTTGGGGGCAGATCTCGGCGTAAGTTTTTCATAGGTGGAGCACGGACATGATCTCGCTAGATGACGGCAGCCTCGATTTCTTTCGCGTCACTAGCCATACTTCCAGTGGGAGTGCCCTCCCTTTGAAATGCTCAACAAAAAACAGATTAAATCAGTCCCCATTCTTGGACCTATCTTAATAAGGTCATATCGCTCGCTACGGAAACTATTTAAGCGCCCTGATTTGGAACGTCGCATGGAGAGTCTGTTCCGCGGACAAGAGAATATCAACGTAGTACAAATAGGCTCCAATGACGGGAAGACCGATGATCCAATTTACCGGTTACTGGGTCAACGACCAGCACGGCGATCCGCTCTTCGTCATCACCGCCGAAGCCAATGCCGGCCTGGTCAAAATGCTCCCAGAGGTGCTGCAGCAAGTCCGTGCCCTGATCGGCCAGCGCCGCGTCACGGTCGTCTTCGA